>NZ_JBFADU010000003.1:0-518695 GCF_040641575.1 Streptomyces sp. NPDC020807
AGCGTTAGGGAAACGCCCGGTTACATTCCGAACCCGGAAGCTAAGCCTTTCAGCGCCGATGGTACTGCAGGGGGGACCCTGTGGGAGAGTAGGACGCCGCCGAACAATCATTGTGGGAAAGCCCCGCACCTTCTGGTGCGGGGCTTTTCTGCGTTTACGGCACGGAACCCCTTTCGGGAGTGCCTCAAGAAGATCGTCAGAGGCGGCCGGCGGCTTTCAGCGCGAGGTAGGCGTCGGCCAAGGCAGGGGCGAGGGTGTCGGGGGTGGCGTCGACGACGGTGACGCCGTGGCGGCGGAGCTGGTCGGCGGTGCGGGTGCGCTGGTTCTCGGTCTGGGTGGCCGCAGCGGCCTCGTACACCGCTTCTACCGATCCGCGGGAGTCGGCCATCGCCGTGATGCGGGGATCGGCGACGGAGGCCAGCAGAACCGTGTGGCGTTGGGTGAGCTGCGGCAGTACGGGGAGGAGACCCTCTTCGACGGGGGCCGCGTCGAGGGTGGTCAGGAGAACGATCAGCGAGCGGCGAGGTGCGCGGGCCAGGGCGGTGGCCGCGAGACCTCGGGTGTCCGTCTCGACGAGCTCCGGTTCGAGTGGGGCCAGGGCGTTGACGACGGCAGGGAGGACGTCACTTGCTGAGCGGCCCTGGACCTGGGCGCGGAGACGGCGGTCGTAGGCGAGCAGGTCGACTCGGTCGCCCGCGCGGGAAGCGAGGGCGGTGAGGAGGAGGGCGGCGTCCATCGCCGCGTCCAGGCGGGGGACGTCGCCGACGCGGCCGGCGGAGGTGCGGCCGGTGTCGAGGACGACGAGGATGTGCCGGTCGCGTTCGGGGCGCCAGGTGCGGACGGCGACTTCGGCGCGGCGGGCGGTGGCGCGCCAGTCGATCGAGCGGGTGTCGTCGCCGGGGACGTACTCCCGGAGGCTGTCGAACTCGGTGCCCTCGCCTCGGGTCAGCACGCTGGTGCGGCCGTCGAGTTCGCGGAGGCGGGCCAGGCGGGACGGCAGGTGCTTGCGGCTGGTGAAGGGCGGCAGGACGCGGACCGTCCAGGGGACCTCGTGGTTGCCCTGGCGGGCGGCGAGGCCGAGGGGGCCGTAGGAGCGGACGGTGACGCGTGCGGCGTGCCGGTCGCCGCGGCGGGTGGGGTGCAGGGTCGTGGTCAGGCGGCGGCGTTCGCCGGCGGGAACCGTCAGGGTGTGGCGGGAGGCGGCCTGGTCGGCGCCGGGGAGCCAGCTGCTGGGCGGCCAGGCGTCGCGGAGCCGGGCGCGGAGGCGGCGGGAGGACGGGTTGGCGACGGTGAGCTGGACTTCTGCGGCGTCACCGAGTCGAACGGATGTATCACCACTTCGGGTGAACTGGAGCGTTCGTACTGGCGCGGCCATCGCGTAGTCGCACAGAATTGCTAGCGAGAGGGGCGCGTTCACCGCGAGCATCCCCGCCCAGCTGGGGGCGAGGATGCCGACGGGGAGCGATCCGAGGGCGGCGATCAGGGCGGTTCGTCCGGTGAGGGCCATGAGGCGCCGTTCTCAGCGGGGGACGGGGACGTGGGCGAGGATCGAGTGGATGACGGAGTCACCGGTGACTCCTTCCATCTCGGCCTCGGGCCGCAGGTGGATGCGATGACGCAGGGTGGGGAGAGCGAGGGCCTTCACATCGTCCGGGGTGACGTAGTCCCGGCCGGTGAGCCAGGCCCAGGCGCGGGCGGTGGAGAGCAGGGCGGTGGCGCCTCGGGGGGAGACCCCGAGCGTGAGTGAGGGGGAATCACGCGTGGCACGACAGATATCGACGACATAGCCGGCGATCTCGGGGGAGACCGCGACCTTGGCGACGGCTGCCCGGGCGGCTTCGAGCTCGGCGGGGCCCGCGACGGGGCGGACGCCCGCGGCCTTCAGGTCGCGGGGGTCGAAGCCCTCGGCGTGGCGGGTGAGGACCTGGATTTCGTCCGCCCGTGAGGGCAGAGGGACCGTCAGCTTCAGTAGGAAGCGGTCCAGTTGGGCTTCCGGGAGCGGATAGGTGCCCTCGTACTCGACGGGGTTCTGGGTGGCGGCGACGAGGAAGGGTTCGGGGAGCGCGCGCGGGGTGCCGTCGACGGTGACCTGACGTTCCTCCATCGCCTCCAGGAGCGAGGACTGGGTCTTCGGGGGTGTGCGGTTGATCTCGTCGGCGAGCAGCAGGTTGGTGAAGACCGGGCCGGGCTGGAAGGAGAACTCGGAGGTCCGGGTGTCGTACACCAGGGAGCCGGTGACGTCGCTCGGCATGAGGTCGGGGGTGAACTGGACACGCTTGGTGTCGAGTTCGAGTGCGGCGGCGAGCGAGCGGACCAGCAGGGTCTTCGCGACGCCCGGGACGCCTTCGAGGAGCACGTGGCCCCGGCAGAGCAGGGCGACGACGAGACCGGTGACGGCGGGGTCCTGGCCGACCACTGCCTTCGCGATCTCGGTGCGCAGGGACTCCAGGGAGGCGCGGGCGCTGTCCGAGTCGGTGGGGGTCTCGGGGGTCGGGGCGCTCATGAGGTGCGTACCTCTCTTTCGAGGGCGTCGAGTTGGTCCGCCAGGCGGACGAGGGTGGCGTCGTCGGCGGGAGCCGGGCCGAAGAGGAGGGTCCTGGGGTCCGCGGTGGTCTGGGGGAGACGGGCGGAGAGTGCGGGGAGGAGGAGTTCGGAGGAGTGGGCGTCGCGGGTGGATACGCCGACGAGGGGGGCCAGGCGGGTGCGGGTCGCCGTGCGGAGGACCGAGGCGGCGCGGTCGCGGGCGTTCGCCCTGCGGTAGAGGCGGGCTCGGCCTTCGGTGGCCTCGGAGGCGTGGATGGTGACGGGAAGTCGCTCGGTGACCAGGGGGCCGAGGCGGCGGCCGCGCCAGAGGGCGGCGAGGAGGGCGGCGACGGCGAGTTGGAGTGTGCCCCACAGCCAGCCCGAGGGGATGAGTGCGAGGAAGTTGTCCGTGGTGTCGCCGGCGGGGGCGTCGGTGGTGGCCGAGGTGTCGGCGAGGGAGGGGAGGTACCAGACGAGATGGGGTCGGGAGCCGAGGAGTTGAAGGGCGAGCGAGGCGTTGCCCTGATGGGCGAGGCGGTTGTTGTAGAGGATGTCGGGCGAGCCGAGGAGGACGGTGTCGGTGGGGTTCGGGCCGGGGCCGGGGAGGCGGACGAGGGTCGGCAGGCCGTCGGAGGGGTAGCAGCTGTCGGCCTCGGTGCCGGCGGTGACGGTGTAGCGCTCGCCGCCGAGTTCGGCGGTGCCCGCGCGGACCGCGGCGGGCAGGGTGCAGGCGGGGGAGAGGGCGGAGACCGGGGCGCTGAGGGCGCTGGTGACGGTCGGGGCCAGGGTGTCGAGGGAGGTGCCGCCCGCGCCGACGAGGACGGTGCGGCCGGCGGATTTCGTCATCGTGGCGCGGAGGGCCGCCTGTTGGGGAGCGGTCAGCAGGTCCGGTGTGGTGACGAGGAGGGTGGCGCGGCTGTCGGTGGCGGCGGTGGCCTCGTCGAGGCTGGTGGCGACGGTGAGGGTGATGCCGTGCCCGCGGAGGAGCTCGGCCACGGCGCGGCTGCCGGTGGGGTCGGCGGAGCGGGGGTCGAGGGCGCCGTGGGCCTTGGTGGAGTTGAGGGCCGCGACGGTGATGCCGCCGATGAGGAGGAGAGCGAGGACGAGGGCGGCACCGCGGGTTCGGGTCCAGACCTGCCGGGCGGAGAGGGCGGTCGAGGTGGGGGCGGTGACCGGTCGGCTCATGAGGGCGTCCCCGTCGGGGCGGAGTCCAGGGTCGGGCGGGTCCGTTCCAGGGCGGTGTCGAGCTCTTCGACGCGACGGTACGCGGCTTCGTCGGCGGTGCGGCCGCCGTATGTGACGTCGTCGAAGGCGCGGGCGGCGAGGCGGAGGGCGTCGGCGTGGGCGGGGAGGGTGCGGGCGGCTTCGGCGGCCGCCTCGTCGGCGGTGCGGCCGGGGCGGTGGTCGAGGAGGGCGCGCTCTTCGAGGGAGCGGACGATGGCCCGCATGCGTTCCTGGACGGCCTGGTTCCAGTGGCCCGCGATGGCGTGGCGGGCGGCGGCCGCGCGGTGTTCCTCGGCGGTGCGCGGGCCGTCGGAGAAGAGGGAGTCGGCGGTGGCGCCGGGGGCTCGGTGGGGGGTGCCGAGGCGCCACCAGAGGGCGGCGACCAGGGCGATGCCCAGCAGGGCGACGGCGAGGAGGCCCACGAGGCCGCCGGGGGTGGACTGGGAGGCGGCGTGGAGGATGCCGTCGACCCAGTCCCAGAAGCGGTCGAGTCCGCGCTCGACGATGTTCGGGTCGTTCTCGTGGTACATCGGCTTGGACAGCTCCCGCTCCGCCGCCTCGCGGGCGGGGAGGCGGGAGATGTCCAGCGGTGCGTCGTCGGCGCGCGGGAGTGCGGGTGCCGCGGCCGATCCCCCCGTGACCGTCACGGCATCAGCCGCCGACGGTGTCGGTGCCCGGGGCGGTGCCGTAGCCGGGGATGCCGGCGGCCCGGGCCAGTTCGAGGTCCAGGGCTTCGCGGCGGATGCGCTGGTCCACGTAGAGGAGGACGTTCACGCCGGCCGTGATGGGGTACGTGATCGCGCTGATGATCACGCCGCCGATGCCCGTGACGATCAGGAAGGGCCAGCCGGAGTCGGCGGCGGAGTTGGAGAGGACGGAGCCGAAGCCGCCGTCGACGGCGAAGCCGATGATCGTGAACGGGATCAGGATGATCATGGCGAAGACGAAGACCAGCAGCTGCGTGAGCAGCGTGATGCCGAAGATCCGCCACCAGGAGCCCTGGACCAGCTTGGCCGAGCGCTTCAGCGAGGTCAGGACGCCCTGACGCTCCAGCATCAGCGCGGGGGAGGCCAGGTTGAAGCGGATCATGAGCCAGAGGGTGACGATGGCCGCGCCGAGGCCGCCGACCGTCGTCAGGGCGATACCGACCCCGCCGCCGATCAGGATGCCGGGCAGCACGCCGACGACGATGATGCCCGCGCTCATGACCCCGAGGAGCAGGGTCAGTCCGAGGAGCGGGAGCAGGCGGGGGCGGGCCTCGTGCCAGGCGTCGCCGAGCGAGACCGGGCGGCCCATGACGGCGCGGCTGACGACGACGGACAGCAGGGCGGTGCTGATGACGGTGGCGATCAGCGTGAGGAGCGCTTCGGGGCCGAGGCCGATCAGGGTGTTCTGAGCCTCCTGGACCGCCTGCTCCAGCTGTTCGGCCGGGGTGGCGTCGGGGCTGAGCGCCGGGGTGGTGGGGACCAGGTAGCGCTGGACCAGGATGCTGACGACCTGGGTGAAGACCGCGACGGGGATGGCGATGGCCAGGACCGTGCGCCAGTGGGTGCGGAGGGTCTTCACCGATCCGTCGAGGATCTCACCGACACCCAGGGGGCGGAGCGGGATCACGCCGGGCTGCGCGGCCTGGGGCGCGCCCCGCCCGCTGTGCGGGGACGGCGGACCCCACGGGCCGGAGGAGGACCGCGCCGGGGTCCGGTCGGCCGGTGGCGACCACTGGCCGGCGGGCGGCTGGTCCTTGGACCACTGGGAGGCGGAGCCGTCGGCGTCGGCGGGGGTGGGCCGGGAGGTTCCCGGGCCGTCCTGGCCGTCGGAGGGGGCGGATCCGGGCGAGGTCCAGCCCGGAGTGTCGTTCACGGTCGTCCACCTCGGAGGAATGGTCGCGGTGCCGGATCGGCGAACCGGCTCGGTCACGGCGGCCGACACCTGGGACGGCGGCGGGCCGGGTGCCATCGTGCCACGCGGGGCTCTGCCGTGGGCCGGAGTGGGCGCGTCTCGTTCGTACCTTTGTCCGTACCTTCGCGGTTCGTGCCGCGCGGGGCGGGGGCGGGGAGGAGACTGCCGGTCACGGGGTACGGTTCTGCGCGACCACGGGGGCACGGGGGTGACCTTTCATGACGGACATCAACACCCATGAACACGGGCAGTCATCACGGGTTGATCAGGGGCGTTGCCGCAGGTCAGTGAGGTATCTCACCAGTCGCCTCAGGACTGATACGGAAATGGGATGATGTCGATATGAAGGGACGCGTTCTTGTCGTCGACGACGACACCGCACTGGCCGAGATGCTCGGGATTGTGCTGCGGGGTGAAGGGTTCGATCCATCGTTCGTCGCGGACGGTGACAAGGCGCTTGCCGCGTTTCGTGAGGCCAAGCCGGATCTGGTGCTGCTGGACCTGATGCTGCCCGGACGG
Source organism: Streptomyces sp. NPDC020807 (assembly GCF_040641575.1). Classification (NCBI taxonomy): domain Bacteria; kingdom Bacillati; phylum Actinomycetota; class Actinomycetes; order Kitasatosporales; family Streptomycetaceae; genus Streptomyces; species Streptomyces sp. NPDC020807. Next base: position 6,166 of record NZ_JBFADU010000003.1, read on the forward strand.
GACGGCATCGAGGTGTGCCGGCTCATCAGGGCCGAGTCCGGGGTGCCGATCGTCATGCTCACGGCCAAGAGCGACACGGTCGACGTGGTCGTGGGCCTGGAGTCCGGGGCCGACGACTACATCGTCAAGCCGTTCAAGCCGAAGGAGCTCGTCGCCCGGATCCGGGCGCGGCTGCGGAGGTCCGAGGAGCCCGCGCCGGAGCAGCTCACCATCGGTGACCTCGTCATCGACGTGGCCGGGCACTCCGTGAAGCGGGAGGGGCAGTCCATCGCCCTGACCCCGCTCGAGTTCGACCTGCTCGTCGCGCTGGCGCGCAAGCCGTGGCAGGTCTTCACGCGTGAGGTCCTGCTGGAGCAGGTCTGGGGATACCGGCACGCGGCCGACACCCGTCTGGTGAACGTGCACGTCCAGCGGCTGCGCTCGAAGGTCGAGAAGGACCCCGAGCGCCCGGAGATCGTGGTGACCGTCCGCGGTGTCGGTTACAAGGCGGGACCGAGCTGACATGAGCGAAGGCAGTGCTGCTCCGAAGCCCGGGATTCCGGGAGTCCGTACGGGGCGGGCTGCCGGACCGGGACGGGGGGGCCCGCGTTTCCGGCGTCTGCTGGGCGGGCGGCTCCTCAACGACGGGGCACCGGGTGGACCGGTGATCCGGCTGGTCGCGCGCTGGGTGCGTCGTCCGCTGCTGCCCGCCGTCCGGCTGTGGCGGCGGAACATCCAGCTGCGGGTCGTCACCGGCACCCTCCTCATGTCCCTCGGTGTCGTGCTGCTCCTCGGCCTGGTCGTCATCGGCCAGGTCCGCAACGGTCTGCTCGACGCCAAGGAGCGGGCCGCGCAGAGCCAGGCCGCGGGCGGGTTCTCCGCCGCGCAGGACCGGGCCGCGACCACGCCGTCGGGGCCCGGGCAGCAGGAGGGCGCGCGGGACGGTTCGTCCGTGAACTGGCGCTCCACGCTGGTCGAGCAGCTCGCCAGCGGCGGGCAGAGCGCGTTCAACGTCGTGGCCCTGTCGCTGGACACCGGCGTCGGCGCGAGCCGCGGCGCACGGGCCTCCGGCGAGGTCGACCCCACCACGAGCATCCCCGCCGACCTGCGGCACAACGTCGCGCAGGGGGCGGACACCTTCCAGAAGTCGACCCGGATCCACTACACGAACGACAGGCCGTCCGAGGCCGGTCTCGTGATCGGCAAGCGGCTGAACGACGCCGACGGCACCCCGTACGAGCTGTACTACCTCTTCCCGCTGACGCAGGAGGAGGACTCCCTCACGCTGGTCAAGGGCACCCTGGCGACCGCCGGGCTGTTCGTCGTCGTCCTGCTGGGCGCCATCGCCTGGTTCATGGTGCGGCAGGTCGTCACGCCCGTCCGGATGGCCGCGGGGATCGCCGAGCGGCTCTCCGCCGGGCGCCTCCAGGAGCGGATGAAGGTCACCGGCGAGGACGACATCGCGCGGCTCGGCGAAGCCTTCAACAAGATGGCGCAGAGCCTCCAGGTCAAGATCCAGCAGCTGGAGGAGCTGTCGCGGATGCAGCGGCGGTTCGTCTCCGACGTCTCGCACGAGCTGCGCACGCCGCTCACCACGGTCCGGATGGCGGCCGACGTCATCCACGAGGCCCGGGTCGACTTCGACCCCGTCACCGGCCGCGCCGCCGAACTCCTCGGGGACCAGCTGGACCGCTTCGAGTCGCTGCTCTCCGACCTCCTGGAGATCAGCCGCTTCGACGCGGGAGCCGCCGCGCTCGAAGCCGAGCCGATCGACCTGCGCCAGGTCGTGCGCCGGGTCATCGGCGGTGCCGAGCCGCTCGCCGAACGCAAGGGCACCCGGATCGTCGTCCTCGGTGACGAACAGCCCGTGGTGGCCGAGGCGGACGCCCGCCGGGTCGAGCGCGTGCTGCGCAACCTCGTGGTCAACGCCGTCGAGCACGGCGAGGGCCGGGACGTCGTGGTGAAGCTCGCCGCGGCCGGCGGGGCCGTCGCCATCGCCGTACGCGACTACGGCGTCGGCCTCAAGCCCGGCGAGGCGACCCGGGTGTTCAACCGTTTCTGGCGGGCCGACCCCGCTCGTGCCCGTACCACCGGTGGCACGGGTCTCGGTCTGTCGATCGCCGTCGAGGACGCGCGGCTGCACGGCGGCTGGCTCCAGGCGTGGGGCGAGCCCGGGGGCGGTTCGCAGTTCCGGCTGACGCTGCCGAGGACCGCGGACGAGCCGCTGCGCGGCTCCCCGATCCCGCTGGAACCCGAGGACTCGCGGCGCAACCGGGAGCAGGCGGCCGCCGCCGGCCGCGTACAGGAGGAGAGCGCGCGGGCCGCGGCGGTGCCCGCGCAGTCCGCCGGTGACCGGCCGGCGCTCCCCGTGCCGCCGAGGCTTCCCGCGCAGCCGCGGGCGACCGTCGATCCGACGGCCCTGCCCGGCAGCGGTGCCCGGGTGGTGGCGCGTACGGCGGCTGACGCCGACGGCGGCGGGGCGGGGACGGCCGGAGGGGCAGGGTCCGTGGAGCGGGAGGACGGGACACGTGGGCGCTGATTCCCGAGAGGGACGCGCGGGGTGGGGCAGGAGCAGCCGGGCCGTGGTGCTCGCCGTGTGCGGCGGGCTGCTCGCGACCGGTTGCGCGACGATGCCCGACAGCGGGGACGTCGAGGTCGTGAAGGGGGCGAACGCCGGGGACTCGCAGGTGCGGGTCTACGCCGTCGCGCCGCGGGAGAACGCCGATCCGGACGAGATCGTCGAGGGCTTCCTGGAGGCGATGACCAGTGACGACCCCGGCTTCGCCACCGCGCGCAAGTACCTGACGAAGCGGGCCCTGCGGAACTGGAAGCCGGAGCAGAGCATCACCGTGCTCTCGAACGCGCCCGGCCGTCAGCCGACCGACCGTGACGCCGACCCTGACAGCAGGAGCCGGGTCTATCCGCTGTCCGGTCGGCAGATCGCGACGGTCGACGCCCGGCACGCGTACAAGCCGGTCGCCCCCGCCGAGTACCTCCAGTCGATCCACGTCGTGCAGCAGCCCGTCGCGAACGGGAAGGGCAAGGAGTGGCGCATCGACAGCCTGCCCCCGGGCCTGGTGCTCGGCGAGGCGGACTTCCTGCGCAACTACCGGTCCGTCAACAAGTACTACTTCGCGTCCGGCGAGGACTGGGTCGTGGCCGACCCCGTCTACATCCGGCAGCGGCAGGACCCGGTCACCCGGATGGATCCGGTGACGCAGACGGTCAAGGCGCTTCTCGAAGGGCCGACGAACTGGCTGAAGTGGGCCGTCGACTCGTACTTCCCCTCCGGTACGCAGCTGAAGCCGGGAATCACCTCGCTGACGCCGGACGACACCTCCACGCTGAAGGTGCCGCTCAACAAGGAAGTGGGCGGCGAGGCCTGCCGGCGGATGGCGGCGCAGCTCCTCTTCACGTTGGGCGACCTGACCTCGGTCCGCGTCGAGCAGGTCGAACTGCAGAACGCGTCGGGCCGCTCGCTGTGCCGGATGGGCCAGGGGCAGGCGTCGGAGTTCGCGGCGGTGCGCAGCAGTGTGCCCAGGGAGCGGCCGTACCTCCTGGACCACGGCAAGCTGATGTCGCTGAACGTCGAGGGCAAGCAGGACGACGCTGCGGTGGAGGTGCCGGGGCCGTTCGGCCAGGGCACGACGCCGCTGACGTCGGTCGCGGTCGACCGCGGCGAGACCCGTGCCGCGGGGGTCGCGGCGAACGGGCGCGACCTGCTCGTCTCCTCGATCACCACCGAGCAGGACCCGTCTCCGGCCGTGCTGACGAGCAAGGGGGTCCGCCCCGGGGACCGGCTGTCGGCGCCGAGCTGGGACGGCAGGGGTGACCTGTGGGTCGCCGACCGGAACCCGGCGTCGCCGCACCTGTGGTTGGTGCCGGACGGTTCGGGCGAGCCCGTCGAGGTCCGGACGCCGTGGCTGACCGAGGGGACGCGGGTCGAGGCGCTGCGGGTCTCGGCGGACGGGGTGCGGGTCGCGCTCCTCGTCACGCGCGGCGACCGCACCACGCTCCAGATCGGGCGGGTCGAGCGGCAGGCGTCGGGGGCGGAGCCCGCGGTGTCCGTCGTCGAGCTCCAGCCGGTCGCCCCGCGGATGGAGTCGGTCACGGCCGTCTCCTGGGCCGGTCCGAGCCGGTTGGTCGTGGTCGGCAAGGAGGCGGGGGGCGTCCAGCAGATCCGCTACCTCCAGACGGACGGTTCGACGTCGGCGAGTTCGGTGCTTCCCGGGCTCAACGGGGTGACCTCGGTCGCCGCGCCGAACAGCGACAACGCGCCGGTGGTGGCGGACTCCGGGAACGACGGCATCGTCCGCCTCGCCCCGGGGACGAACTGGCAGCCACTGCTCAAGAAGGGCGACCTGCCCGTCTACCCCGGCTGACCGAAACGGCACGGCACGGCCGCCGGGCCCCCGGGCCGCCGGTGGGCGTCGGTCCGGCGGGCGCCCGGTGCCGGTCCGGCCGGGGGTACCTGACGTACTCCGCCGGACGGTGAGGGAGCTCTCGTCGGGTTTTCCACAGGGGTGGTCCGCAACGGCCGGAGCGCGCACAGTGGAGTCATGCGGGGGTGGTGGCGCGAGATCGCCGGGCTGGTGCTGCCGGTCGCCTGCGGCGGGTGCGGCGCGCCGCGGACGGCCCTGTGCGGGGCGTGCGCCGGTGAGTTGACCGACGGCGGGCCGCGCCGGGTGCGGCCCGCGCCCGAGCCGGCCGGGCTGCCGGTGGTCCATGCCGTCGCGCCGTACGCGGGTGCCGTACGGGAACTGCTCGTCGCCCACAAGGAGCGCGGGGTGCTGCCGCTCGCCGGGCCCCTCGGCGGGGCGCTCGCCGCCGCCGTGGCGGCCGCCGACGGGCCCGCCACCGGCTCAGCGGCTCCTCCGCTGCTCCTCGTGCCGGTGCCGTCCTCGCGGAGCTCCGTACGGGCGCGTGGCCACGATCCGACGCGGCGGATCGCGCTGGCCGCGGCCGTCCGGCTGCGGCGCGCGGGCCGGGACGCGCGGGTCGTCTCCGTGCTGCGGCAGCGGCGTTTCGTGGCGGACCAGGCGGGCCTCGGGGCGCGCGGGAGGCGCGCGAACCTGGCCGGGGCGCTGGAGGTCGTGCCGGGCGGCGGGCGGCTCCTGGAGGCCGGAAGGGTGGTTCTCGTCGACGACGTGATGACCACGGGCGCCTCGCTCGCGGAGGCGGCTCGCGCCCTCGGGGACGTACACCCGGCGTTCATTCCGGCATTACCCAGGGGAATGGCGGAGGCGGCGGCACGGAGCGCGCCGGAAAGATCCGCGCAGCACGAATTCGAACAGCGGCGGGCGGCTGTAATCGCATCCTCTCCCTCTTCGTTCGAAATAAACGGGAACTCGCCAGGAACTTGCATCGTTGCAGGTGGTGAGAGGTGAAAGCACCCGAACGGAGGTAAGTCTCGGCAGAGGGTGCCGACACCCGTCCGAAGGGGCTATGTTCGGTTGTGAGGAATGGCGAATGCCAGAGCCTCACAACAAACATGGTTGCGCCTACAGGACAGGAGTTAAGGGCGAATTAACCTCGTGCCGGTGGGATGAGGATCGTGCCGGCGGGGGAGGAGAGGTGAAACTCGCCAAGTCCGAGCTCCGGTGACCACCGGAGTCTGGTGCAAAGGGAGATGCCCGGCGGCCAAGGAGCCGACCAGGGCGATCCGGGAACGGAGTTCTGCGTGGACATCGTCGTCAAGGGCCGCAAGACCGAGGTGCCCGAGCGGTTCCGCAAGCACGTGGCCGAGAAGCTGAAGCTGGAGAAGATCCAGAAGCTCGACGGCAAGGTGATCAGCCTCGACGTCGAGGTGTCCAAGGAGCACAACCCGCGGCAGGCCGACCGGTCCGACCGCGTGGAGATCACCCTCCACTCCCGAGGCCCGGTGATCCGGGCGGAAGCGTCCGCAGCCGACGCGTACGCAGCCCTCGACCTCGCCAGCGACAAGCTGGAGGCCCGGCTGCGCAAGCAGCACGACAAGCGCTACACCCGCCGTGGCAACGGCAGGCTGTCGGCGGCGGAGGTCGGGGACGTGGTGCCCGGCGCCGCCCAGCTCAACGGGGACGGCCAACTCGCGGTCGACGAGCCGGACAAGGTGCCCACCACGATGATGGGCTCGATCGAGGTCCAGGGCGAAGGCCCCATGGTGGTCCGTGAGAAGACCCACCGGGCCGCTCCCATGACGCTCGACCAGGCGCTCTACGAGATGGAGCTGGTCGGCCACGACTTCTACCTGTTCGTCGACTCCGACAACAAGCAGCCGAGCGTCGTCTACCGGCGACATGCGTACGACTACGGCGTCATCCACCTGGAGAGCGACCCGCTCGCCGAGGGCGGCGGCGCCGGTGGTGCGCTGGGCGGCTGACCGGCCGCCGCCGCACCGCACCCGCACATCAGGATGTCCCTCCGGTGCCCCTGGAGCGCGTTTCGCGCCCCCAGGGGCACCCTCCTGCGTCCGTGGGCACCCCTCGCGTCGCCGGGGCATGAAATCATGTCGTGCACGCCAACCGGTGCTCTGTGGGCAGTGGTTGGAGGACCGGAATCGAATTCAGGCCACGGCCTTCAGGGGGAGGAACGATGGCGGACAGCTTCGGCCCGGTACTCAGCGGGCGTGGACCCTATGGCGAGGTTCCTCCGGAGAGTGCTCCGGAGCGTTCGGAACCGGACAGCGGCGGCTACCGCAAGGAGCCCATCCGCGTTCTCGTCGTGGACGACCACGCGCTCTTCCGCCGAGGCCTGGAGATCGTCCTCGCCCAGGAAGAGGACATTCAGGTCGTCGGCGAGGCCGGCGACGGGGCCGAGGCCGTGGACAAGGCCGCCGACCTGCTCCCCGACATCGTCCTGATGGACGTCCGGATGCCCCGGCGCGGCGGGATCGAGGCCTGCACCTCCATCAAGGAGGTGGCCCCCAGCGCGAAGATCATCATGCTGACGATCAGCGACGAGGAGGCCGACCTCTACGAAGCGATCAAGGCGGGCGCCACCGGCTACCTCCTCAAGGAGATCTCCACCGACGAGGTCGCCACCGCGATCCGGGCCGTCGCGGACGGCCAGTCGCAGATCAGCCCGTCGATGGCGTCCAAGCTCCTCACCGAGTTCAAGTCGATGATCCAGCGCACCGACGAGCGCAGGCTCGTGCCCGCGCCCCGGCTGACCGACCGCGAGCTGGAGGTCCTCAAGCTCGTCGCGACCGGGATGAACAACCGGGACATCGCCAAGGAGCTGTTCATTTCCGAGAACACGGTGAAGAACCACGTGCGGAACATCCTGGAGAAGCTCCAGCTGCACTCCCGCATGGAGGCCGTGGTCTACGCGATGCGGGAGAAGATCCTCGAGATCCGCTGAGGCCCGGCCCGGCCCGGCCCCGGCCCGCTAGGCGAGTGCCTTGAGGAGCGGGGCCGCCAGGTGCGGATGGTTAAGGCGCTCCACCGCGACCGTGTCGCAGCCGACCCACTCGGCCGCCTCGCGCAGCGCCTGGGCCACCGCGGGGACGGCCTTGGGGCCGTCCAGGGTGATCTGGCGCGCGACGAGCGTCGAGCCCTCGCGGGCCGGGTCCACGCGGCCGACCAGCCGGCCGCCGGCCAGGACCGGCATCGCGAAGTAGCCGTGGATCCGCTTCGGCTTCGGCACGTAGGCCTCGAGGCGGTGGGTGAAGCCGAAGATCCGCTCCGTGCGCGGCCGCTCCCAGATCAGCGAGTCGAACGGCGAGAGCAGCGTCGTCCGGTGCCGGCCGCGCGGCTCCGTCGCCAGCGCCGCCGGGTCCGCCCACGCGGGCTTCCCCCAGCCCGCGACCGTCACCGGCACCAGGCCCGAGGCCTCCACCACCGCGTCGAACTGCTCGGTCTTGATGCGGTGGTAGTCCGCGATGTCCGCGCGCGTGCCCACGCCGAGCGCCTCGCCCGCCTGCCGCACCAGGCGCCGCACGCACTCGGTGTCGTCCAGATCGTCGTGGCGCAGCTCCGGCGGGATCGCCCGCTCCGCCAGGTCGTACACCCGCTTCCAGCCCCGCCGCTCGGTGACGACGACCTCGCCGAACATCAGCGCCCGCTCGACGGCGATCTTGGAGTCGGACCAGTCCCACCACTCGCCCTTGTTCTTCGCGCCGCCCAGCTCCGTCGCCGTCAGCGGGCCCTCGTCCCGCAGCTGGGCGATCACCTTCTCGTACGCCCCCGGGGACAGCTCGTGGTGCCAGTGCGGGCGGTCGCGGTAGGCGCGGCGGCGGAACGCGAAGTGCGGCCACTCCTCGATGGGCAGGATGCTCGCGGCGTGCGACCAGTACTCGAAGGCGTGCGCCTCCGACCAGTACGCCTTCTCGACCGCCGGCCGGCCCACCGCGCCGAGGCGCGCGTACGGAACGAGCTCGTGCGAGCGGGCCAGGACCGAGATCGTGTCCAGCTGGACCTGGCCGAGGGCGCGCAGCACCCCCCGGACACCGGCCCTGCGGTCGGGCGCGCCCAGGAAGCCCTGGGCCCGCAGGGCGATCCGGCGGGCGTCGTCGGCGGACAGTTCGGCGGCGGGGCGCGGAGCGGTCGTCATGATCCGCACCCTAGAGCGCGGCACTGACATCCGGCCGGTGTCAGGCCTGGGCGGGCTCCTCGCGGGCCGGGAGGTACGGCACCGGGCTCGGCAGACCGAAGTCGGAGGGGAGCAGCGAGGCCACCCAGCCGTCCCGGAGCGTGCCCTTGTTGGCGAGGCCGGCGCGCTGCACGCCCTCCAGCGCGAAGCCGACGCGTTCGGCCACCGCCCGCGATCCGGCGTTGCCCACCTCGGCGTGCCAGACCAGGCGGACGCAGCCCAGGCCCGTGAAGGCCCAGTGCGCCACGGCCCGGACCGCCTCCGTCATGTAGCCCTGGCCCCGGTGCGCCGCGTCGAGCCAGAAGCCGACCTCCCAGATCCCGACGCCGCGACTGGTCAGCGCGATCGACGCCAGCAGCGGGCCGCCGGCCAGCGGCTCGACGGCGAAGGCGTAGGAGTTGTCGTCGCGCCAGCCGTCGGGGACCAGCCGGTTCACGAAGAACTCGGCGTCCGGCCGCGTGTAGGGGTCGGGGACGGTGGTCCAGCGGCGGATGGCCGGGTCCTGGCAGATCTCGTACACCGCGTCGATGTCGTCGGGGACGAAGTTCCGCAGACGCAGACGGTCGGTGGTGAGGGTGATGGGGTCCATGCCGGGATTGTGGTGACCTCGCGGATCGGAAGCGAACACTTTTCGGGTGGGGCGGCACCTTCCGCCCACCTCGTGCGTTCTCTCTGAGGGCGGCCTTGCGGCTCGGGCACTGCGGGCCTCCCTTCGCGAGGGCGGTCTCGCTTACGATGGCCGTTGCGGTGGGGACCACCTGCCGTGCCCGCGCTCGCGTCCTTCACCAGACCCAGTGCCAGGCCCGACCGGCAAGGAGACCAGCCTCAGTGTCCGTCTTCAACAAGCTCATGCGTGCAGGCGAAGGCAAGATCCTGCGCAAACTGCACCGCATCGCGGACCAGGTCAACTCCATCGAAGAGGACTTCGTCAACCTCTCCGACGCCGACCTGCGGGCGCTCACCGACGAGTACAAGCAGCGGTACGCCGACGGCGAGAGCCTCGACGACCTGCTTCCGGAGGCCTTCGCGACCGTCCGCGAGGCCGCCAAGCGCGTCCTCGGGCAGCGCCACTACGACGTCCAGCTGATGGGTGGCGCCGCGCTCCACCTCGGCTACGTCGCGGAGATGAAGACCGGTGAGGGCAAGACCCTCGTCGGCACCCTCCCCGCGTACCTGAACGCGCTCTCCGGCAAGGGCGTGCACCTGATCACGGTCAACGACTACCTGGCCGAGCGCGACTCCGAGCTCATGGGCCGGGTGCACAAGTTCCTGGGCCTGACGGTCGGCTGCATCCTCGCCAACATGACCCCGGCGCAGCGCCGCGAGCAGTACAACTGCGACATCACGTACGGCACGAACAACGAGTTCGGCTTCGACTACCTGCGCGACAACATGGCGTGGTCCCAGGACGAGCTCGTCCAGCGCGGCCACAACTACGCCTGTGTCGACGAGGTCGACTCGATCCTCGTCGACGAGGCCCGTACGCCGCTGATCATCTCCGGCCCGGCCGACCAGGCCACCAAGTGGTACGGCGACTTCGCGAAGCTGGTCACCCGCCTCACCAAGGGCGAGCCCGGCAACCCCCTCAAGGGCATCGAGGAGACCGGCGACTACGAGGTCGACGAGAAGAAGCGCACCGTCGGCATCCACGAGGCCGGCGTCGCCAAGGTCGAGGACTGGCTCGGCATCGACAACCTCTACGAGTCGGTGAACACCCCCCTCGTCGGGTACCTGAACAACGCCATCAAGGCGAAGGAACTGTTCAAGAAGGACAAGGACTACGTCGTCATGGACGGCGAAGTCATGATCGTCGACGAGCACACCGGCCGTATCCTCGCCGGTCGCCGCTACAACGAGGGCATGCACCAGGCGATCGAGGCGAAGGAGGGGGTGGCGATCAAGGACGAGAACCAGACCCTCGCCACGATCACCCTCCAGAACTTCTTCCGCCTCTACGACAAGCTGTCCGGCATGACCGGTACGGCCATGACCGAGGCCGCGGAGTTCCACCAGATCTACAAGCTCGGCGTCGTCCCGATCCCGACGAACAGGCCGATGCAGCGCAAGGACCAGTCCGACCTGATCTACCGGACCGAGGTCGCCAAGTTCGCCGCCGTCGTCGACGACATCGCGGAGAAGCACGAGAAGGGCCAGCCGGTCCTCGTCGGCACCACCTCCGTCGAGAAGTCCGAGTACCTCTCGCAGCAGCTCTCCAAGCGGGGCATCCCGCACGAGGTCCTCAACGCCAAGCACCACGAGCGCGAGGCCAGCATCGTCGCGCAGGCCGGCCGCCGCGGCGCCGTCACCGTCGCCACGAACATGGCCGGTCGCGGTACGGACATCAAGCTCGGCGGCAACCCGGACGACCTCGCCGAGGCCGAACTGCGTCAGGCCGGTCTCGACCCGGTCGACCACGTCGAGGAGTGGGCCGCGGCCCTCCCCGCCGCCCTGGAGCGCGCCGAGAAGGCCGTGAAGGCGGAGTTCGAGGAGGTCAAGGACCTCGGCGGGCTGTACGTCCTCGGCACGGAGCGCCACGAGTCGCGCCGTATCGACAACCAGCTCCGCGGTCGTTCCGGCCGTCAGGGCGACCCGGGCGAGTCCCGCTTCTACCTCTCCCTCGGCGACGACCTGATGCGTCTGTTCAAGGCGCAGATGGTCGAGCGCGTCATGGCCATGGCCAACGTGCCGGACGACGTGCCGATCGAGAACAAGATGGTCACCCGCGCGATCGCCTCCGCGCAGTCGCAGGTCGAGACCCAGAACTTCGAGACGCGCAAGAACGTCCTGAAGTACGACGAGGTCCTCAACCGCCAGCGCGAGGTCATCTACGGCGAGCGTCGCCGCGTCCTGGAGGGCGAGGACCTGCACGAGCAGATCCAGCACTTCATGGACGACACGATCGACGACTACATCCGCCAGGAGACCGCCGAGGGCTTCGCGGAGGAGTGGGACCTCGACCGGCTGTGGACCGCGTTCAAGCAGCTCTACCCGGTGAAGGTGACCGTGGACGAGCTGGAGGACGCGGCCGGTGACCGGGCGGGCATCACCGCCGAGTTCATCGCGACCTCCGTCAAGGACGACATCCACGAGCAGTACGACGCCCGTGAGAAGCAGCTCGGCTCGGAGATCATGCGCGAGCTGGAGCGGCGCGTGGTCCTCTCCGTCCTGGACCGCAAGTGGCGCGAGCACCTCTACGAGATGGACTACCTCCAGGAGGGCATCGGCCTGCGCGCGATGGCGCAGAAGGACCCGCTGGTCGAGTACCAGCGCGAGGGCTTCGACATGTTCACCGCCATGATGGAGGGCATCAAGGAGGAGTCCGTCGGCTACCTGTTCAACCTGGAGGTCCAGGTCGAGCAGCAGGTCGAGGAGGTCCCGGTGCAGGCGAGCGCTCCGTCGCTCGACAAGCAGGACGCCGTGCCGGCGGGCGCCGGGCGTCCGGAGATCCGCGCCAAGGGGCTCGACGCCCCGCAGCGTCCCGACCGGCTGCACTTCTCCGCGCCGACCGTGGACGGCGACGGCGGCGTGGTCGAGGGTGATTTCGCCTCCGACGGCGACGAGTCGGGCGACGGCCTGACGCGGGCGGAGCGCCGCAAGGCGCAGAAGAACGCGAGCGGTGGGCGTCGTCGCAAGAAGTGACGCCGTCGACGCCGTGACGGCGTGAGCGTGGTGGAGGGGTCGGTGCCCGGTGGGCGCCGGCCCCTTCGTCATGGGCGGAGGGCGGCGGCGGTGCCGAGGCCGTCGAGCTCGACGGCGGCGCAGCGCCAGCGCAGGTCGTCGCCGCGCTCCAGGCGGAAGGCCATGGCCCGTACGCGGTGACCGGTGGCGATGCTGGCGAAGGCCTCCATGACCGTGCGGCGGGGGTCCGTCTGGACGGCGCAGCGGCGCAGGACCGGGCGGGGGCCGAGCGAGCGCAGGGGCGTGGTCGTGGCGAGCAGGACGAGCTGCTCGTACGCCTCTCCGACGGTGTGGCCGAGCATCCAGTGGACCGGGCGCTCGCCGCTGAGGACGGCGAGCAGGCGCTCGGCGAAGAGGGTGTGCGGCGGGCGGGCGCGGGGTGCGGTCTGCGGGTGCGTTCCGGCGGCGCCGCGCGGTCGGGTGCCGGCGGGGCCGCCGGGGGCGGTGCGGGGGCGGGGGGTGCGGGGGGTGTGCGGACGGGTGGTGGCGGTGGGGACGCCGTGTGCGGTGGCGGTGGAGGTAATGGCGGTGGCGGTTGCGGTGATGCCGGTTGCGGTGGTGGGCGGCGTGGTGGTCATGAGATCCCCTGTCGTTGCGTAACCGGCTGGTACCAGTCAGTAACTTCTCTTGGAGATCTTGTACGGGCGGGGTCGGAACCCTCGCAAGGCGTCGCTGACCTCGGGCGTGTACGCAGGGTGATTCACCTATCCGGGTGGTCGCGCGGGAAATCGGCTCTCCGGGGTCCCAGGCGCGCGGCCCCGGCGGTGGACGGCGGCGCGTCCGGCCCCCCAGCCCGAAGGGGGACTCCGCACGTATCCTGAGGGCCTCTCCGTCGACGAAAGCGGCCAGCCATGCGCGTGTACGTTCCCCTGACCCTCCCCGGTCTCGCACAGGCGCACAAGGCGGGCGAGCTGGGCCCCGGCCCGCTGACCGCCTACGCCGTCACCCCCGCGCTGCGCGAGTGGTACGTCTCCGACGACATCGAGGAGCTGGAGTACGCGGCGCTCAACCGGGCCGCCGCCGCCTCCCTGCGGCTGCTCGCCGGTGCCCCCGAGGCGCCGCGGCGCCGGATCGTCGTCGCCGTCGACGTGGCCGACGGTGCCGCCGTCGCCGACCCGGACCGGGGTCTCGACGCCGACTCGATCGGCGAGGTGCGGATCGCCGGCGCCGTGCCGATGGCCAGGGCGGCGGCCGTGCACGCCGACGCCGACGACGCCGAGGCGGACGTCAGCGCGGCGGCCGCCGCGCTCGGGGCGGCGGACCGGGGCGACGACGACGCGCGGTTCGTCGTGGACGGTGCCGAGGACCACGAACTGCTGTGGTTCGGCGTGCAGGAGATCCCCGGCCTGCTGGGCTGAGGGCCGCGGCTTCGCCGTCAGTGGGCCCGGGTACCGTTTTTCCATGGGGAAGCACGGAAAGCACCTGGTCTGGGACTGGAACGGCACACTGCTCGACGACACCGGCGCGGTCATCGGGGCGACGAACGCGGCCTTCGCCGAGCTCGGGCTCGCGTCGATCACGCTGGAGCGGTACCGCGAGCTGTACACGGTGCCGGTGCCGAAGTTCTACGAGCGGCTGCTCGGGCGCCTACCCACCGACGAGGAGTGGCTCGTCATGGACGGGGCCTTCCACCGGCACTACTGGGAGCGCGCGGTCGGCTGCGGGCTGACCGAGGGCGCCTCCGAGCTGCTCGCCGCCCGGCAGGCGTCCGGGCACACGCAGTCGCTGCTCTCGCTCGCGCCGCACGCCCGGCTCATACCGCTCGTGCGGGAGCACGGGATCGAGGAGCGCTTCGTCCGGGTGGACGGGCGGCCCGACGCGTCCAACGACGGCAAGTCCGGGCACATGGTGCGGCACCTCGCGGCCCTCGGCCTGCCCGCCGACCGGATCGTCGTCATCGGGGACGCGGCGGACGACGCGGTGGCGGCGCTGCACGTCGGCGCGAAGGCCGTGCTGTACACCGGGGGATCGCACAGCCGGACGTCCCTGGAGCGGGTCGGCGTCCCCGTCGTGGACTCCCTGGCGGAGGCGGTCGCGGTGGCGGAGGAGCTGGCCTAGGAACGCCCCCAGGCCGCACCCGCCGCGGCGCCGGCGACCGCCCCCGTGCCGTCGGGCCGGTCAGGCCTTCGTGCGGAGGATCTTCAGGAACTCGCGCATCCAGGTCGGGTGGTCCGGCCAGGCGCGGGAGGAGACGAGGAGGCCGTCGACGACGGCCGCCGAGTCCTGGAAGGTGGCGCCGGCCGTCTGCATGTCGATCTCGAGCGCCGGATAGGCCGTGACCCGGCGGCCCTCCAGGGCGCCGACGGCCGCCGTCAGGAGCGGGCCGTGGCAGATCTGGGCCACCGGCTTGTCCGCGTCGAAGAAGGCCTTGAGGATCTTGCGGAGCTCCGGGTCGTTGCGCAGGTACTCCGGCGCGCGGCCGCCGGGGATCACCACGGCGGCGTAAGCGCCCGGGTCGACCTCCGAGAACGCCAGGTCCGCCGGCCACGTGTAGCCGGGCTTCTCGGTGTACGTGTCGTAGCCCGGTTCGAAGTCGTGCACGACGAAGCGGAGCTGTTTGCGGGCCGGGGCCGCGATGTCGACTTCGTACCCCTCTTCGAGCAGCCGCTGGTAGGGGTACATCACCTCCAGCGACTCCGCCGCGTCCCCGGTCACGATCAGGATCTTCGCCATGGCTCTCCCAGATCAGAGGTGGTTCCTGCCGGTCCCCACGCTGCCCGCGCGGAGACGTCTTGCCAAGAGGGCCTGTGTCGCTGTCCATAACGTCAAACTTCCACCCCCTCTTTTGTACACATACGGCTCATGACGGTTCGGGGGTCGGGAGCGATAGGCTTTTCCCGTGATCAGCGCGATACGCCGAGGGGGCAGTGAAGCCCCCGGCTGCCGCCCGGCACGCGACAGCGGCCGGGCCCACCGTGCGTTCGCCGATCCCTTCCGTCCGGTCGCGCCGCGTTCCGTGGCCGATAACGAACCGGGCATCTCTCATTCGGGCATAACGTCGTCTTCGACCGGAATCACCGCGTCGTGGCGTTGTGCCCTTTCTTCCACCGACGTCACGCAACGGCGCGCGACAGGAGTCAGAGGACATGCAGACCAAGCTGGACGAAGCCAAGGCCGAGCTGCTCGAAAGGGCCGCCCGGGTAGCTGAGCACAGCCCGGTCGGGGGGCGACTTCCGACGGGCCCTGACGGTTCGGGCGAGCGCCCGGACCGGGACACGGTGCTCGAATACCTCCAGCGCTACTACCTGCACACCGCGCCGGAGGACCTCGGCGACCGCGACCCGGTCGACGTCTTCGGTGCCGCGCTCTCTCACTACCGCCTCGCGGAGAACCGCCCGCAGGGCACCGCGAACGTGCGCGTCCACACCCCGACGGTCGAGGAGAACGGCTGGACCTCCAGCCACTCCGTCGTCGAGGTCGTCACCGACGACATGCCCTTCCTCGTCGACTCCGTCACCAACGAGCTGTCCCGCCAGGGACGCGGCATCCACGTCGTGATCCACCCGCAGGTCCTCGTCCGCCGCGACCTCACCGGCAAGCTCATCGAGGTCCTGTCGACCCAGATCCAGGGCGAGCTGCCGCACGACGCGCTCCCCGAGTCCTGGATCCACGTCGAGATCGACCGCGAGACCGACCGCGCCGACCTCAAGCAGATCACCGCCGACCTGCTCCGCGTCCTCTCCGACGTCCGCGAGACCGTCGAGGACTGGGAGAAGATGCGCGAGGCGGCCCTGCGCATCGCCGACGGCCTCGCCGACGAGCCCACCGCCTCCGACCTGCGCCCGACCGAGGTCGAGGAGGCCCGCGAGCTGCTCCGCTGGCTCGCCGACGACCACTTCACCTTCCTCGGCTACCGCGAGTACGAGCTCGTCAACGGCGACGCCCTGTCCGCCGTGCCCGGCACCGGCCTCGGCATCCTGCGCTCCGACCCGAAGCACGCGGGCGGCGACCAGGGCCACCACGCCCACCCGGTCTCGCCCTCCTTCAGCCGGCTGCCCGACGACGTCCGCGCCAAGGCCCGCGAGCACAAGCTGCTCATCCTGACGAAGGCCAACAGCCGAGCGACCGTCCACCGCCCCTCGTACCTCGACTACGTCGGCGTGAAGAAGTTCGACGCCGACGGCAACGTCATCGGCGAGCGCCGCTTCCTCGGCCTCTTCTCCTCCGCCGCCTACACGGAGTCCGTCCGCCGCGTCCCGGTCGTCAAGCGCAAGGTCCAGGAGGTCCTCGCCGGCGCCGGCTTCTCGTCGAACAGCCACGACGGCCGCGACCTGCTCCAGATCCTGGAGACCTACCCGCGCGACGAGCTCTTCCAGACCCCGGTCGACCAGCTCCAGTCCATCGTCACCAGCGTCCTGTACCTCCAGGAGCGGCGCCGGCTGCGGCTCTACCTGCGCCAGGACGAGTACGGCCGCTACTACTCGGCCCTCGTCTACCTGCCGCGCGACCGCTACACCACCCGCGTCCGGCTGCGGATCATCGACATCCTGAAGGAGGAGCTCGGCGGCACCAGCGTCGACTTCACCGCCTGGAACACCGAGTCGATCCTCTCCCGCCTCCACTTCGTCGTCCGCGTCAAGCCCGGCACCGAGCTCGCCAAGCTGACCGACGCCGACGTCGACCGCATCGAGGCCCGGCTCGTCGAGGCCGCCCGCTCCTGGGCCGACGGCTTCGGCGAGGCCCTCAACGCCGAGTTCGGCGAGGAGCGCGCCGCCGAGCTGCTCCGCCGCTACGGCAACGCCTTCTCCGAGGGCTACAAGGCCGACCACTCGCCGCGCGCCGCCGTCGCCGACCTCGTCCGCATGGAGGCCCTCGCCGCCAGCGGCAAGGACTTCGCGCTCTCCCTGTACGAGCCCGTCGCCTCGGGCCCCGGCGAGCGCCGCTTCAAGATCTACAAGACCGGCGAGCCGATCTCCCTCTCCGCCGTCCTCCCGGTCCTCAACCGGCTCGGCGTCGAGGTCACCGACGAGCGTCCGTACGAGCTCCGCTGCGCCGACCGCGCCCACGCCTGGGTCTACGACTTCGGCCTGCGCATGCCCGCCCCGAGCGGCAACGGCGGCGACTACGTCGGCGACGACGCCCGCGA
Source organism: Streptomyces sp. NPDC020807 (assembly GCF_040641575.1). Lineage (NCBI taxonomy): Bacteria > Bacillati > Actinomycetota > Actinomycetes > Kitasatosporales > Streptomycetaceae > Streptomyces > Streptomyces sp. NPDC020807. Next base: position 23,480 of record NZ_JBFADU010000003.1, read on the forward strand.
GCGCTTCCAGGAGGCCTTCGCCGCCACCTGGACCGGCGAGGCCGAGAACGACAACTTCAACTCCCTCGTCCTCTCCGCCGGGCTCACCTGGCGCGAGGCGATGGTGCTGCGCGCCTACGCCAAGTACCTGCGCCAGGCCGGCTCCACGTTCAGCCAGGACTACATGGAGGACACCCTCCGCAACAACGTCCACACCACCCGGCTGCTCGTCTCCCTCTTCGAGGCCCGGATGGCGCCCGGCCGCCAGCGCGCCGGCACGGAGCTCACCGACGGCATCCTGGAGGAGCTCGACGGCGCCCTCGACCAGGTCGCGAGCCTGGACGAGGACCGCATCCTGCGCTCCTTCCTCACCGTCATCAAGGCCACCCTGCGCACCAACTTCTTCCAGAAGAACGCGGCCGGCGAGCAGCACTCCTACGTGTCGATGAAGTTCGACCCGCAGGCCATCCCCGACCTGCCGGCCCCGCGCCCCGCCTTCGAGATCTGGGTGTACTCGCCCCGCGTCGAGGGTGTCCACCTGCGCTTCGGCAAGGTCGCCCGAGGCGGCCTGCGCTGGTCCGACCGCCGCGAGGACTTCCGTACGGAGATCCTGGGCCTGGTCAAGGCGCAGATGGTGAAGAACACCGTCATCGTCCCCGTCGGCGCCAAGGGCGGCTTCGTCGCCAAGCAGCTCCCGGACCCGTCCGTGGACCGCGACGCCTGGCTCGCCGAGGGCATCGAGAGCTACAAGACCTTCATCTCGGCGCTGCTCGACATCACCGACAACCTCGTCGCGGGCGAGGTCGTGCCGCCGGTCGACGTCGTCCGCCACGACGAGGACGACACCTACCTCGTCGTCGCCGCCGACAAGGGCACCGCGACCTTCTCCGACATCGCCAACGGCGTCGCGGAGGCGTACGGCTTCTGGCTCGGCGACGCCTTCGCCTCCGGCGGCTCCGCCGGTTACGACCACAAGGGCATGGGCATCACCGCCCGCGGTGCCTGGGAGTCGGTCAAGCGCCACTTCCGCGAGCTCGGCCACGACACCCAGACCGAGGACTTCACGGTCGTCGGCGTCGGCGACATGTCCGGTGACGTCTTCGGCAACGGCATGCTGCTCTCCGAGCACATCCGCCTGGTCGCCGCCTTCGACCACCGGCACATCTTCCTCGACCCGACCCCGGACGCGGCCACCTCGTACGCCGAGCGCCGCCGCCTCTTCGACCTGCCGCGTTCGTCCTGGGCCGACTACGACACCTCGCTGCTCTCCGCGGGCGGCGGCATCCACCCCCGCACCGCCAAGGCCATCCCGATCAACGCGCAGGTCAGGGCAGCCCTCGGCATCGAGGACGGCATCACCAAGCTGACCCCGGCCGAGCTCATGAAGGCCGTGCTGCACGCCCCCGTCGACCTGCTGTGGAACGGCGGCATCGGCACGTACGTCAAGTCCTCGGCCGAGTCCAACGCGGACGTCGGCGACAAGGCCAACGACGCCATCCGCGTCGACGGCCAGGACGTCCGCGCCAAGGTCGTCGGCGAGGGCGGCAACCTCGGCGCCACCCAGCTCGGCCGGATCGAGTTCGCCCGCACCGGCGGCCCCGGGGGCGAGGGCGGCAAGGTCAACACCGACGCCATCGACAACAGCGCCGGCGTCGACACCTCCGACCACGAGGTCAACATCAAGATCCTGCTCAACGGGCTCGTCGCCGAGGGCGACATGACCGTCAAGCAGCGCAACAAGATCCTCGCCGAGATGACCGACGAGGTCGGCCGGCTCGTCCTGCGCAACAACTACGCGCAGAACACCGCCCTGGCCAACGCCGTCACCCAGTCGCCCTCGCTGCTCCACGCCCACCAGCGCTTCATGCGCCGCCTGGGCCGCGACGGCAGCCTGGACCGTTCGCTGGAGTTCCTGCCCAACGACCGGCAGATCCGCGAGCTCCTCAACAACGGCCGCGGCCTCAGCCAGCCGGAGCTCGCCGTCCTCCTCGCGTACACCAAGATCACGGTGGCCGACGAGCTCATCGGCACCGAGCTCCCGGACGACCCGTACCTGAGCGGCCTGCTACGCGCCTACTTCCCGACGCTGCTGCGCGAGAAGTTCCCCGAGGCCGTCGACAACCACGCGCTGCGCCGCGAGATCATCACGACCGTCCTGGTCAACGACACCGTCAACACCGGTGGCTCGACCTTCCTGCACCGCCTCCGCGAGGAGACGGGCGCGTCGATCGAGGAGATCGTCCGCGCGCAGACCGCGGCCCGTGAGGTCTTCCGCCTCGGCCAGGTCTGGGACGCCGTCGAGGCCCTCGACAACCACGTGCCCGCCGAGATCCAGACCCGGATGCGGCTGCACTCCCGCCGGCTCGTCGAGCGCGGCACCCGCTGGCTGCTCAACAACCGGCCGCAGCCGCTCCAGATCGGCGAGACCATCGAGTTCTTCGCCGAGCGCGTCGAGCAGGTCTGGCAGGATCTGCCGCAGCTCCTGCGCGGCGCGGACCTGGAGTGGTACCAGTCGATCCTCGACGAGCTGACCGAGGTCGGCGTGCCGGAGGAGCTCGCGCGTCGCGTCGCCGGCTTCTCCTCCGCCTTCCCGATCCTCGACGTCGTCGCGATCGCGGACCGCATGGAGAAGGACCCCCTCGCGGTGGCCGAGGTCTACTACGACCTCGCCGACCGCCTGCGGATCACCGACCTCATGGACCGCATCATCGAGCTGCCGCGCGCCGACCGGTGGCAGTCCATGGCCCGCGCCTCGATCCGCGAGGACCTCTTCGCGGCGCACGCGGCGCTGACCGCGGACGTGCTGAGCGTCGGCAACGGCACGACGAGCCCCGAGGAGCGGTTCAAGGCCTGGGAGGAGAAGAACGCGGCGATCCTGGGCCGCGCGCGGACCACCCTGGAGGAGATCCAGGGCTCGGACACCTTCGACCTGGCCAACCTGTCGGTGGCCATGCGGACGATGCGCACGCTGCTCCGTACGCACAGCTGAGGGTAGGCACGTGAGGAAGGGCCCCGCCGGATTCCGGCGGGGCCCTTCCGTCATCCGGCCGGGGTCGTCACGCGCGTGCGGGGGCCGCAGCAGGTGCGGCGACCGTAGACGTCCACAGGCGGCGGGCGGCGAGCAGGGCGGCGGCGAGGAGGAGGCCGTTGCGGAGCACCATGACGAGCAGGCCGGAGGCCGTGCCGGTGAGGACGTCCGCGTACAGGACGGGGTACGCGAGCGAGCTCAGCGCCGCCGCCGGGAGCATGAGCAGTGCCACCGGGCGCATCACCGTACTGCGTGAGGTCAGGCAGACGGCGGCGAGGCCGAGCAGCCAGACCATGTACTGGGGGCTGATCACCCGGCTCGTCGCGGTGAGGAGCAGGACGGCGGCGAAGGCCGCGTCGAGCGGGGTCGCCGGGGTCCAGCGGCGGGCCCGTACGCGCCAGAGGAGCAGCCAGCCGAAGGCGGCGACGGTGAGCAGCAGGGCGAGGTTGCCGAGGGTGGAGACGTACGGGCCGACGTACTCGAACGAGCCGTAGCGCATCTCGACCCGGCCCTGCCAGACGCCGGCCGCGCGGGCGAGTCCCAGGGCCGTGCCGCCGAGCGACTCGATCTGCACGCCGCGGCCGCCCTGCTGGCGCAGGAAGCCGAGCGGGCCGGAGAAGAGCAGCGCGAGGGTGGCCGTGAGCGCGAGGGCGCCGACGACGGCGGCGGTCCACGCCTCGCGGGTGGTACGCCCCCGGGGCGTGCCGATCAGGGCGAGCGCGGGCCACGCCTTGACCATGGCGCCGATCCCCGCCAGCGCGCCGCCGATCTGGTGGGCGGCGGTGGACCGCAGGCCGAGGGCCAGGAGCGCGAGGACGGCGAGGGCGGTGGCCTGGAGGTCGTACCGCGCGAGGGGGAGGTGCAGGAGCAGCGGCAGGCCGCAGACCCAGAACCAGGCGCCGTGGGTGAGGCGCTCGCGGTCGGCGAGGGCCAGGGCGAGGGTGATGACGGCGTCCGCGAGGAGCGCGAGGGCGACGAAGGCCTGGGTGTAGGTGAGGGCGGGGACGAGGCCGGGGAGGACGACCACGAGTCCGGCGCCGGGCGGGTACTGCCAGGTCTGGTCGCCGAGCGGGAAGGTGCCGGAGGCGAACTGCCCGTACCAGTGCCGGTAGAGGTCGATCTCGCGGGAGACCCCGCCGATGCCGAGGTCGTCGCGGAGGAAGAGGACGAGCATGCCGGCCCGGGTGAGCACCCAGAGGACGGCGAGCGCGAGGGAGGGGCCGCGGCCGACCGTGACGAAGGTGGCGGAGGTGAAGGTGTCGGAGTCGAAGGGGGAGCCGGTGAGGGCGGGCGGGGGCGCCTGGGCGGTGGGTGAGGAGGAGCCTGGGGAAGCGGCGCGGGACGCCTGGGCGGTGGGTGAGGAGGAGTCTGGGGCAGCGGCGCGGGACGCCTGGGCGGTGGCAGGGGAGGGCTGCGAGGCGGGTGGGGCGCTGCGGGGCGGCCCGCCCGGGGGCTGGGGGGCCGGCCCGCCCGGTGGCTGAGGGGCGTCGTTCGTCATCCCTCAGCACTCTAGACCGGTATGCCCTGCTTTCCCCCGGTCTTGCCCCCCGTCTTGGTGAACTCCTCGTACGCCGCCACGACCTCGTCCGCCGGGCCGTCCATCCGCAGCGTCCCGGCCTCCAGCCACAGTGCCCGCTCGCAGGTCTCCGTGATGGTGGAGTTCGAGTGGCTGACCAGGAAGACCGTCCCCGCCTCCGCCCGCAGTTCGTCGATCCGCTGCTGGCTGCGGCGCCGGAAGCGGGCGTCGCCGGTCGACAGGGCCTCGTCGATGAGCAGGACGTCGTGGCTCCTCGCGGCGGCGATCGAGAAACGCAGCCGGGCGCCCATGCCGGAGGAGTACGTCCGCATCGGACGGGAGATCGCGTCGTCCTTCTCGTTGATGCCGGAGAAGTCGACGATCTCGGCGTACCGCTCGCGGATCTCCGCGCGGCTCATGCCCATCGCGAGGCCGCCGAGGATCACGTTCCGCTCGCCCGTCAGGTCGCTCATCAGGGCCGCGTTGACGCCGAGGAGGGAGGGCTGGCCATGGGTGTAGATCCGGCCGCGCTCGACCGGTTGGAGGCCCGCGACGGCCTTCAGGAGGGTCGACTTGCCGGAGCCGTTCGAACCGATCAGGCCGATCGCCTCGCCCCGGTACGCGGCGAAGCTCACCCCCTTCACGGCGTGGACCCGGCGCCCGGCCGGAGCCGTGCCGCCCCGGCGGAGCATCCGGCCGAGCGCGGCGGTGGCGCTGCCGCGGCCGCCACCGCCGCCGTTGACGGTGTAGGTGACGTGGACGCCGGTCGCGACGACGGTCGGCGTGCGCTCGGGTGCCGTAGGGGCGGGGGTCATGGGTGCCTCGTGCGTCTCAGCCACGGCCGTACGTCTCCTCCGCCTTCCAGAACCAGATGAAGCCGCCCGCGAACGCGAGCACCGCCCAGCCGGCGGCGAGCGCCCAGACGTGCGGCGGCAGCTGCTCGGACGTGTAGCTCCTGATCAGGGCGAAGCGCACGAGGTCGATGTAGACCGCCGCCGGGTTGCACTGGAGCAGGAGGACCAGGGCCTCGGGGACCCGCCCGCCCGTCGACAGGTTCCGGATCGAGAACATCGCACCCGACGCGTACATCCACGTCCGCAGGACGAACGGCATCAGCTGGCCGATGTCCGGGGTGCGGGCCGCGAGCCGGGCGAGGACGAAGGCCACGCCGACGTTGAAGAGCGCCTGGAGGGCGAGCGCGGGGATGGCGAGCAGCCAGCTCCAGGTGGGGAACTCGCCGAAGCAGACCAGGATCGCGGCGAGCGCGGTCAGCGAGAGCAGCAGCTGCTGGAGCTGCTGGAGCGCGAGCGAGACCGGCAGGCTCGCGCGGGGGAAGTGCAGGGCGCGGACCAGGCCCAGGTTGTCGCTGATCGCGCGGGTGCCGGCGAGGACGGTGTTCGCGGTGAACGTCCACACGAAGATGCCGGTGAGGAGGAAGGGGACGTAGTCGGGGACGCCGTGCTCGGCGTTCATGACGATCCCGAAGATGAAGTAGTAGACGGCCGCGTTGAGCAGCGGGGTCGCCACCTGCCAGACCTGGCCGAGGCGCGCCTGGCTGTACTGGGCTGTCAGGCGGGCGGTCGCGAAGGCGGTGACGAAGCCGCGGCGGGCCCACAGCTGACGGACGTACTCCGGGAGGGAGGGGCGGGCTCCGCTGACGGTGAGGCCGTGGCGGAGGGCGAGGGCGTGGAGCTCCTCGTCGGAGAGGGGTTCCCCGGAGAGGGGCCCGGTGGCGGGCCGCGGGGCGGCGGGCGGGGCGAGGGTGGTCGTGGTCACGGGCGGGCGGCTTTCGGAGACGGTGGCGCTCGGACGGAGACAACGGGACGGGTGCGAAGGGACGGATACGACGGGACGGGTACGACGGGACGGGTCCGTATCGTCGCTACGTGGACAGTAGGACGTCGGTACGTCGGAACGCAACCGTATCGTCGTGACGTAGGCGTTGGTTAGGATGCCGTCATGACCGAACCGACGCCCCGCCGCGCCCCCGCCGGAGCCGCCGTACTCCGCGAGGACGTGACCGAGGCCATCCGCACCGCCGTCTTCGACGAGCTCGCGGCGGTCGGCTTCGCCCGCATGTCCATCGAGGGCATCGCGCGCCGCGCCGGCGTCGGCAAGACCGCCGTCTACCGGCGCTGGAAGTCCAAGCTCTCCCTCGTCCTCGACCTCGTGGGCGCCTTCGCCGCCCAGGGCCTGCCCGTCCCCGCCACCGGCTCGCTGCACGGGGACGTCCGCGCGCTCCTGGAGATGGCCTCGTACGCGCTCCGCCACCCCGTCGCCTCGCAGGTCATCCCCGACCTGCTCGTCGAGGCCGCGCGGCAGCCCGAGATCGCCGACGCCATCCGCGAGCGGCTGCTCGACAGCCAGCAGGGCGTCATGGCCCAGATCGTCCGCGAGGCGGTCGCGCGCGGCGAGCTGCCCGCCGGCGCCGACCCGGCCAAGGCGCTCGACCTCGTCGTCGGCCCGCTGTACTGGCGCCTCGTCGTCGTGCGTACGGAGCTGCCGGACGGGTACGTGGACGAGCTCGCGCGCGCGGCCGTGGCGGCGCTCAAGGCCTGAGGCGTACGCGCCGGGCTGCGGGTCACTTCACGGCGCCGGCCATCACCCCCGACGTGAACTGGCGCTGGAACGCGAAGAACACCGCAAGCGGCACCACCATCGACAGGAACGCCCCGGGCGCCAGCACGTCCACGTTGTTGCCGAACTGCCGCACCTGCTGCTGGAGCGCCACCGTGATCGGCGGCGACTGCGCGTCCGCGAAGATCAGCGCGACCAGCATGTCGTTCCACACCCACAGGAACTGGAAGATGCCGAGCGAGGCGAGGGCGGGGGCGCCCAACGGCAGCACCACGCGCGCGTACAGCCGGATTTCCCCCGCGCCGTCCAGCCGCGCCGCCTCCAGGAGCTCGCGCGGGATCTCGGCGAAGAAGTTCCGCAGCAGGAAGATCGCGAACGGCAGGCCGAAGGCCGTGTGGAAGAGGACGACCCCGAGCGTCGTCTCGAAGAGCCCGACCGCCCCGAAGAGCTTCGAGACCGGGACCAGGGCGACCTGGACGGGGACCACGAGCAGGGCGACCACTCCCAGGAACCACCAGTCCCGGCCAGGGAACTCCATCCACGCGAACGCGTACCCGGCGAAGGAACCGAGGACGAGGACGAGGAGCGTGGCGGGGACGGTGATGAGGACGGTGGAGAGGAGGGAGCCGGTGATCGTGCCGTTCGCGAGGAGGTCGGCGTAGTTCCGGGTCGTGAGCCGGGCGGGCTCCGTGAACACCTGCCACCAGCCGCTCGCCGCGATGTCGGAGGGCGAACGGAGGGACGAGAGCAGCAGGCCGAGGGTCGGGAGCAGCCAGAACAGGCCGGCGAGGAGCAGCAGGACGCGGACGGCGCCGGATCCGGCCCTGGCGGCGAGTCGGGCGGCGAACCCGCTGTCGGGCGGTCTCACCTGCGGGTCTCCCTTCGGATGCGGCGGATGTTGACCGCCATCACCGGCAGCACGAACAGGAGCAGGACCACCGCGATGGCCGAACCGACGCCGAGGTCCGCGTCCGTGCCGAAGGCCGAGCGGTAGAGCTGGAGCGCGAGGACGTTCGCGTCGTCCTGTGCCGAACCCGGCGCGATGACGAAGACCAGGTCGAAGACCTTCAGGACGTTGATCATGAGCGTGACGAGGACGACCGCGAGAACCGGCGCGAGGAGCGGCACCGTGATCCGGCGGAACACCTGCCACTCGCTCGCCCCGTCCACCCGCGCCGCTTCGAGCAGTTCGCGCGGGAGGGCCGCGAGACCGGCGCCGATCAGCACCATCGCGAACCCGGCCCACATCCACACGTACGCCCCGATGACGGCCGGGGTGACGAGCGAGGGGCCCAGCCACTCGACCCCGGCGTACGGCTCGCGGAAGTTGCTCGCGGGCAGGCGGAGTACGGCTCCGTCGGCGCGGTCGGCGGGCAGCGAGAAGGTGCCGTCGGCGGCGGCGGTGGTCGTGGCGACCACCTCGCCGTCCCGCACGGCCTCGATGCGGAGGCCCGCGAGGCCGAGTTCGGCGGGGTCGACGACGTTCGGCTTTCCGCCGCCACCGCGGGTGAAGTCCAGCCAGGCGGTGCCGGTGACGGTGCGGGGGGTTCCGGAGGTGTCGGGGGTGCCAGTGGTGCTGGTGGTGTCGGGGGTGCCCGTGGCGCCGTCCGGTTGGCGGGCGGGGCGGGCCTCCTCCGGCATCTGTCCCGGGGCCACGCCGACGAGCGGCAGCCGTACGGGGTCCCCGGCCCTGACGGGCTCCTTGGTGACGTACGCGCCGCCGCCGGCCGCCGTGAGGGGGTGGACGGGCAGCGGGCGGGCGCGCGGGAAGACCGAGGACTCGGCGAAGGTGTCGTGGACGGCGACCCAGACCGCGTTGGCGACCCCGCGGTCCGGGTCCTGCTCGTACACCAGCCGGAAGATGATCCCGGCGGCGAGCATCGAGATCGCCATCGGCATGAAGACGACGAGCTTGAACGCGGTGCCCCAGCGGACCCGTTCGGTCAGGACGGCGAACACCAGACCGAGGACGGTGGCGACCGTAGGGGCGAGAACCAGCCAGATCAGGTTGTTGCGGAGGGCGGTGCGGAGGGAGTCGTCGGTGACGAGCGCGAGGTAGTTGTCGAGACCCACGAAGGTGGCGCCGGAGCGGTCGAAGAGGGAGCGCTGGACGGAGTAGCCGATGGGGTAGAGGACGAGGGCACCGAGGAGGAGCAGGGAGGGGAGGAGGAAGGCGGCGGCGACGAGACGGCCCTTGGCGCGCCTCCTCACGCCGGGAGCGCCGGGAGCGCCGGGAGCGCCGCGGGTGCCGGGAGGGCTGGGAGCGTGCGAAGTGGCGGGAGTGCGGGGCATGGCGGCCCGCCTCAGCTCTTCGCCGCGGCCTTGTACGCCTTCGCCGCGTCCGCCTCCAGGCGGGCCTGCGCCCCCGCGACGTCGGCCGGGTTCTTCAGGAAGTCCTGGAGCGCCTTCCACTCTCCCTTGCCCGGCGTCCCGCCGAAGGACTGCGGCATCTGGTCCGACATGTCGAAGCGGAAGTCGTCGCCCGCGCCGATCAGCGCCTTGGCGATCTCGCGCTGGACGTCGTTCGGGTACGCGGCGGGGTCCAGGTTCTTGTTGGGGGAGAGGAAGCCGCCCTCGGCCGCCCAGATCCGTGCCGCGTCCGGAGAGGCCAGGAAAGCGAGCAGCGCCTGCGCGCCCTCGGTGTCCTTCAGGGCGACGGCCGCGTCGCCCGCCGTCACGACGGGGGCGGCGCCGGAGCCGACGGCCGGAAACGGGAACACCTTCGCGTCCGTCCCGATCTCCGCCTTCGTCTGGGCGATGTTGACGGCCGCGAAGTCGCCCTCGAAGACCATCGCGCCCTTGGGGCGGTCGCCGCCGGTGAAGGTCTGGGTGACCGAGACCGGGTACTCGGTCTGGAGCGCGCCGTTCGTCCCGCCCGCGAGGAGCGCGGGCTTCCCGAAGAGCTCGGCGAGCGTCTTGAGGGCGGCGGCGACGGACGGGTCCGTCCACTTGATCTGGTGCTTCGCGAGCCGGTCGTACTTCTCCGGCCCCGCCTGGGAGAGGTAGACGTTCTCGAACCAGTCCGTGAGGGTCCAGCCGTCGGCGCCGCCGACGGAGACCGGGGTGACGCCGGAGGCGGAGATCGTCTCGGCGGTGGCGAGGAACTCCTTCCAGGTCTTCGGTTCGCTTGCGCCCGCGTTCTCGAAAGCAGCCGTGTTGTACCAGACCAGGGACTTGTTGGCGGCCTTGAAGTAGACGCCGTACTGGGTGCCGTCGACCGCGCCGAGGGCCTGCCAGCCGGGCGAGTAGTTCGCGGCGAGCGCGGCCTTGGCCTCGGGGCCGACGGGCTTCAGCCACTTCTGGGCGGCGGCCTGCTGGATGGCCCCCACCTGCGGGAGCAGGGCCACGTCGGGCGGGGAGCCGCCGGCGATCTTCGTGCCGAGGAAGTTCACGATCGGGTCCTGGGCGGGGACGAAGGTCACCGTGGCGCCGGTGCGCTTCTCGAACTCCTTGAGGACCTTGGTGAAGTTCTCCTGCTCGGGGCCGGTCCAGACGGCGGCGACCTCGATCTTCTGGCCCGCGAGGGGGCGGGAGTTCGGAGCGGGCGCCGAACTGTCCCCGCCGCCGCTCCCGTTGCCGCCGCCGGTGCCGTCCCCACCGCCACCGCCGCCGCAGGCCGCGAGGGCCAGGGCGAGTAAGGCGGCGGTCGCGGTCGCCGCGGTCCTGCGTGGGTGAAGAGTTGATCGCATCGCTGCAGCCCCGTCTCTCCCGTGCGCGTCACTGTCCCGTGCCGACAGGTCTACGCCGGGTGGCGAGCGCGCCGCAATACCGCCTCCCGAGTCAAGCGGGCGATCGTGACGCCCTCGTGACGTCGCGTCAGGTCGCCGTCGGGCGCCCCGTCAGGTGCGCGTCGCGGGAGCGAGCGGCGGTATCGGCGTCGCCTCGACGGACCGGGCGGCCCGGTCGAGCGCGCTCGCCAGGAGAGCCAGGTCCGTCGGGCCGTTGCCCAGCTCGCGGACCGGGCGGCGGGCGGGCGGGTCGCCCATCCGCTCCCACTCCAGTGGGACGACGACCGGGCGGAGCGTCGCCGTCCGGGGGATCCGGCCCGAGACGCGGCCCGTCTGGAACGGGGTCAGCCGCCCGTCCGGGTGCCCGAGCCGGCCACGGCCCGCGGCGGGCACGTCCGGGCCAGGGGCGACGGGCGGCGGGTCGAGCACGATGCGCAGGCGGGCGCCGTGGGCGAGCTCCGTGTCGGACGTGCGGTCCGGCCGCGCCGAGGTCGCGACGAGGTGGACGCCGAGCCGCTCGCCGTGCCGGGCGACGGCTTCGAGCGCCCGGACGACGGAACCGGCGGCGGGGCGGCCGGGGGCGCCGAGGGCCGGGGCCACGAGGGCGTCGAAGTCGTCCACGAGCACGACGAGCCGGGGCAGCGGGCCGCTCTCGGCCGCGCCGTCGTACGCGGCCTCGGGCCGCGGCACGCGCGTGCCCGCGGCCGGCGTCGCCACGGCCTGCTCGAGCTCGCCGTCCCCGGTCCGCAGGGTCCGGCCGCTCGGACCCGAACGGAGGGTCCGCCCGCTGGACCGGTCGACGAGATCACCGTCACCGCCACCGTCGCCGGTGCGGTGGGTCCGGCTGCTCGGACGGCTGCCGAGGTCGGCGTCGTCCGCGCGGTGGGTGCGGCTGCTCGGACGGCCGCCGAGGTCGCCGTCGTCCGCGCGGTGGGTGCGGCTGCTCGGGCGGCCGCCGAGGTCGGCGTCGTCCGCGCGGTGGGTGCGGCTGCTCGGACGGCTGCGGAGGTCGGCGTCGTCCGCGCGGTAGGTCCGGCTGCTGGGGCGGTCCTCCAGGGCCCCGCCGTCACGCCGGGGCAGGCGCCCGCTGGGCGTGTCGGGCAGGTAGCCGCCGGCCGCGGGCCGGGTCCGGGAACTCGACCGCTCCCCGGCCTCGCCCCAACCGCCACGCTCACGCGACACGCGCCCGCTGCTCCGGCCGCCGAGGTCGTCACCGTCGGCCTCGCCCGCGCCGGGGTGCGGGACGCGCCCACTGGGACGACGCCCCAGGTCCTCGGCACCGGCCCGCGTCACGCGCCCGCTCCCGCGACCGTCGAGGTCGTCGGCGCTCGGGTACGGGATCCGTCCACTGGCGCGGCGGCCCAGGTCGTCGGCGCCCGCGCGGCCACTGGCGCGACTGTCGAGGTCGTCGCCGCCCGGGTACGGCGTCCGGCCGCTCGCGTGGTCGCTCGCGCCGGGGTGCGGGACGCGCCCGCTGGGGCGGCGGCCGAGGTCGTCCGCGCCCGGGTACGTCCCCTGGCCGCGGGCGTGGTCGCTCGCGCCCGGGTGCGGGATCCGCCCGCTGGGGCGGCGGCCGAGGTCGTCGGCTCCGTTGTACGGGACCTGGCCGCTCGCACGGCCGTCGAGGCCGTCGGCGCCGGGCCGGGCCACGCGCCCGCTGCTCCGGCCGTCGAGGTCGTCCGCGCTCGGGTACGGGACGCGTCCGCTCGCGCGGCGGCCCAGGTCGTCCGCGCCGGAACGCGCGATGCGGCCGCTGCTCCGGCCGTCGAGGTCGTCCGCGCCGTGGCCGCCCGTGCCGGGGTGCGGGATCCGCCCGCTGGCGCGGCGGCCGAGGTCGTCCGCTCCCGTGCGGCCGCTCGCGCGGCCGGCCAGGTCGTCCCCGCCCTGGCGGGTGATGCGGCCGCTGCCGCGGCCGTCCAGGTCGTCGGCTCCGTGGCCGCCCGCGCCCGGGTGCGGGATGCGGGCGCTCGGGCGGCGGTTCAGGTCGTCGGCTCCGGCGGGGGCCTCGCGGTCCGCCGCGGACGGGGCGGCGTCCACGTGGACCGTGCGGCCGCTGGGGCGGTCGCCGGGGGTGCCGTCGTCCCGGGTGCGGTACGGGGTGCGGCCGCTCGGGAGGGCGCCGACGGTGCCGTCGCCCGTGCGGAGGGTGCGGCCGCTCGCGCGGCCGTCGAGGTCGGCCGACTCCGGGAGGCGGACCGTCACGCGGGAGCCCACCGACTCCGCCGCGCTCGCGGTGCGCTGGCCGCCGATCAGGCGCTCGGCCGCCCGCGCGCCCTGCCGGTCGGCGAAGTGACCGTCGCCGAGGATCTCCGCCCGGCGCTTCAGCTCCGCGCCGAGCGCCTGCGCGAACTCCCGCATCCGGACCGGGTCCGAGGCGACCAGGTGCTCGCTGACGTGCGGCAGCTCCGTACACGCCGCGAGGCCCTCGCCGCGCTCGCCGCCCGCGCCGTCCACGAGGAGCAGGCCGAGGCGGTCGGGGCGGCCGCCGGCCGCCAGGGACGCGGCGACGGCGCGGAGCAGCTCCGTGCGGCCGCTGCCCGCGGGGCCCTCGATCAGCAGGTGGGGGCCCTCCTGGGTGAGGTCCACCGCGAGCGGGCCGCGCGGGCCGGTGCCGAGGACGACCGTGCCGTCGCCGGCCGAGGCCCAGCGGGCGAGGAGGGACGCCGGGGTGGCCCGGGCGAGGCCCAGTTCGTCGAGGAGCCGGGAGGACGGGGGCAGCGCGGCGGCCCGGCCGTGGGGCGCCGTCGTCGTCTCCGTGCGCAGCGGCGCGAGGGCGCGGCCGAACCGCTCCGCCCAGGCCACCGAGACCGCGTCCAGCACGCCGACCGTGCCGTGGCCCGCGACCTGCCCGCCCGAGGCGCGCACGAGTCGCAGCGCCGTGGCCACGTCGCCGCTGAGGAGTGCCACGGCCCCGCACTCGCGGAAGGCGAGGGAGGCGACGCACGCGGACTCGTACGTCGCGGTGACCGGTGACTCCGGGGTCGCGGCGGGCGCCTCCGCGAGGCACAGCACGTGGATGCCGGCCGCCGCGCCGACGCCCGCGAGGCGCGCGACCGTCTCGCGCAGCGCCGCCGAACCGGGGTCGCCGTCGACGATGACGACCGTCGAGGGACCGTCGTGGCGGGCGGCGGCCTCGGCGACGGTCGCGCGGTCGGCGCTGGGCCAGCCGGGGCCGAGGGGGCCGTCGTCGAGCCGTCGGGTCAGCTCGGTCGTACGGGCATGGGCCTGCTCGCGGTCGTACGCGAGGAGCAGGCGGCAGTCCTGGCCGTGGGCCGGACGGACGTGGGGGAGCCAGCCGAGCCAGCCCCAGGCCCGGCGCCGCTCCTCCAGGGAGCGGTTCCGGTCGGCGCAGATCAGCACGATCTCCAGGTCGGAGGGGGAGTGCAGGGCGGCGAGCTGGGCCACGACCGAGCGGGCGAGCCCGGCGAGCCGGTCGGCGGGGCCCGCGAGGCCGAGCGAGCCGGCCTCGCGCAGGCCGACGGTGACCGGCACCCCGGACAGCTCGGCGCGGTCGGCCGTGCCGAGCCGCACCACGAGGGACTCGGGGTGGTCCTGGGGCCGCTCCCACAGGCGCGGGCCGGGGCCCAGGGCCGTGAGGAGGACGGTGGCCGGGTCGGGCCAGGCGTCCGCGAGGGAGGGGGAGAGGGGAAGAGGTACGGGAGCGGGGGCGGCGGGCGCGGCCGGGGCCGGGCGCCGGTCGTCCGGCCGGGGCGCGGGCTGCTCCTCGCGGCCGCCCGCGAGACGCCGGGCCCACGCGCCGAGGCCGCGCTTCCCGCCCTGGCGGCGGGTCTGCCGGGTGCTGCTGTGCGCCTCGCCCCCGTCGCCGTCGCCGTGGGCGCTCGCGGGGTCCTCCACGCGCGTGTGGCCGGGGGAGTCCTCGGCGTACGGCTCCGGGTGGCGGACGGCGGGCGCCGGCTCGTACGCACGCGTGCCGCCGTCCGCCGGGCGCGCCGAGGGCGCGACGCGCAGGTGGCCCTCGCCGTCGGGGGCCGTCGCCACCGTCTCCGTACCGGCGAGGTCGTCGCCCGGGCCCGTCAGGCGGAGGGCGGACTCGCCGAGGCGCAGGAGGGAGCCGGGGAGGAGGCGGACCGGGCGGGCGCCGACGGGGGAGCCGTCGAGCGTCGTGCCGTTGGTCGAGCCGAGGTCGGAGACGGTGACGCGGCCGTCGTCGCCGACCGTCACGGTGCAGTGGGCGCGGGAGACGTCGGGGTCGTCGAGCGGCACGTCGGCGTCGACGGAACG
This sequence comes from Streptomyces sp. NPDC020807, assembly GCF_040641575.1. Taxonomy (NCBI): domain Bacteria; kingdom Bacillati; phylum Actinomycetota; class Actinomycetes; order Kitasatosporales; family Streptomycetaceae; genus Streptomyces; species Streptomyces sp. NPDC020807. The sequence goes on from NZ_JBFADU010000003.1 coordinate 38,550, forward strand.
GCCGATCCTGATGGCCCCGCCGTGGAGCAGGTGCACGCCGCCCGCGTCCGGACCGGCCACCACGTGGAGCCGGGCGGAGGCCGCCTCGCCGACCCGGTCGTCGGGGCCGGGGACCTGGAGCGAGAGGACGGCGCCGTCGACGAGCGGCGGCTCGCCGAGCACGCAGCGCTGCGCGTCGAGCCGCTCCGGGCCCGCGTAGAGCACGGTGGTGCCCGAGGAGGAGGTGTCGGGGCCGGTGACGGCCGCGGCGAGATGGGAGGCCACGGCGGCGAGGGCCGTCCCGGCGGGGGCGGTGACGAGCACGTCGCAGGAGCGCGCGGCGCTGTGGCCGCCATGGCCCGTGTGGCTGCCATGGCCGGCGTGCGGCGCGAGGACGGTCAGGCGGATCTGCATCGCCGTCAGCGGTCCCTTCTGCGCGAGGTGCCCGGCAGGGGACCGCCCTGTGACTCCCCCCACCCGACACGGACGCGTCGTCCGGTTCAGGTCGGCACGGCGCGGGGGCTCCCGACCCCACCGATGCGACGTGCTGGAGGCATCCTCGCACCTGCTGCCGACAACACGCCCCCGGGTCGGCCAGAAGTGATCTTGATCGGTCGCTCGTGGTCCAAAAAATGCCTGGTTGAGCATGCCTTCGGACCATGCCCGGCAACCATCGCGGCGCGCGGAGCGTCTTCTTCCGGACAAGTTCAGGACGTCTCCGAGACCCGTGCGGGTCGTCGGACGGACCGACCGCCGGTTCGGTTCCCGACCCCTCCACGGGGATCCGGAACCGAACCGCCGACCGGGAACCGGCCTGTGGACAACCGGTCTGGGACCCGTTCGGCGGCACTAAAGTGGGTCGGACGCCCGAACGGGTCAGAACAGAGGACAGGGAAACCCCGGGAGACACGGGACCACCCAGGACCACGATCAGCAGGGAGCGCGTGACGTGCGGCCAATCGGCAGCAAGTACCTGCTCGAGGAGCCGCTCGGACGCGGCGCCACGGGCACCGTCTGGCGAGCCCGCCAGCGGGAGACGGCGGGCGCCGAGGCGGCCGTTCCCGGCCAGCCCGGCGAGACCGTCGCGATCAAGGTCCTCAAGGAGGAGCTGGCCAACGACGCGGACATCGTGATGCGCTTCCTGCGCGAGCGGTCCGTGCTGCTCCGGCTCACCCACCCGAACATCGTGCGCACCCGCGACCTCGTCGTCGAGGGCGATGTCCTCGCCCTCGTCATGGACCTGGTCGAAGGCCCCGACCTCCACCGCTACCTGAGGGAGAACGGCCCGCTCACCCCGGTCGCCGCCGCCCTCCTGACGGCCCAGATCGCCGACGCGCTCGCCGCCAGCCACGCCGACGGCGTCGTGCACCGCGACCTCAAGCCCGCCAACGTCCTGCTCGCCGAGCAGCACGGCCAGATGCACCCGATGCTCACCGACTTCGGCATCGCGCGCCTCGCCGACTCCCCGGGCCTCACCCGCACCCACGAGTTCGTCGGCACGCCCGCGTACGTGGCGCCCGAGTCCGCCGAGGGCCGCCCGCAGACCTCCGCCGTCGACATCTACGGCGCGGGCATCCTGCTCTACGAGCTCGTCACGGGCCGCCCCCCGTTCGCCGGCGGCACGGCCCTCGAAGTCCTCCACCGGCACCTCAGCGAGGAGCCGCGCCGACCCTCCACCGTCCCCGGCCCGCTGTGGACGGTCATCGAGCGCTGCCTCAGCAAGGACCCCGACCGCCGCCCCAGCGCCGAGAACCTCGCCCGCGCCCTGCGCGCGGTCGCGGCCGGCATCGGCGTCCACGCCACCCCCGCCCAGATCGAGGCGGCCGACGGAGTCGGCGCGCTCCTCGCCCCCGACCCGGCCCCCGCGCCGGTCCCCGACACCCCGGGCGTGGACCCGGCGGGCGCCACGCAGGTGCTGCCCAGCACCGGCGCCGTGCCCCCGTCGCAGTACGACCCCGCCGCCGCGACCAGCGTCATGCCGACGAGCGGCCCGGCCGGTGCCGCCGACCCGACGGCCGTCCTGCCCACCAGCGGCCCGGCGGGCGTCGCGGACCCCACCGCCGTGATGCCGCCCGTGCCGTCGCAGCCGCCGCAGAGCGAGGACCCGCACCCCTGGCAGAGCCAGCTGCGCGCGGCCCGCGACCGCAACGAGCAGACCCAGGTGCAGTACCTCGACCCGAGCGAGGACCCGCTGCGCCGCCGCCCCCAGCGCCCCCAGGCCCAGCCCGGTCCGCAGCAGGGCGGCCCGCAGCAGGGCGGCCCGTACGGCGGACCGCAGGGCCGGCAGCAGGGCCAGTACGGCCAGCAGGGCCCGTACGGACCCCAGCAGGGCCAGCAGCACGGGCAGCAGGGTCCGTACGGCCAGCAGCGCCCCCCGCAGCACCAGCAGCAGCGGCCGCCGCAGCCGTACCCCCAGCAGCAGCCCCAGCAGCAGTACGCGCCCCCGCCGCCCCAGCAGTACGCCCAGCCGCAGCGGCCGCCCCAGCAGCAGCACCAGCCCCCGCAGGCCCCGCCGCAGCCGCCCGCCCCGCGCGAGCCGCGCCCGCCCCGCCAGCGCGGCGCGAACCCGATGCGGATCCCCGGCCTCGGCTGCCTCAAGGGCTGCCTCTTCACGATCGTCCTGTTCGTGGTCGCCGGCTGGCTCATCTGGGAGCTCACCCCCCTCCAGGGCTGGATCGCCGAGGGCAAGGGCTACTGGGAGGCCATCGGCGACGGCATCTCCAAGGTCAGCGACTGGGTCTCCACCATCGGCGAGGCCACCGGCTCCGGTGGCACTACCGGCGGTAAGGGCCAGTGACACGGTCCTCCGGAGGTCGTAAACGGCGGTAACCCTGTCGATTTGTCGACTTCCGGAGGGTGATTTCCGCGCGGAAGTGACGTCCGGCGGCCGCGGACGCGTAGTTTTGACGCGAACCGCAGCCGCTGAGGGAGCAGTCTTGGCACGGAACATCGGCAGCCGCTACACCGCCCACCAGATCCTCGGGCGGGGCAGCGCCGGAACGGTGTGGCTCGGCGAGGGGCCCGAAGGGCCCGTCGCCGTCAAACTGCTGCGCGAGGACCTGGCCTCCGACCAGGAGCTCGTCGGCCGCTTCGTCCAGGAGCGGACCGCCCTGCTCGGTCTCGACCACCCCCGGGTGGTCAAGGTCCGCGACCTCGTCGTCGACGGCAACGACCTCGCGCTCGTCATGGACCTCGTCCGCGGCACCGACCTGCGCACCCGCCTCGACCGCGAGCGGCGCCTCGCCCCCGAGGCCGCCGTCGCGATCATCGCCGACGTCGCCGACGGCCTCGCCGCCGCGCACGCGGCCGGGGTCGTCCACCGCGACGTCAAGCCCGAGAACATCCTGCTCGACATGGAGGGCCCCCTCGGCCCCGGCGGCGCCCACCCCGCCCTGCTCACCGACTTCGGCGTCGCGAAGCTCATCGACACCCCCGGCCGCACCAAGGCCACCCGCATCATCGGCACCCCCGACTACCTCGCCCCCGAGATCGTCGAGGGCCTCCCGCCCCGCGCCGCCGTCGACATCTACGCCCTCGCGACCGTCCTGTACGAGCTCCTCGCCGGCTTCACGCCCTTCGGCGGCGGCCACCCCGGCGCAGTCCTGCGCCGCCACGTCACCGAGACCGTCGTCCCGCTCCCCGGCATCCCCGAGGAGCTCTGGCAGCTCGTCGTCCAGTGCCTCGCGAAGGCCCCCGCCTCCCGGCTCCGCGCCTCCGAGCTCGGCGCCCGCCTCCGGGACGTCCTGCCGCTCCTCAAGGGCATCCCCCCGCTCGACGTCGACGAGCCCGGCGCGGAGCCGTCCGCGGAGCCGTACGAGGACGACCCGTACGCCACGGGCGCGGGCACCGGTGCCGGAGAACCCGGGCCGCGCCGGGCCGCCGTCCCGCTGGTCCCCGGCGCCTCCGCCGACTCCAACCGCGACACCCACACCTCCATGCGGGTCCCCGCCCCCGACGAGCTCTCCGGCGGTCCCCTCGGCACCGCCCGCGCCCCCCGGCCGGCCGGCGCCCGCCGCCCCGGCTCGGCCCGCCACAAGGCGGGTGTGGTCCGCAAGCGGCGGATCACCCTGGCCGTCGCGGCCGTGGTGGTCGCGGGCGCGCTCGGCGCCGGCGGCTACCTGGTGGCCGCCGGCGACGGGGACGCGCCGCCGCAGGACTCCAAGCAGTCCTCGCAGCCCTGAGCCCCGGCGTCACGGGCGAAGGTTCGGCTCCCGGCCCGGAGCCGTTACGCTGGACGCGTGGCAGTCGTCGATGTATCCGAAGAGCTGAAGTCCCTCTCCTCGACCATGGGGTCGATCGAGGCCGTCCTGGACCTCGAGAAGCTGAGGGCCGACATCGCCGTGCTCGAAGAGCAGGCCGCGGCCCCGTCCCTGTGGGACGACCCGGAGGCGGCGCAGAAGATCACGAGCAAGCTTTCGCACCTCCAGGCCGAGGTCCGCAAGACCGAGACCCTGCGCCGTCGGATCGACGACCTCGGGGTGCTCTTCGAGCTCGCCGAGGAGATGGACGACCCGGACACCCTCGCCGAGGCCGAGACGGAGCTGACCTCCGTCCGCAAGGCCCTCGACGAGATGGAGGTCCGCACCCTCCTCTCCGGCGAGTACGACGAGCGCGAGGCGCTGGTCAACATCCGCGCCGAGGCCGGAGGCGTCGACGCCTCCGACTTCGCCGAGCGCCTCCAGCGCATGTACCTGCGCTGGGCCGAGCGCCACGGCTACTCGACCGAGATCTACGAGACCTCGTACGCGGAAGAGGCCGGCATCAAGTCGACCACCTTCGTCGTGAAGACGCCGTACGCCTACGGCACGCTCTCCGTGGAGCAGGGCACCCACCGCCTGGTCCGCATCTCGCCCTTCGACAACCAGGGCCGCCGCCAGACGTCCTTCGCGGGCGTCGAGGTCCTCCCGGTCGTCGAGTCCTCCGACCACGTCGAGATCGACGAGTCGGAGCTCCGCGTCGACGTGTACCGCGCCTCCGGCCCCGGCGGCCAGGGCGTCAACACGACCGACTCGGCCGTGCGCATCACGCACATCCCGACCGGCATCGTCGTCTCCTGCCAGAACGAGCGCTCGCAGATCCAGAACAAGGCGAGCGCCATGAACGTCCTCCAGGCGAAGCTCCTCGAGCGCCAGCGCCAGGAGGAGCGCGCCAAGATGGACGCGCTCAAGGACAGCGGCAGCTCCTGGGGCAACCAGATGCGGTCGTACGTGCTCCACCCGTACCAGATGGTCAAGGACCTCCGGACGGAGTTCGAGGTCGGCAACCCGCAGGCGGTCCTCGACGGCGAGATCGACGGCTTCCTGGAGGCCGGTATCCGCTGGCGCAAGCAGCAGGAGAAGTAACCCCGTTCGTACGAGTACGGGCCCCGCACCTGGGTGGTGCGGGGCCCGTACCCGTTTCCGAGGGGGGCACGAATTCGCTGGAGCAAGCGGAGGAGTGCGGTCTCGGGCGCTTTGTCGACAAGGGAACTGCGCTCCCGGAGGCCGGAGTTACGGCTTCACGTCACAGTTGCATCGTCATATGGCGGGCGATTGTGGATCTTTCCGGCATCGCACGCGCAACGACCTTGACGGCTCATCGGAAAGTCGAAAGGGTGGCCTATTGGCATGCGCATTTCTGGGGCGCGTGTGAACGGGGGCCCGGTTCAGTCGCGATGTCGCCCCCTGCGCGCGGGGCCCCGAGCGCTGCCCCATGACGAGTTGAGCTACTGGGGGTAGCAACCAGATGACGAAGAAGACGCGAGTGCGCCTCGCGCGCATCGCCGCCGGTGCGGTGATCGCCGCCGGCGCTTCGATGACCGTGGCGGGCGTGGCCCAGGCCGACCCGACGGAGCCGCCGGTCTGCGTCCCGCCCGCGGTCTGCGACACGGACCCGGAGCCGACGATCGAGCCGACCGTCGAGCCCACCGTGGAGCCGACCGTCGAGCCGACGGTGGAACCGACTGTCGAGCCGACGGTGGAGCCGACCGTCGAGCCGACGGTGGAGCCGACCGTCGAGCCGACCGTCGAGCCGACGGTGGAGCCGACCGTCGAGCCCACGGTGGAGCCCACGGTGGAGCCGACCGTCGAGCCGACGGTCGAGCCCACGGCCAACCCGACCGACCCCACGGACAACGGGTCGAACGGATCCAATGGGTCGAACGGGTCCAACGGCTCGAACGGGTCCAACGGGTCCAACGGCTCGAACGGCTCCAGCGGTTCGACGGGTTCGACCGGTTCGACGGGCACCACCGGCACGACGGGCACCACCGGAACCACCGGTTCCGAAGAGGGCGCCTCCGGCTCGACCGGCTCGACCGGCTCCACCGGTTCGGGCGACTCCGGCTCGACCGGCTCCGGTGACGTCGGCACCTGCACCGTCGACCTCGACGGCGCGGAGTGCGTCGACACCGGCAGCGGCAACGCCAGCGGCAACGGCAACACCGACACCGACGCCGTCGGCTCGCAGCCCGTGCAGCAGGGCGAGGCCAAGGAGGAGCTCGCCGAGACCGGCGCGGCCGAGACCTCGTTCCTGATCATCGGCGCCGCGACCATGATCGCGGGCGGCATCGGCTTCCGCATGCTGCCGCGTCTCGTCGCCCGTGACGGCAACGTCGCCGCCTGACGAAGCACGGCCGTGTGACGGAGAAGGGCCGGGGAGAGAGATCTCCCCGGCCCTTCTTTCCACGCCCGATACGGCTACGCCGTCTGGACCACCGCGAGCAGGGCGAGGGTGGCGAGCAGCGCGATCGCCAGCGTCAGCAGCATCGCCGGGGTCGGACCCTGGGGGGTCAGACGCTCCCGGTTCGCGCGGCAGACGGGGCATCGGCCCTCGGCGACCGGGGCCGCGCAGTTGGCGCACACCAGTCGGTCGTAGGTCATGCGCTCTCCTCCTCCCGCACAGGGATCCACACCAGGACAACGTTCGGTGAGTTCCGGACGTTCCCCCTACCACTGTGCCAGCTCCGGCACGTTTCGGCGCGTCTCGCCGGAAGGCACGGCCGTCGCCGCAAAGGGTGAAAAAGGATAAACCACGTAAGTCGGGACCGCGACTGCGCGGGCCTGTGCCGTTCGCGTAAGGTCACGCACACCTACTCCCGGCCGACCGTGGTGCATCCGTGATCCGATTCGACAACGTCTCCAAGTCCTATCCGAAGCAGAACCGCCCCGCGCTCCGGGATGTCTCCCTGGAGATCGAGAAGGGGGAGTTCGTCTTCCTCGTCGGTTCGTCCGGCTCCGGAAAGTCGACCTTCCTGCGGCTCCTCCTGCGTGAGGAGCGCGCCAGCCAAGGGCAGGTGCACGTCCTCGGCAAGGACCTGGCCCGGCTCTCCAACTGGAAGGTCCCGCACATGCGGCGCCAGCTCGGCACCGTCTTCCAGGACTTCCGCCTGCTGCCCAACAAGACCGTCGCCGAGAACGTGGCCTTCGCGCAGGAGGTCATCGGCAAGCCGCGCGGCGAGATCCGCAAGGCCGTGCCGCAGGTGCTCGACCTCGTCGGTCTCGGCGGCAAGGAGGACCGGCGGCCGGGCGAGCTCTCCGGTGGTGAGCAGCAGCGCGTGGCCATCGCGCGCGCCTTCGTGAACCGTCCGATGCTGCTGATCGCGGACGAGCCGACCGGCAACCTCGACCCGCAGACGTCCGTCGGCATCATGAAGCTGCTGGACCGCATCAACAGGACGGGGACCACCGTCGTCATGGCGACCCACGACCAGAACATCGTCGACCAGATGCGCAAGCGCGTCATCGAGCTGGAACAGGGCCGTCTCGTCCGCGACCAGGCGCGCGGCGTCTACGGATACCAGCACTGAGCTGTAGCGAGTAGGAGAAAGCAGACCCATGCGCGCTCAGTTCGTGCTTTCCGAGATCGGCGTCGGTCTCCGGCGCAACCTGACGATGACCTTCGCCGTCGTCATCTCCGTGGCCCTTTCGCTCGCCCTGTTCGGCGGTGCGCTGCTCATGCGCGAGCAGGTCAGCACGATGAAGGACTACTGGTACGACAAGGTCAACGTCTCCATCTTCCTCTGCAACAAGACGGACGCGGCCACGGCGCCGAAGTGCGCCAAGGGCGCGGTCACGGCGCAGCAGAAGGACCAGATCAAGGCCGATCTGGAGAAGATGGACATCGTGGAGAACGTGCACCACGAGACTGCCGACGAGGCCTTCAAGCACTACAAGGAGCAGTACAGCGACACCGCCATCGCCTCCGTCATCACGCCGGACCAGATGCAGGAGTCGTTCCGGGTCAAGCTCAAGGACCCGGAGAAGTACAAGGTCGTGGCCACCGCCTTCGCCGGCCGTGACGGCGTCGAGTCGGTGCAGGACCAGCGGGGCATTCTGCAGAACCTCTTCGACCTGATGAACGGCATGAACATCGCGGCGCTCGGCGTCATGGGCCTGATGCTGGTCATCGCCCTGATGCTGATCGTCAACACCGTCCGCGTCTCGGCCTTCAGCCGCCGCCGCGAGACCGGCATCATGCGGCTCGTCGGCGCGTCCAGCTTCTACATCCAGATGCCCTTCATCATGGAGGCCGCCTTCGCGGGCCTCCTCGGCGGCGCCGTCGCCTGCGTGCTGCTGCTGGTCGGCCGGTACTTCCTCATCGACCACGGCATCGCGCTCGCCGAGAAGATGCAGCTGGTCCAGTTCATCGGCTGGGACGCCGTCCTCTCGGTCCTCCCGCTCGTCCTCGTGATCGGCCTTCTGATGCCGGCCGTGGCGGCCTTCATCGCGCTGCGCAAGTACCTGAAGGTGTGACAAGAGCCCACTGACGGCGGATGGCGTCGTGCGGTCAAAGGCCGTGCGGCGCCTTTTGCTTGTCCTAGAGTGGGCCGCGTGCCGGTCGGCGGTGAAGGGCTGTGTATCCGGCCCCGCGGAGTGCTCCGTGGGGCCGTTTTGACGTTGGTCTTCGCCGGGGTGCTCGCCACCGCCGCCGCCACCGGGGTGCTGCCCCGGGAGGAGAGTGCGGGGGCCGCGGCGGAGGGCGCGGGTGGGGACCGGGCCGCGGTGCGGCGGGTCGCCGCGGCGGCCATCGCCGACGGGAAGTCGGGGACCGAGGCGGCCGAGGAGTTCGTGAGCCGGAGCGGTGACCGGTGGAGCGCGGTGTACGACAAGCGGGAGTACGCGGCCTTCGAGCGGTCCCTCGACGGGGCCTACACGGGGGTCGGGCTCTCGGCCGGGCGGTCCGGTGCCGACGGTGTGCGGGTGACGCGGGTCCAGGACGGAGGGCCGGCGGACCGGGCCGGGCTGCGGGTCGGGGACCGGATCGTGGCGGTCGACGGGCGCGAGGTCGACGGGCTGTCCGTGTCCGAGGTCGTGTCGCTGCTGCGGGGGGACGGGGAGCCCGGGACGCCGGTGGAGCTCCGCGTCGGGCGCGGGCGGGACGTGTGGGACGAGACCCTGCGGCGGGCGCGGCTGGAGACGGACCCCGTCACCGTGCGACGGCTCGACGGCGGGGCCGTGCTGATCAAGGTGACCGCCTTCACGACGGGCTCGGGGGCTCGCGTCCGGGACGCCGTACGGGCCGCCCCCGCCGGCGCGGGGGTCCTCCTCGACCTGCGGGGCAACGCGGGGGGCCTCGTCTCGGAGGCCGCCGTCGCCGCCTCGGCGTTCCTGGACGGCGGGCTCGTCGCCACGTACGACGTCGAGGGCGAGCAGCGGGCCGTGTACGCGGAGGGGGGCGGGGACACGGGGAGGCCCCTGGTCGCGCTGGTCGACGGGGGCACCATGAGCGCCGCCGAGCTGCTCACCGGCGCCCTCCAGGACCGGGGCCGGGCGGTGACCGTCGGTTCGCGGACCTTCGGCAAGGGCTCGGTGCAGATGCCGAGCGAGCTGCCGGACGGCTCCGTCGCCGAGCTGACCGTCGGCCACTACCGCACTCCGGAGGGCCACGCGGTCGACGGCCGGGGCATCACCCCGGACGTGGTCGCCGCGGACCGGGCCGAGGAGCGGGCGAGAACGGTATTGAGTGGCCTCGGAGGGGGCTCCTAGTGCGAAAATGACCGCACTATGGCCAAGGGACTCGTGAACGTGCAGGGCAAGCCTGCCAAGAAGACAGCGGACAAGGCGCCGGAGCGCAAGCTCATCGCGCAGAACAAGAAGGCGCGGCACGACTACCACATCATCGACACCTACGAGTGCGGTGTGGTGCTCATGGGCACCGAGGTGAAGTCGCTGCGCATGGGGCGGGCCTCGCTGGTCGACGGCTTCGTCCAGATCGACAACCACGAGGCGTGGCTGCACAACATCCACGTCCCGGAGTACATGCAGGGCAGCTGGACCAACCACCACGCCAAGCGGAAGCGCAAGCTGCTGCTCCACCGCGCCGAGATCGACAAGCTGGAGTCGAAGGCCTCGGAGACGGGTCACACGATCGTGCCCCTCGCGCTGTACTTCCTGAACGGCCGGGTGAAGTGCGAGATCGCGCTCGCCAAGGGCAAGAAGGAGTACGACAAGCGGCAGACCCTGCGGGAGAAGCAGGACACGCGCGAGACCGCGAAGGCGATCGCGGCGGCGAAGCGGCGGCAGCGGGCGGCCCAGGCGGCGGCGCGCGGCTGACGCGGTTTATTCGCTGGCAACCGCACCCGTCGGTCACGTACGATGGGTCACGCACCCCACAGAGGGTGCGCGCTTTGAAAACACAACATGGGGATGATCGGTTTCGACAGCGGATGTCGAAGCAGTGGGAAGCGTGTCGAGGAAGCGGCAATGATCTCGTAAACCATATGTCGCAACCAATAATCGCCAACACCAAGAGCGATAACTCCCGCTTCGCCCTCGCTGCCTAATTTTAGGTAACGAACAGAAGCCTCTGTGAGGAGCGTCAGCCCGGGGGTGGTCCCGACCCGGATCCTGGCGTCATTCAGGGATCTAAACCTCCAGCCCCGGTCACGGGGGTTGGAGGGAAATCAAACAGTGGCTGAGCCCGTTCCGGACTTGTCTGGGTGATCCGGAGGGCTGAGAAACTCGTACCAGACTGCACACGGAGAAGCCCTGATTCCGCACCGTTGGACGCGGGTTCGATTCCCGCCATCTCCACTCATCCCATGTGGGCACAGGCCCGGTGGTCGCGCGAGCGACTGCCGGGCCTTTGTCATGCTCTCCGGTCGGGGCGTCCCGCCCCCTTGTGGGCTTGGTCTGTACCTGACACTCTTCGGTCGCCGCCCCCCACGCCACGGCTTTCCCGGAGGTACGTATGCGCCGCAGAGCCCTCGCGGTCCTGTTCATGCTCCTCGCCCTCGTCGTCCCCGCCACCGCGCTCCCCGCCGGCGCCGGCGCCGCGGCCCCCGCGCCCGTGCAGATCTACGGCACCTGGCACTGCGGCGACGACTACTGCACCTGGGGCACCGTCCGCGACATCGCCGAGTTCGACGCCAAGAACCACTGGATCATCGACCGGGGCGACGGCCGGCCCTCCGTCAACCTCGTCGTCCTCAGCTTCGTCGAGCCGCTCAAGCTGCTGCGCCGCACCAACGACGCCACCACCGCCAACGGCGTGCCCGTCGGCATGAACCGGGACGTCGTCCAGTACTTCACCTCGCGCGGGATCCGCGTGATGCTCTCCATCGGCGGCATCACCTACACCGACGAGTGGGACGCGGCCCTTGCCGAGAACGCCACCCAGCTCGGCCTGAACGCCGCCGCCGTCGCCGCCGACCTCGGCGTCGGCATCGAGATCGACTACGAGCAGAACACCGACCCGAACCTCGCCGGGCTCCAGGCCTTCATCGACGCCTACCGCTCCGTCCACGCCTACGACGCCTCCGGTGCGAAGCCGGCCGCGCGCCTCACCATCGACACCGCCGCGGGTGACCGCTGGCTCATCGACATCAACCGCAAGGCCACCGCCGACTGGCTCCGCACCGACCGGCCCGTCCTCGACTACGCCAACGCGATGGTGACCGCGCGGCCCGCCTCGGCGAGCTCCCACATCGCCAACTGGCAGGAGCACATCGACGGCAAGTCGCAGTTCGCTCCGCCGGTGCTCCCGCTGGCCCCCGCCAAGTTCACGGCCGGGCTCTACCTCGCGTACGGGCGCAGCCCCCTGCCCGAGTGCACCGACTTCGCGAACTCGCTCCAGAAGGCCACGGGCGACTGGGTGCGCAACGCGGCCCCGAACGGGGCCGGGACCACGGCCGGGCTCCTCGGCTACATGTTCTGGGCGGCCGAGAAGCCGTCGACCCGCGGCCTCGGCACCCAGGAGCCGAACGGCTGCGCGGGCGGCGCGGGCGCGGGCGCGACCGCGTACGGCGTCCAGGTGCCGATGCCGGCCCTCCGCCAGAGCTAGGGCCTGTCCGGCGGATCAGGGTCGGACAGACCCTAGAGCGGGTCCGGTGCGCGGCGGCCGACGCCGGTCGCCGCGCACAGGGTCAGCGCCACGGCCGCCGCCGTGACCGGGACGAGGAAGCCGAAGGCCGGGAAGGGCGCGTGGTCGGCGGACCAGCCGCCGGTGGCCGAGCCCACCGCGATCCCGGCGAGCAGCGCGGTCACCGCGAGGGTCATGCCCTCGTTGAGCTGGGCCGGGGGCGTCAGGCGCTGGACCAGGCCCATGCCGGTGACCATCGTCGGGGCCGTCGCCATCCCGGCGACGAGCAGCCCGGCGGCGAGGGCGAGGAGCGAACCGGTGGTGGCCGCGAGCAGCGGCATCGCCATCGTGACGGTCATCGCCGCCAGGCAGGTACGGAGTCCGAAGGCGCGGCGGGCACGGCCGTAGAGCAGGCCGGCCGCGCAGGAGCCCGCCGCCTGGAGGGCGAGGACGGGACCGGCGACGGGGCCGTCCACGAAGGCCAGGGCGACCACCTCCATCGAGCCGAAGATCGCGCCGGTGGCGAGGAAGACCGCGAGCAGCGGCACCATGCCGCGGGCGCGCAGCGGGGAGCCCGCGGCGGTGCGCGGCGAGACCGGCGGCTCGGTGGAGCGCTGGGCGGTGAAGAGCAGCGCCCCGGCGAGGAAGAGGGTGGCGGCGAGGAGCGTGCCCGCCTCGGGGAAGAGCGCCGCGCAGACCAGGGCGGCGAGCACCGGGCCGAGCATGAAGCAGAGCTCGTCGACGGCCTGCTCGAAGGCGTTCGCGGTGTGCAGCGCGTCCGGGTCGTCCCGCAGGAGGTGCGCCCAGCGGGCCCGGGACATGCCGCCCATGTTCGGCTGGGTGGCGGTGAGCGCGCAGGTCAGGAGGAGCGCCCAGGCCGGAGCCTTCTGGTGGACGCAGAGCAGCAGGACCAGCTGGCCGAGCGCGGCGTACGCGGCGGCCGGTACGGCCACGCGGGACTGCCCGTACCGGTCGACGCAGCGGGCGATCCAGGGGGCGGTGACCGCTCCGGCGGCCATGCCGGTGGCGGTGACGGCGCCGGCGAGGGCGTAGGAGTCGTACCGGCCCGAGATCATGACCACGGCGCTGATGCCGAACATGCCGGTGGGGAGGCGGGCGACGATGTTGCCCGCGGTGAAGGCGCGGGTGCCGGGGACGCTGAAGAGGCGGAGGTAGGGGCTGCGGGGGGTCTTCCGGGGGAGCGGGCTGCGGTCGGTGTAGCGCGGGGCGAGGGCCGGGCCCGCCGGGGTGAGGGTGAGGTCGGCTTGCGGCATGGACCAAGGTTCGCGGGGGAGCCGGGCACCGGTCCAACACCTGATCGGTCGCCATTCACGCATCTGTGTTGTTAGATGGCGCGGTGATCTCCCCGGCTCCCGCTCCCCGTGACACCGACCCCCGTCTCCTGCGCGCCTTCGTCGCCGTCGCCGAGGAGCTCCACTTCACCCGCGCCGCCGCCCGGCTGTACGTCGCGCAGCAGGCCCTGAGCCGTGACATCCGGCGCCTGGAGAGGGAGTTGGGCGCGGAGTTCTTCGTGCGGACCACCCGGCAGGTCGCGCTCACCCCGGACGGCGAGCGCCTCCTCCCGTACGCCCGGCGGGTGTTGGCCGCCCACCAGGAGCTCGCCGACGCCTTCCGGGCCGCGCCCTGGCCCCTGCTCGTCGACCTCAACACCCCCGGCCTCGCCCACGAGCGCGTCCTGCGCCGGGCCCGCGAACTCGCCCCCGACCAGGAGCTGATGAGCCGGTACGAGAGCGGACTCACCGGCGCCGCGCGCGAGATCCTCGCCGGCCGCATCGACGCCTCCTTCGGGCGGTACGGAGGGCTCGCCCCCGCGCTCAGGGCGCGGCTCGACAGCGTGCTCGTGCGGTACGAGCGGATGGCCGTGCTCCTCCCCGAGGACCACGAGCACGCCGGCCTGCCCGAGGTGCCGCTCGCCGCGCTCGCCGGGGAGCAGGTCTACGCGGGCGCGGGCAACGACCTCACCCTGGAGTGGACCGACCTCGCCGCCCGGCTCTTCGCGGGGCGCGGGATCGAGGTCGCCACGTCCTGGCCGGTGGCGATCGGCCACGAGGAGTTCCAGCGGATCATGGCGAAGCACCGCAACCCGGTGCTCGTCGTGGTCGGCTTCCCGCCGACACCGGGCTGCGTCCAGCGGCCGCTCGTCGACCCCGTACCCCTGTCACCCGTGAGCCTGGTGTGGCGCAAGGGCCGTCACCACCCCGGTCTCGACGCCCTGCGGACCGCCGCCGCGGAGATCGGGACGCGGGAGGGCTGGCTGGAACGCCCGCCGGGTTCGTGGCTGCCGGAGGGGGAGCCGGGGGTGGCGTGACCGGCGCTCACAGGCTTCGCGCGCGCCGGGTGAGAGCAAGGTTCCGTCGCCGTCACCTCGCGGCACCGGCCTGAAACGCGGCCTCCCTAGCGTCGGTCGGGTCAGGGTTCCGACTGCGTGGAGGTGCGTGATGGCTGGCCGCTGGATCGAACGGTGGGAACCGGAGGACGAGACGTTCTGGCGCGAGACGGGGGAGCGGATCGCCCGCAGGAACCTCCTCTTCTCCGTCTTCTCCGAGCACATCGGCTTCTCCGTCTGGAGCCTGTGGTCGGTCATGGTCCTCTTCATGGGACCGCAGTACGGGATCGACCCCGCCGGGAAGTTCTTCCTGATCGCGACCGCCACCCTCGTCGGCGCGCTCATCCGCGTCCCGTACACCTTCGCCGTCGCCCGCTACGGCGGCCGGAACTGGACGGTCTTCAGCGCCCTGCTGCTCCTGCTGCCCGCCGGGTTCGCCTTCGTGGTGATGGAGCCGGGGACCTCGTACACGACCTTCGTCCTCGTCGCCGCCCTCACCGGCGTCGGCGGCGGCAACTTCGCCTCCTCCATGACCAACATCAACGCCTTCTTCCCGCTGCGGAAGAAGGGCTGGGCGCTCGGCCTCAACGCGGGCGGCGGCAACATCGGCGTCCCCGTCGTGCAGCTCGTCGGCCTGCTCGTCATCGGCACCGCCGGGGCGATGCACCCCCGGATCGTGCTCGGCGTCTACCTGCCGCTGATCGTCGTCGCCGCCGTGTGCTCCGCGCTCTTCATGGACAACCTCGCCCCCGTCAGGAACGACACCGGCGCGGTCAAGCAGGCCGTGCGTGCCCGGCACACCTGGATCATGGCCTTCCTCTACATCGGCACCTTCGGCTCCTTCATCGGCTACAGCTTCGCCTTCGGCCTCGTCCTCCAGACGCAGTTCGGCCGCACCCCGCTCCAGGCCGCCTCGCTCACCTTCATCGGCCCGCTCCTCGGCTCCCTCATCAGGCCCGTCGGCGGCTCCCTCGCCGACCGGCACGGCGGCGCCCGCATCACCCTCGCGACCTTCGTCGCGATGGCCGCCGCGACCGGCGTCGTCATCTACGCCTCCGTCGTCGAGTCGCTCACCGTCTTCCTCGTCGGCTTCATCGGACTCTTCGTCCTCAGCGGCCTCGGCAACGGCTCCACGTACAAGATGATCCCGGCGATCTTCCTCGCCCAGGGCCACCGCAAGGGGCTGTCGGGCGAGGCGGCCGAGGCGTACGGCCGACGGCTCTCCGGCGCCTCCATGGGGCTCATCGGTGCCATCGGCGCGATCGGCGGCCTCGGCATCAACCTCGCCTTCCGCCAGTCCTTCCAGACCGCCGGCACCGGCACCGGCGCGTTCGTCGCCTTCCTCGCCTTCTACGCGGCCTGCATCCTCGTCACCTGGGCGGTATACCTTCGCCGGCCGACCGCCGTGCCGGAGACCGCGGCCGCCGTCACGGAGGCGGAGCCCCGCACCGGATACGCGAAGGTCTGACCCGCGGTGGCCGGCACGGACCGCGTGGACCGTAACGATCAGGAAATACGGGCGAACCTCATCCGTCACGCGTCCGCGTCAGGCTCAGGCCTCATGGACGAGCAAGAACACGGCGCCCCCGTCGGCCCCCTCGCCGGCTTCACGGTCGGCGTCACGGCGGCGCGGCGCGCAGACGAACTCATCGCGCTGCTGCGGCGGCGCGGCGCGGCCGTCGTCCACGGGCCCGCACTGCGGATCGTGCCGCTCGCGGACGACACCGAACTCCTCGCCGCGACCAAGGAACTCATCGCGCACGCCCCGGACGTCGTCGTCGCCACGACGGCGATCGGATTCCGGGGGTGGGTCGAGGCGGCCGAGGGCTGGGGGTACGGGGAGGAGCTCCTCGGCGTCCTGCGGGGCGTCGAACTCCTCGCCCGGGGACCGAAGGTCAAGGGCGCGGTACGGGCCGCCGGTCTCACCGAGACCTGGTCGCCGTCCTCCGAGTCCATGGCCGAGGTCCTCGACCGGCTCCTCGCCGAGGGCGTCGAGGGGCGGCGCATCGCCATCCAGCTGCACGGGGAGCCGCTGCCCGGCTTCGTCGAGACGCTGGAGGCGGGCGGCGCGGAGGTCGTCGGCGTGCCCGTCTACCGGTGGATGCCGCCCGAGGACCTCGCCCCGCTCGACCGGCTGCTCGACGCGGTGCTCGCGCGGAGCGTGGACGCCGTGACGTTCACCAGCGCGCCGGCGGCGGCCTCGCTGTTCGTCCGGGCGGAGGACCGGGGGGTACGGGACAGGCTCGTCGAGGCGCTGCGGCACGACGTGCTCGCCGTGTGCGTGGGGCCCGTGACCGCGCTGCCGCTCCAGGCGGAGGGCATCGACACCCACCAGCCGGAGCGGTTCCGGCTCGGGCCGCTCGTCCAGCTGCTCTGCACCGAACTGCCCTCCCGGGCACGGGTCCTGCCCGTGGCGGGGCACCGGGTCGAGGTCCGCGGGCACGCGGTCCTCGTCGACGGGGTCCTCCGCCCGGTCCCGCCCGCCGGGATGGCCCTCCTGGGCCTCCTGGCCCGCCGCCCCGGCTGGGTCGTCTCCCGGGCCGACCTCCTGCGCGCCCTGCCCGGCGCGGGCCGCGACGAGCACGCCGTCGAGACGGCGATGGCCCGCCTGCGGACGGCCCTCGGGACGCCGAAGCTGATCCAGACCGTGGTGAAGCGGGGCTACCGGCTGGCGCTCGACCCGGCGGCGGACGCCAAGTACGACGGATAGCGGCACGGGCCGGGGCGGGAGGCGGGGCACGGGCCGGGGCACTGGCAGGGGCACTGGCCCGGGCAGGCGGCGGGGCGCGGCCCCCGGTCCGTACCGTACGGGGATGACCGCCGACGCCCGCCGTACCCCCGACGCCCGCCGTACCCCCGACGCCCTCCGTACCCCCGACGACTCCCGCACCGACGACGACCCCCGCACCGATAACGCCCCTCGCGTTGACGGCGTCCTCCGCATCCGGCCCGCCGAACCCGGTGACGCCGCCGCCCTCGCGCTCGCCCTCGACCGCAACCGCGCCCACATGGCCGCCACCGAGCCCTACCGCGACCCCGACCGGTACTACACCCCCGAGGGGCAGGCCGAGCGGCTGGCCGACGGCGGCGTGCGGTGGTTCGTGGTCGACGGGGAGCGGATCGTCGGGGCAGCGATCCTGTCCGGGATCGTGCTCGGGCCCTTCCGGAGCGGATCGCTCGGGTACTGGGTCGACGGGGAGTACGTGGGGAGGGGCATCGCCTCCTCGCTCGTCGAGCACGTCCTCCGCGCCTCGCGCGACGAACTCGGGCTGCACCGGGTCGAGGCGTCGACCCTGCTCGACAACGTCGCCTCGCAACGGGTCCTGGAGAAGAGCGGGTTCCGGCGGATCGGGACCGCGCCCGGATACCTGCACATCGCCGGTGCCTGGCGCGACCACCACCTCTTCCAGCGGCTGCTGCACGACGACCCGCCTCCGCGCGCCTGACACGGCACCCCCTCGTGCCGTACGCTCGACGGCTGCCCAGTGCACGTGAGAAGGGGGCCTTAGGTGGCCGCGCAGGAAGCCGTGGACACGGTCGTCGACCGTGAGATCGGTGTCGAGCAGGAACATCTCGATCAGGTCTACCGACGTCTCGAGGAGAAGATCCACGAGGCCGAGTTCCTGATGAACGACGCCGCCCAGAAGGGCCACGTCGGCACGCCCGGCGCGCTCGCCGAGCGCGACGCCCAGGTGTTCCGCGCCGGCATCCATCTCAACCGGCTCAACAACGAGTTCGAGGACTTCCTCTTCGGCCGGATCGACCTCCTCTACGGGAAGGACGGGAAGAAGGGACCCGACGGCGCGTACACGTCCGTCGAGCCCGCTGACGACGCCGTACGGGACGACAACACCGCCGAGATCGGCGAGACCCTCCACATCGGGCGGATCGGGGTCCTCGACTCCGACTACGCGCCCCTGGTGATCGACTGGCGGGCCCCCGCGGCCGCGCCCTTCTACCGGTCCACCCCCGTCGACCCGGGCCGGGTCGTCCGCCGCCGCGTCATCCGCTCCAAGGGCCGCCGCGTCCTCGGCGTCGAGGACGACCTCATGCGCCCCGAGCTGCGCGCCACCCTCGACGGGCACGAGCTGCCCGTCATCGGTGACGGCGCCCTCATGGCCGCGCTCGGCCAGGCCCGCAGCCACACCATGCGGGACATCGTCTCCAGCATCCAGGCCGAGCAGGACCTCGTCATCCGCGCGCCCGCCGCGTCGGTGACGTACGTCGAGGGCGGGCCGGGCACCGGCAAGACCGCCGTCGCCCTGCACCGGGCCGCCTACCTGCTCTACCAGGACCGGCGGCGCTACGCCGGCGGCATCCTCATCGTCTCCCCGACCCCGCTCCTCGTCTCGTACACCGAGGGCGTCCTGCCCTCCCTCGGCGAGGAGGGCCAGGTCGCCATCCGCGCCGTCGGCTCGCTCGTCGACGGCGCCGAGGCCACCGCGTACGACGACCCGGCCGTCGCCCGGATCAAGGGCTCCTCCCGGATGCTCGCCGTGCTCCGCAAGGCCGCCCGGGGCGCCCTGGAGACCCCCGCGCCCAAGGCGCACCAGCAGCCCGAGCTCGGCGAGGAGGAGGCCGCCCCGGCCGGGACGCCGACCCGGCTCCGGGTCGTCGCCTTCGGGCGCCGCCTGGAGCTGGAGGCCGACGAGCTCCGCCGCATCCGCCACAACGTCCTGGGCGGCACCGCGCCCGTCAACCTGCTCCGCCCCCGTGCCCGCCGCCTGCTCCTCGACGCGCTGTACGCCAGGTCCGGTTCCGCGGGGCGGCACAGCGACCCCGAGCTCGCCGCCGAGCTGCGCGCCTCCTTCGACGAGGACGTGTCGACCGAGGACGCCTTCCTCGGCTTCCTCGACGCCTGGTGGCCCGAGCTCACCCCCCGTCAGGTCCTCGACGCCATGGCCGACGAGCGGCGGCTCGGCCGCTGGGCGCGCCGGATCCTCAACCCGGGCGAGGTGCGGCGGCTGGCCCGCTCGCTGCGCCGCCCGGAGCTGTCCGTGCACGACGTGGCCCTCCTCGACGAGCTCCACACCCTGCTCGGCGCCCCGGCCCGGCCGCGCAAGAAGCGCGAGTACGACCCGCTGGACCAGCTGACGGGTCTGGAGGAGCTCATGCCCGTGCGCGAGGAGACGCAGCGCGAGCGGGCCGAGCGGCTCGCCGCCGAGCGGACCGAGTACGCGCACGTCATCGTCGACGAGGCCCAGGACCTGACGCCCATGCAGTGGCGGATGGTCGGCCGCCGCGGCCGGCACGCCACCTGGACGATCGTCGGCGACCCGGCCCAGTCCTCCTGGTCCGACCCGGACGAGGCCGCCGCCGCCCGCGACGAGGCCCTCGGCAGCCGTCCCCGCCGCCGCTTCGAGCTCACGGTGAACTACCGCAACCCCGCGGAGATCGCCGAGCTCGCCGCCAAGGTCCTCGCCCTCGCCATGCCCGGCAAGGAGTCGCCCCGCGCGGTCCGCTCGACGGGCGTCGAGCCCCGGTTCGTCACGGTCCCCGAGAAGGCGGATCTGGCCGAAACCGTACGTTTCGAGGCGCAGCGGCTGCTCACGGAGGTCGAGGGTACGGTCGGCGTCGTCGTCGCCATGAACCGGCGCGCGGAGGCCGCCCGCTGGCTCGCGGACCTCGGCGACCGGGTGGTGGCGCTCGGCTCCCTGGAGGCGAAGGGCCTGGAGTACGACGCCACGGTCGTCGTCTCGCCGGCCGAGATCGCCGACGAGTCCCCGGCCGGCCTGCGGGTCCTGTACGTGGCGCTGACGCGCTCCACGCAGGCCCTGACGGTCGTCTCGGGGGACCGGGACATGCCGGACGCGGACGGGGTGCCGGACCTGCTCAGGGACTGACCCTCCCGGGGTCCGGGCCGGCCCTCCCGGGGTCCGGGGGCGGCCCTCCCGGGGTCCGGCAGGGCTGACGGGGGCTGATTTCAGGTCAACCTGTGGCGCTGGAATCACCGGGCAGGGTGGTTTGTTAGCCTTGTCGTGGCACCGGCTCGATCCAAGCCCCCGGGCCCAACCTTCGTCCCTCAGAGGGACCACTTGCCGCGAGGCGAGCATGGCGGGTCGGTGCCACTTAGACGTACGTACGAAGTTGAGGCCTCAGTCACCTCCGGTGACGGGGGCCTCTTCTGTTTCCCCCACGTCTCTCGTATGGTGGAAACTACTTTCCGAAAACAAAATGACCGCATTACCTGCTACCGGCAGGTAGGTGCGACCATCGGAGGGCGCCGCCGGGGCAACCAGCCGGGGCGGCGTAGCAACGAAGCTCAGGGAAAGCAGAGGAACCCGGCCATGGCAACGGCGCCCAGCGTCTCGTACTCGATGACGGTCCGCCTTGAGGTACCCGCGAGCGGAACCGCGGTCTCCCAGCTCACGACGGCGGTGGAGTCCCACGGTGGATCCGTCACCGGCCTCGACGTGACCGCCTCCGGCCACGAGAAGCTCCGCATCGACGTCACCATCGCCGCGACCTCGACCGCGCACGCCGACGAGATCGTGCAGCAGCTGAAGACCATCGAGGGCGTCGTCCTCGGCAAGGTCTCGGACCGGACGTTCCTGATGCACCTCGGCGGCAAGATCGAGATGGCGGCCAAGCA
Source organism: Streptomyces sp. NPDC020807 (assembly GCF_040641575.1). Taxonomy (NCBI): domain Bacteria; kingdom Bacillati; phylum Actinomycetota; class Actinomycetes; order Kitasatosporales; family Streptomycetaceae; genus Streptomyces; species Streptomyces sp. NPDC020807. The sequence goes on from NZ_JBFADU010000003.1 coordinate 59,747, forward strand.
CCCCATCCGCAACCGTGACGACCTCTCGATGATCTACACCCCGGGCGTCGCCCGCGTGTGCATGGCCATCGCCGAGAACCCCGAGGACGCCCGCCGCCTCACCATCAAGCGCAACACCGTCGCCGTCGTCACCGACGGCTCCGCCGTCCTCGGCCTCGGCAACATCGGCCCGATGGCCGCCATGCCGGTCATGGAGGGCAAGGCGGCCCTCTTCAAGCGCTTCGCCGACATCGACGCCTGGCCGATCTGCCTCGACACCCAGGACACCGACGAGATCGTCTCGATCGTCAAGGCCATCGCCCCCGGCTTCGCGGGCATCAACCTGGAGGACATCTCCGCGCCGCGCTGCTTCGAGATCGAGGCCCGGCTCCGCGAGGCCCTCGACATCCCGGTCTTCCACGACGACCAGCACGGCACCGCCATCGTCGTCCTCGCCGCCCTCACCAACGCCCTCCGCGTCGTCGGCAAGGGCATCGGGGACGTCAAGGTCGTCATGTCCGGCGCCGGCGCCGCCGGCACGGCCATCCTCAAGCTCCTCATCGCGGCCGGCGTGAAGCACGCCGTCGTCGCCGACATCCAGGGCGTCGTCCACGCGGACCGCACCGACCTGGTGGACGCCCCGGCCGACTCCCCGCTGCGCTGGATCGCCGACAACACCAACCCGGAGGGCGTCACCGGCACCCTCAAGGAGGCCGTCGTCGACGCGGACGTCTTCATCGGCGTCTCGGCCCCGAACCTGCTCGGCGCGGAGGACGTCGCCGCGATGGCGGAGGGCGCGATCGTCTTCGCGCTCGCGAACCCCGACCCGGAGGTCGACCCGGCCGCCGCGCGCCAGACGGCCGCCGTCGTCGCCACGGGCCGCTCGGACTTTCCCAACCAGATCAACAACGTGCTGGTCTTCCCGGGCGTCTTCCGCGGTCTGCTCGACGCCCAGTCCCGCACCGTCAACACGGAGATGATGCTCGCGGCGGCCTCCGCCCTCGCCGACGTGGTCTCCGAGGACGAGCTCAACCCGAACTACATCATCCCGTCCGTCTTCAACGACAAGGTCGCCGGCGCGGTCGCCGGAGCGGTCCGGAACGCCGCCAAGGCGGCCCGCTGACATCTCACTGACGGCGCGTCGCGATTCGCGGAGCCGTAAACCCGCCTTTAGGGTGGCTTTTCGGCTCCGCGCCGAAAACACGGCGCCGACGGGACGTCACGACCCGCGTCCCCGGCGCTTTTCGTGTGACCCCAGGGGGTGCCGGATTGGCTTTCCCGCCGCTGGTGGGGGCAGGATGCGTGTTTGGGCGCGAGGGTCTGTCATTTGACCCGGGTCCGGGGACTGTCCGAGGGCCCTGGCAGCATCGGCTTCGCTGAACCCAATCGCGCGGCTTCCGCCGCGTGGCACGCCTCACAGGCAAGAAGAACACGGGAGTAACAACATGAACCGCAGTGAGCTGGTGGCCGCCCTGGCCGACCGCGCCGAGGTGACCCGCAAGGACGCCGACGCCGTGCTGGCCGCTCTCGCCGAGACCGTCGGTGAGGTCGTCGCCAAGGGTGACGAGAAGGTCACCATCCCCGGCTTCCTGACCTTCGAGCGCACCCTCCGTGCCGCTCGCACCGCTCGTAACCCGCAGACCGGCGACCCGATCAACATCCCGGCCGGCTACAGCGTGAAGGTCTCCGCGGGCTCGAAGCTCAAGGAAGCCGCCAAGGGCAAGTAAGGCAGCCTGTAGGCGCACGAAGGGCGGCCACCCTGTCAGGGGGTGGCCGCCCTTCTGTTCGCGTCCGTACGGCGCCTGCACGGCGTCGGTGCGGGCCGGTACGGGCCCCCGGAGGGGCCCCGTACCTCCTAGACCAGCGCGCTGCCCGGCAGCTCGACCTTCGCGCCGAGCTCGACGAGCTTCTCCATGAAGTTCTCGTAGCCGCGGTTGATCAGCTCGATGCCGTGGACCCGGGACGTGCCCTGGGCCGCCAGCGCCGCGATCAGGTACGAGAAGCCGCCGCGCAGGTCGGGGATGACCAGGTCGGCGCCCTGGAGCTTGGTCGGGCCCGAGACGACGGCCGAGTGGAGGAAGTTCCGCTGGCCGAAGCGGCAGTCGGAGCCGCCGAGGCACTCCTTGTAGAGCTGGATGTGCGCGCCCATCTGGTTGAGCGCGGAGGTGAAGCCGAGCCGGGACTCGTAGACCGTCTCGTGGACGATGGAGAGGCCGGAGGCCTGCGTCAGCGCCACGACCAGCGGCTGCTGCCAGTCGGTCTGGAAGCCGGGGTGCACGTCCGTCTCCAGGGCGATGGCGTTGAGCTCGCCGCCCGGGTGCCAGAAGCGGATGCCCTCGTCGTCGATCTCGAAGGCGCCACCCACCTTCCGGTAGGTGTTCAGGAAGGTCATCATCGAGCGCTGCTGGGCGCCGCGCACGTAGATGTTGCCCTCGGTGGCCAGCGCCGCCGACGCCCAGGAGGCCGCCTCGAGGCGGTCCGGGAGGGCGCGGTGGGTGTAGCCGTCGAGCTTGTCGACACCGGTGATCCGGATGGTCCGGTCGGTGTCCATGGAGATGATCGCGCCCATCTTCTGCAGCACGCAGATGAGGTCCTCGATCTCGGGCTCCACGGCCGCGTTCGACAGCTCCGTGATGCCCTCGGCCAGGACGGCCGTGAGCAGCACCTGCTCGGTCGAGCCGACCGAGGGGTACGGGAGGCGGATCTTGCAACCGCGAAGGCGCTGCGGGGCCTCCAGGTACTGGCCGTCCGCCCGCTTCTCGATCGTCGCGCCGAACTGGCGCAGGACGTCGAAGTGGAAGTCGATCGGCCGTCCGCCGATGTCGCAGCCGCCGAGGCCCGGGATGAAGGCGTGGCCGAGGCGGTGCAGCAGCGGGCCGCAGAAGAGGATCGGGATGCGGGACGAGCCGGCGTGCGCGTCGATGTCGGCGACGTTCGCCGACTCCACGTGCGTCGGGTCCAGGACGAGCTCACCGGGTTCCTCGCCCGGGCGGACCGTCACGCCGTGCAGCTGGAGCAGTCCGCGGACCACGCGGACGTCCCGGATGTCGGGCACGTTGCGCAGTCGGCTGGGACCGCTGCCGAGCAGGGCGGCGACCATCGCCTTGGGCACGAGGTTCTTCGCGCCCCGGACGCGGATCTCGCCCTCCAGCGGGGTTCCGCCGTGGACAAGCAGGACGTCTTGGCTGTCTGTGCCGGTCATGAATCTCGCGTTCCGGTCGGGTCGGTCGGGTGGCCAGAGAAAAGGGTAAGGGGCGGGCGGACCCCGATCGTGTGCCTTGGGGGGCCTGTCAGATGTAATGAATTCGGCACAACACGTTGAGTCGTCGTGACCTTGCGGAGCGTTACCCTCCGCTTCCTCGTCCCGCCTCCCCGGCGGGTGCCGTCTTCGCCCTCGTGAACTGCGACGGTTCACCGGCTTCCCCGGTTCCCGCCCGTTCACGCCCTCCGTCCCCCGCGAACGGCCGGGATGCGGGATCATGTGTCGCATGACCGAGGTGTCCTCGCTCACAGGACGGCTGCTCGTGGCCACCCCCGCGCTGGCGGACCCGAATTTCGACCGCGCGGTCGTCCTGCTGCTCGATCACGACGACGAGGGCTCGCTCGGCGTGGTCCTCAACCGGCCGACCCCCGTCACCGTCGGCGACGTCCTCGCGCCCTGGGCCGGGCTCGCCGGCGAGCCCGAGGTCGTCTTCCAGGGCGGCCCGGTCTCCCTCGACGCGGCCCTCGGCGTCGCCGTCATCCCCGGCGACGAGGGTCCCCTCGGCTGGCGGCGGGTGTACGGCGCGATCGGCCTCGTCGACCTGGAGACCCCGCCCGAGCTCCTCGGCCCCGCCCTCGGCTCGCTGCGGATCTTCGCCGGGTACGCCGGCTGGGGCCCCGGCCAGCTGGAGTCCGAGCTCGCCGACGGCGCCTGGTACGTCGTCGAGTCCGAGCCCGGCGACGTCTCCGCCCCGCACCCCGAGACCCTCTGGCGCCAGGTCCTGCGCCGCCAGCGCGGCGAGCTCGCGATGATCGCGACCTACCCGGACGACCCGTCCCTCAACTGAGCCGCCCGGGCCCGCGGGCCGGGCCGTACGAGGCCCGGCGACCGGGCCGTCCGAGCCTCAGCGACCGGGCCGTCCGAGCCCCGGCGACCGGGCCGTCCGAGCCTCAGCGGCCGGGCCGTCCGAGCCCCGCCGTCCCGGCCCCGCGGCTTTCAGTACCCTTGGCGGTTATGAGCACTCTCGAGCCCGAGCGCGGGGCAGGTACGGGAACCCTCGTGGAGCCGACTCCGCAGGTGTCCCACGGTGACGGCGACCACGAGCGCTACGCCCACTACGTCCAGAAGGACAAGATCATGGCGAGCGCCCTCGACGGGACCCCCGTCGTGGCGCTGTGCGGAAAGGTCTGGGTGCCGGGGCGCGACCCCAAGAAGTACCCGGTCTGTCCGATGTGCAAGGAGATCTACGAGTCCATGGGCGCCGGCGGCGGCGACAAGGACAAGGGCGGCAAGGACAAGAAGTAGGTCCTCGAGTCCCGGGGCGGCCCCCGTCGCGCGTGTTTCGGCACGCGCGACGGGGGCCGTTCCCTTTGCTTGCCGGAGGGGCGCAGGGGCCCCTAGGCTCACGGCTGTTGTGCCAGACGAAACGCGCGTTGCACAGGGTGCAACGCAGGCTCGGAGGACCGGCCATGGAGCCCCGCCACCCGCACGACCTCATCCCGGCACCCGCGCGCGTGGAGGGGCCGTGGCGCTGCGGGTTCCTCCTCGACCGCAAGACCGTCCTGGACGCCGCCCCCGGCACCGAGAGCACCGCCCGCTGGCTGCGCGCCGCGCTCGGCCCCGCCTTCGGCCTCCCGCTCCGGGACGCGCGCGCCGCGACCTCGGGGAACGTCGTACGGCTCCGCCTGGACGCGGCGCTCGCCCCGGAGGCGTACCGGCTGCACGTCCTCGTGGACCAGTCCGTCGAGATCACCGGCGGCGGCCCCGCCGGCGTCTTCTGGGGCGCCCAGACCCTCCGTCAGCTCCTCGGTCCCGACGCCTTCGGCACGGCGCCCGAGGCCGGCCGGAAACCGCCCGCCGCCCTCCTGACGCAGGCCGTCGAGGACGCCCCCCGCTTCGGCTGGCGCGGCCTCCTCCTCGACGTGGCCCGCCACTTCCTGCCCAAGGACGACGTCCTGCGGTACGTCGACCTCCTCGCCGCCCACAAGCTCAACGTCCTCCACCTCCACCTCACCGACGACCAGGGCTGGCGCGTCGAGATCAAGCGCCACCCGAGGCTCACCGAGGTCGGCGCCTGGCGGGCCCGTACCAAGCGGGGGCACCGGGCGTCGCCGCTGTGGACCGAGACCCCGCACGGCGGCTTCTACACCCACGACGACATCCGCGAGATCGTCGCCCACGCCGCCGAACGGCACGTCACCGTCGTCCCCGAGATCGACCTCCCCGGCCACGCCCAGGCCGCCATCGCCGCCTACCCCGAACTCGGCAACACCGACGTCGTCGACACCGCCTCCCTCACGGTCTGGGACACCTGGGGCGTCAACCCGAACGTCCTCGCCCCCACCGAGGCCGTCCTGCGCTTCTACGAGGACGTCTTCGAGGAGGTCCTCGACCTCTTCCCGTCCCCCTTCGTCCACGTCGGCGGCGACGAGTGCCCCAAGGACCAGTGGAAGGCCTCGCCGACCGCCCAGGCCCGCGTCCGGGAACTCGGCGTCGGCGACGAGGACGGCCTCCAGTCCTGGTTCATCCGCCACTTCGACCGCTGGCTCGCCGCCCGCGGCAGGCGGCTGATCGGCTGGGACGAGATCCTGGAGGGCGGACTCGCCGAGGGCGCCGCCGTCTCCTCCTGGCGCGGGTACGCGGGCGGGATCGCCGCCGCGGAGGCCGGCCACGACGTCGTCATGTGCCCCGAGCAGCACGTCTACCTGGACCACCGTCAGGCGCCCGGCGAGGACGAGCCGGTGCCCATCGGGTACGTCCGCACCCTGGAGGACGTCTACCGCTTCGAGCCCGTCCCGCCCGGCCTCACGCCCGGGGCCGCCGCCCACATCCTGGGAACCCAGGCCAACATCTGGACCGAGGTGACGGAGAGCCGGTCCCGCGTCGACTACCAGGTCTTCCCGCGCCTCGCCGCCTTCGCCGAGGTCGCCTGGTCCGCGCTCCCCGCGCCCGGGGCGCGCGACTACCCGGACTTCGAGCGCCGGATGGACACCCACTACCGGCGCCTCGACGCCCTCGGCGTCGACTACCGCCCGCCGACCGGGCCCCGCCCGTCGCAGCGGCGCCCGGGAGTGACCGGCCGTCCCCTGGAGGGCCCGCCCCCGAACGTGTGAGGGACGTCGCGCCTCCGGTTCACCCAAGAGCGGCGAAGAGGAAGTTACGGTCCCTCACGGGGCTTCCCGGACGGAACCGTCCTTCGCGGACCCTCGCGCCGGACGGCTCGGAAGATGTGCCAGAGTTGCCACGTCCGGCGTGTGAGCACGTACGGTACGCCCACACGCGGGCGCGACAGCGGACGTCACGGCAGAGGTGACAGCAGGCGCGTCGGCGGGGCACAGTCGGGGACCACCGGGACACCGGGAAGGGGCAGCGGGTTGACCACGCACGCACCACGGACGGCGCAGTACGTGACGCTGCCCGCCTCGCTGGACGAGGCCGTGGCGGCGCTCACCGCCATGCCGGCGGCCGTGCCCGTCGCGGGCGGGACCGACCTGATGGCCGCCGTCAACCGGGGCCAGCTCCGCCCCGCCGGACTCGTCGGCCTCAGCCGCATCAACGAGATCCGCGGCTGGCAGTACCAGGACGGCCACGCCCTCCTCGGCGCCGGCCTCACCCACGCCCGGATGGGCCGCCCCGACTTCGCCGCCCTCATCCCCGCCCTCGCCGCCGCCTCCCGCGCCGCCGGACCGCCGCAGATCCGCAACGCCGGCACCCTCGGCGGCAACGTCGTCACCGCCGCGCCCACCGGCGACTCGCTGCCCGTCCTCGCCGCCCTCGAAGCCGACCTCGTCGTCGTCGGCCCGCTCGGCAACCGCGAGATCCCCGTCTCCCACCTGCTCGCCGGCCGCGACCTGCTGGTCCCGGGCGAGCTCGTCGCCTTCGTCCGCGTGCCGCTGCTGCACGCCCCCCAGGTCTTCCTCAAGGCCACCGGCCGCACCGGTCCCGCCCGCGCCACCGCCTCCGTCGCCGTCGTCCTCGACCCGGCCCGGCGCGGCGTCCGCTGCGCGGTCGGCGCCGTCGCCCCGATGCCGCTGCGCCCCCTGGAGGCGGAGCGCTGGATCGCCTCGCTCGTGGACTGGGACAACGACCGGGCGCTGGCCCCCGAGGCGCTGACGGCGTTCGGCGAGTACGTCGCCGCCGCCTGCATCCCGGACCCGGAGGGCGGCGAGCCGCTGCCCCCCGCCGTACTGCACCTGCGGCGCACCGTCGCCGCACTCGCCCGACGGGCACTGGGGAGGGCGCTGGCATGAGCGGCGACGAACAGCAGGGGAACCCGTACGGGAGCCACGGCGGGGTGCCGGGCGCCTGGGAGCCGATCCCGCAGAGCGAGGGCTACGACGAAGGCGCCACGGCCTTCGTGCAGCTGCCGCCCGACTTCATGCTGGACGGCGTGCCCCTGGAGGCACCCGGCCACGGCTACACGCCGCCGATGATCGTCCCGCTCCAGCCGCTGACCCAGGCGGCGGCGACGGACCCGGCGGCGACGGGCACGTGGAACGTGCACCTGCCGACGGAGGCGGAGCAGGTCCAGTACTTCGACCAGTCGGAGCACGCCGCGCACGCCGCGCACGACGTACATGCCCCGCACGACCCGCACGCGACGGCGGAGTGGAACTTCACGGAGGTCTCCGGGCCCTCGGGCCAGTGGGAGATCCCGGCGGTGCCGGAGACGGCCCCGGAGATCGTTCCCGAGGCGCCCCCGGAGCCGGAGGCGGTCGTGCCCGAGGTGCCCTCGTACGAGCCCGAGGCGGCCCTGTACGAGGCCGAGGCGCCGTCGTACGAGAACGCCCCGCCGACGCTGCCGGGCGGCGCGCCCGCGCCGTGGGCGCTCCCGGAGGAGCCGGTGGCCGCGGCCGGGGAGGCCGTGACCGAGGAAGTCGGGGCCGATGAAGCCGGGGCCGCGGAGGCCGCCGGACCGGGGGTCGCCGGACCGGAGGCCGTCGAGGCCCCCGAGCCCGAGTCCGAGCCGGAGACGGCGCCCGAGGCCGGGCCCGAGGTCGCCCCGGAGGCCGGACCGGACGCGGAGCACGCGCCCGTACCGGCGCCGCCCGCGCCCGTGCCCGCGTACGCCTCCACCGACAGCGAGGAGCACCCGCACACCTCGTACACGCTGCGGGTCAACGGCACCGACCGGCCCGTCACCGGTTCCTGGATCGGCGAGTCGCTGCTCTACGTCCTGCGCGAGCGCCTCGGCCTCGCCGGGGCCAAGGACGGCTGCTCGCAGGGCGAGTGCGGCGCGTGCAACGTGCAGGTCGACGGCCGGCTCGTCGCCTCCTGCCTGGTGCCCGCGGCGACCGCCGCCGGGTCCGAGGTGCGGACGGTCGAGGGCCTCGCCGTGGACGGCGAGCCGTCCGACGTGCAGCGGGCCATGTCGAAGTGCGGCACCGTCCAGTGCGGCTTCTGCATCCCGGGCATGTGCATGACCGTGCACGACCTCCTGGAAGGCAACCACGCCCCCACCGAGCTGGAGACCCGACAGGCCCTCGCCGGCAACCTCTGCCGCTGCTCGGGCTACCGCGGCGTCCTCGAAGCCGTACGGGACGTCGTCGCCGAACGCGAGGCGACCGCCGCCGCGACCGCGCCCACCGGCCCCGAGGCCGCCGAGGGCATCCACGTACCGCAGCAGATTCCCCACCCGCATGACGGAGGCATGGCGTGAGCAGCGACGCGACCACCGCGATTCCCGCTCCCGTGTTCCTGGACGTCCCCGGGGCGGCTCCGGACCCGGAGCCCGTCGCGCACGGCCTCGGCGCCTCGCTCCCGCAGGCCGAGTCGCGCGCGAAGACCGAGGGCACCTTCCCGTACGCCGCCGACCTGTGGGCCGAGGGCCTGCTCTGGGCCGCGATCCTGCGCTCCCCGCACCCGCACGCGCGGATCGTCTCCATCGACACCTCGGCCGCGACGTCCATGCCGGGCGTACGGGCCGTGGTGACGGCCGCCGACGTGCCGGGCGCGGCGACGTACGGCCGCCAGGTCGCGGACCGGCCCGTCTTCGCCGCCGACCTCGTGCGCCACCACGGCGAGGCCCTCGCGGCCGTCGCCGCCGACCACCCCGACACGGCCCGGCTCGCCGCCGCGGCGATCACCGTCGAGTACGAGGTCCTCGAACCGGTCACCGACCCGGAGAAGGCCTTCGCCGCCGAGGCGCTGCACCCCGACGGCAACCTGATCCGGCACATCCCGCTCCGCTTCGGCGACCCCGAGGCCACCGGCGAGGTCGTCGTCGAGGGGCTGTACCGGATCGGCCGCCAGGACCCGGCGCCGATCGGCGCCGAGGCCGGGCTCGCCGTCCCGCGCCCCGACGGCGGCGTCGAGCTCTACACCGCGTCGACCGACCCGCACACCGACCGCGACCTGGCCGCCGCCTGCTTCGGCCTGCCGCCCGAGCAGGTCAAGGTCGTCGTCACCGGCGTCCCCGGCGCCACCGGCGACCGCGAGGACCCGGGCTTCCAGATCCCGCTCGGCCTGCTCGCGCTGCGCACCGGCTGCCCGGTCAAGCTCACCGCCACGCGCGAGGACTCCTTCCTCGGCCACGGCCACCGCCACCCCACCCTGCTGCGCTACCGCCACCACGCGGACGCCGAGGGACGCCTCGTGAAGGTGGAGGCGCAGATCCTGCTCGACGCGGGCGCGTACGCCGACTCCTCGTCGGAGTCGCTCGCGGCGGCCGTGGCCTTCGCGTGCGGCCCGTACGTCGTGCCGCACGCCTTCGTGGAGGGCTGGGCGGTCCGCACCAACAACCCCCCGTCCGGCCACGTGCGGGGCGAGGGCGCGATGCAGGTGTGCGCGGCCTACGAGGCGCAGATGGACAAGCTCGCGGCCAGACTGGGCGTGGACCCGGCCGAGTTGCGCATGCGGAACGTGATGGCGACCGGCGACATCCTGCCGACCGGCCAGACCGTCACCTGCCCCGCCCCCGTGGCCGAACTCCTCGCCGCCGTACGCGACTTCCCCCTCCCGCCCCTCCCCAAGGACACCCCGGAGGACGACTGGCTGCTGCCCGGCGGACCCGAGGGCGCGGGCGAACCCGGCGCGGTGCGGCGGGGCGTGGGCTACGCGCTCGGCATGGTGCACATGCTCGGCGCGGAGGGCATGGACGAGGTCTCCACGGCGACCGTGCGCGTCATGGACGGCGTCGCCACCGTCATCTGCTCGGCCGTGGACACCGGCTCCGGCTTCTCCACGCTCGCCCGCCAGATCGTGCAGGAGACCCTCGGCATCGACGAGGTCCACGTGGCCCCCGTCGACACCGACCAGCCGCCGGCCGGACCGGCCGCCCACGGCCGCCACACGTGGGTGTCGGGCGGAGCGGTCGAGCGGGCCGCGAAGATGGTCCGCACGCAGCTGCTCCAGCCGCTGGCCCACAAGTTCGGCATGTCGACGGAGCTCCTCCAGATCACCGACGGCAAGATCACCTCGTACGACGGCGTCCTGTCGACGACGGTGACGGAGGCGATGGACGGCAAGGAACTCTGGGCCACCGCCCAGTGCCGCCCCCACCCGACCGAGCCCCTCGACGAGGACGGCCAGGGCGACGCCTTCGTCGGCCTCGCGTTCTGCGCGATCCGCGCGGTCGTCGACGTGGACATCGAACTCGGCGCGGTCCGCGTCGTGGAGATGGCCGTCGCCCAGGACGTCGGCCGGATCCTCAACCCCGCCCAGCTCGCCGTGCGCATCGAGGCGGGCGTCACCCAGGGCGTCGGCGCGGCCCTCACGGAGAACCTCCGCACGGCGCGGGGCCTGGTCCGACACCCCGACCTCACCGGATACGCACTTCCGACATCCCTGGATGCCCCGGACATTCGCATCGTGAAACTCGTCGAAGAACGCGACGTGGTGGCCCCGTTCGGCGCGAAGGCGGCGAGCGCGGTCCCGGTCGTCACCTCACCGGCAGCAGTGGCCTCAGCGGTACGCGCGGCAACCGGACGCCCCGTCAACCGCCTCCCGATCAGGCCGCAGGCGGCGGTTGCCGTGCCCAATTCGTAACCGTGTGATGTCGGTTGCTTGTGCAACTGGCAGGTGCGCGCTGTCGTCGTTCGTCAGTACAGTGAACTGTCGAACACACGGGGGAGGAGCGCGGGCATGGAAGCCTACGTGGACGGGGGCGGGTCGTACGCGATGCGCGGGATGAGCGCGGCGGCGGTGCGGTACAACGCCGAGACGATGACCGATCTCAAGCAGGGCATCGACGCCATCATCGACCAGCTCGTCGCCTCCGAGGCCGACAAGGGCAGGGTCGAGGCCGACCCCGTCCAGCGCAGCCAGTTCGGCGGCGGCGGTGCCGGCTGGAGCGAGGCCAACGGCGTCTACACGTCGTACTCCACCGTCGTCGGCAAGCTGACGGAGCTCTCCGGCCTCCTCAGGGACTGCCTCGAAGGCCTCAGCATCGCGGTCGTCGTCTCCCGCGACGGGTTCCAGGAGATGGACGACGACGTCAAGCAGAAGATGATCAACATTCATCAGCGGACCGACGAGGCGAAGACGAAGGCCGACCGGGAAGCCGGACGCGTCCCGACGAGCGAGGGCAGCCAGGAAGCCGCGAGCGAAGGCGACAGCGCCTACAGCTAGGGCCGGCACGGTCGGACGGCGTCACGAGGCACACGGGGAAGAGGCGAAGGATGAGGGACGCAGAGAGCAGCGGATACGGCGGGACCAACTTCTACGCCATGACCCACCAGAAGATGCTGGAGTGGCTGGACGAGGCCAGCGAGCCCTCTGTCAGGCTCGCGGGCGACCGCCTGCGGCAGGCATCCGCGGACCTGTTGGACGTCGCCGAAAAGCTCAAGGGCCGCGTCGGCAGAGCCAACGAGGAGTGGAAGGGCGAGGCGCAGCAGGCGTTCGACGAGTGGGCGATGAGCATCGTCAGCTCGACCCTCTCGCTCAGCGACTACAGCGGCAACTCGGCCACCTGGATGGCCAACGCCTCGCAGGCCATCGCCAGCGCGAAGAGCGCCATCCCCCGTTACACGTCGAACGAGCAGGCCAAGGCGAACCTGCGGGCCGCGCAGGACTACCCCAACGACCCCGACTCGGCCGTCGTCGCCCGCAATGCGGCGAAGGCCGCCGCGGCCAGCGACAAGCTGGACGACATCCTGGCCAAGGAGGCGCAGAGCAAGCAGGAGGCGGCGGCCGAGATGACGCGGCTCTCGTCCGCGTACCAGTGGTCGGGCTTCTACATGACGAGCATGGAGCCGCCGACGTTTCCGCCGCCGCCGGGGGAGTTCGTGCCGGACTACGCCGGTGATCGTGGCAGCAGGGGCGGCACTCTGGGCGGGGAGCGGCACTCCTCGACCCCCGACACGCGGTCGGGGACGCGGTCCGACACGGTCACAGGGACGCGACCGGACGCGAACACCGGGACGGACACCGACACGGGCACGCCTCCCTCGCAGTCCCACACCCCTTCGACGCCCGACACCCCCTCGACGCCGCCGTCCGGGGGCCCCACCGGGCCGAGCGGGCCGAGCACGCCCACCACTCCCGACAGTCACACCGAGACGCGGCCCGACACCCCGGTGGACCTCGGTATCGACAGCGTCGAGACGCTGCCTCCGAGCACGACCGGACCGACCGGGCCGAGCGGACCGACCGGGCAGAACCCCGGCGGCGCGCCGCCGGTCACCAAGCCCGACGGCGGCGCCACGCCGCCGTTCATCACCACCACAGGCATCCCTCCGACCGCCGGCAAGGGCGGACTGCCGGGAGCGCTGCCCTCCACCGGCCCCGTCACCGGCGGCACCCGTGGCCCGCTCGGCTCCGGGCGTGGCCTGCCCGGTATGCCCGGCGCCATCCGTGAGGGCATCAGCGGTGGCCGTGCGGTGCCCAGCACGCAGGGGCGGCCCGCCACGGGCATTCCGCGCGGCACCGTCATCGGCGGTGAGACCGGCGGGCGCAACGGCTCGGGCGTCGGGCGCGGCGGCATGGGCATGGGCGGCGGGATGGGCGGTGCCATGGGCGGAGGCTCGGGTGCTGGCCGCAACGGCGCGACCGGCCGCCGCCTCGCCGGTGAGACCGGCGGGATCGTCGGCGGCAAGGCGCAGCGCTCCGGCGGCGCCAGTGGCGGCGCCCGGCCCTTCACGGCCGGTGGCACCGGACTCGTACGCGGCGGCACGACCCGCCCCGGCGAGGAGCGCGAGGAGCGGAACGGAGAGCGTCCCGACTACCTGGTCGAGGACGAGGAAACCTGGCAGCAGGGCAACCGCCGTCCGGCGCCGCCCGTCATCGACTGATCAGCGCGAGGAAGTAGATGCCTACCAGCAGGATTCGTCGTCGCCGTGCCCGCCTGACCGGTTCGGCCGCCCTGGGGATGCTGCTCGTGGGCATCGCTTCCGTGCCCGCACACGCGGAGGGCGTTCGGGACAGCCAGTGGCACCTGACCGCGATGAAGGCCGAGGAGATCTGGCAGCTCAGCACCGGCAAGGGCGTCACCGTCGCGGTGATCGACAGCGGCGTGGACCAGAAGATGCCAGACCTCAAGGGGCAGGTTCTCAAGGGGAAGGACTTCGCGCCGCAGAAGGACGGTGACGAGCTCACCGACTACACCGGACACGGCACGAGCATGGCCGTCCTCATCGCGGGTACCGGCGCGGCGAACGGCGGCAAGGGCGCGTACGGTCTCGCTCCCGGAGCCAAGATTCTCTCCGTACGAGTGCCCGGGGCTTCCGCCGACGGCGACAAGAGCGCGACCGAGGGCGAGCGCCGTTTCAACACGGTCGTGCCCCAGGCGATCCGATTCGCCGTCGATGCGGGAGCCAAGGTCCTCAACATCTCGCAGGGTTCGAGGGCGGGTTCGCAAGCGCTCACCGATGCCGTGAAGTACGCCTTGGACAAGGGGGCTTTGGTGTTCGCCTCCGTCGGCAACACCGGCGACAAGAGCAACACGGTGGAATACCCCGGGGCGACCCCCGGCGTCATCGGCGTCGGTGCCACCGACAAGGACGGGAAGTACGCCTCGTTCTCCCAGTCGGGCCCCCAGGTCGACGTCGTCGCTCCCGGCAAGGACGTGGTCACCACCTGCGCGGAGGGGACGTGCACAGGCACCGGTACGAGTGACGCCACCGCCCTCGCCTCCGCCACCGCAGCCCTCATCTGGTCGAAGCACCCCGACTGGACCAACAACCAGGTCCTCAAGGTCATGCTCAACACCATCAACAAGCCCGCCGGTGGTGAGGAGCGCAGCGACTTCATCGGGTACGGCATCCTGCGGCCGCTCCGCGCGGTGAAGACGCCCGGGGACCCGGGGCCGGCCGGGGTGCGGCCCATCGAGGACCTCGACGAGACGCTGACCTCGGCGCCGCCCACGACCGGCGACCCGGCCGGTGGCGCGCCCTCCGCCGAAGCCTCGTCCGCCGCGCCCAGCGCTCCCGCCGCCTCCGCCTCGGCATCCGCCGCCGACACCGCTTCGGCCACGCAGGTGACGGCCGACGACGACGGTGGCAACACCGGGCTGTGGATCGGCCTCGGGATCGGCGCGGCCGTGCTGCTCGGCGTCGGCATCGCCGTACCGGTGCTTCGCTCGCGGCGGAGCTGACGCCCGCTGTGCGACCCGTACTGACGCGGCTCGGTGTCGTCGCCGTGCTCGCCGGAGCGCTCGTGGGCTGCTCCGGCGAGGACGCCCCGGCCGGGGCGGAGGGGCGTGCGGCGGCCGAGGTCTGTGACGGGTTCGCCCAGGACCCGGTGACCGCCGGTGCGCTCCAACGTCTGGGTGGTGAGGACCGGTTCCGCGCCGACCTCTCCGAGCCCGACAAGGCCCTCACGCTGCTCCGTGAGGCCTCCCGTGCGCCGCTCGCCGACGCGTACCGGCCGCAGGCGGTCCCGTACTGCTGGCTGCTCGGCGCCGAGGACGGCGAGAAGACCGTACGGGTCGAGCTGAGGCCCGTGAAGGCCGCGCCCCCGGCGGATCCCCGGCGCGCGGACGAGGTCACGTCGTACGCCACCGGCCTGCGCGCCTACGCCGACGACGACCTGGGCAAGGTGTTCTTCGCCTGCCGTCTCCCGGCGCCCGCCCACCCCTTCGTCGTGGAGACGGCCGTGTGGGGACCTGACGGAGCGACGACGGACGGCGGCCCCGATAGCCGCGCCCGACTGATCACCGTCGCCAATGCGGCGGCCGGCCACGTCGCCGCCGAGCTGGGCTGCGCCGACACCGGGCTCGCCGGGGGAGTGCCGCCGGGGGCGTAGGCCGGGCTACTCGCCGTAGACCGGAAGCGCCGCGATCCGGCCGCCGCGTCCGAGGAAGACGCGGTGGGCGTCGCTCACCAGCTGGTACGGGCCCTCGCGCTTCATCGTCACGGTGAACAGGGTGTCACCCGTCGACTTCTTCAACGCCTTCATGGTGTCGCCGTCCGGTTCCAGCAACCAGACCGTCCCGCCCTCCACCACAGGGGCGGTCACCGAGCGGCTCGTGCTGCCCAGCTCGCCGAGGGGCTCATTCCACTCCGTGCTCGAAGTGCGGGCTTCCACCAGGGTGGTGAGGCGGAAGGCCTGGTACCCGTCGATGGCGACGACGGCATCGCCGTCGGCGGTCGGGCTGCTCCAGCCGAAGTCCCGGTCGCCGAGGTTCCCGGTCTCCTCCTCCCACAGGGAGAAGCCGTCGTCGAGCTTGCGCGCGATCAGGTCGGGACCGGCGACGTACACCGTGTCGCCGCCGATCGCCGGGGCCTGGCCGTGGGTGCCCTGGTCCTTGAGCTTCCACACGGTCTCGCCGGTGGCCGTGTCGACGACGTCGACCTGTCCGTCCCGGCCGTGGATCACGAGCCGCTTCCCGCCCGCGGCGGCCTTGGCCGGGCCGAGCGAGGAGCGGGGCGAGAGCATCGGGCGGCTCCAGGACGTCCTGACGGCCCAGGCGTCGACGGCGCGCAGCTGGTCGTCCCTCGTCACCACGTAGACGTGGGTGTCGTCGGCGGCGAGGACGTCGACCGCGTCGGCCGGGGTCTGCCAGACGTGCTTGCCGGTGGAGGCGACGAAGGCGTGCAGGACGCCGTCCTCGGCGGCGCCGACGACGAGCCGGTCGGCTACGGAGGCGTAACCGGCGTCCCCGTTCAGGTCCTCGGCGCGCCACCGTTCCTTCCCGTCCGTCACGGAGAGGGCGAGCAGGCCGCCCGTCTTCGCCTGGACGACGAGGACGTCCCGTACGGGCAGGGGCAGGTGCCCGCCGGGGGCGGTCACGTCCAGTGGCCCCCACAGCGCGTCCGGGGCCTTGCCGGGTTCGCTGTCGATGAGCGAGGCGAAGGCCGCCTCCGGCTTCGGCACGGCCGGGGGCACGTCGGCGGTCGCGGAGTTCGCCCCGTCCCGGTTCAGCCACCACGCCCCGGCGCCGCCGCCCGCGCCCAGGACGGCCACCCCGACCGCCGCCGCCGTCAGGAAGCGGCGCCGGGTCGGCGCGGCGGAGGGTACGGCGGTGTCCTCGGGCGCCGCCAGCCGCTTCGTGGCGTTCTCGCGGCGCTTGATGTCCTCGGCGAGCGGGCCCTTGCGCCAGGCGCGGTCGGCGCCCTTGGGCGGCGCGAAGGCCTCGGCGACCTGCGGGGCGAGGGGCCGGTACGCCGGGTCCTTCGCCAGGCACGGGCCGATGAGCTCCTGGAGCTCCGCCGGGACGGCGCTCAGGTCCGGGGCGCCGTGCACCACCTCGTACTGGAGGGCCGCCACGTGCCCGGCGTCGAAGGCGCGCCGCCCGCTCGCCGCGTGGACGAGGACCGCGCCGAGCGAGAACACGTCCGATGCCGGTCCGACGCGCTGCCCGAGGACCTGCTCGGGGGCGCCGTACCCCGGTGTGACCGGGATCTGGCCGGTCGTGGTGAGCGTCAGGCCGTGCTCGGGGCGTGCGATGCCGAAGTCGATGATCCGGGGGCCGGTGGAGGTGAGCACGATGTTCGCTGGCTTGAGGTCGCGGTGGATCAGCCCGGCGGTGTGGATGTCGTGCAGCGTGCGGGCCAGCCGGGCGGCGAGCGCGCGGACCGTCGCCACGTCCATCGGGCCGTACGCCCGCACGGCCTCGTCGAGCGTCGGCCCGGCGAGGAACTCGGCGGCTATCCACGGCCGTCCGCCCTCGGTCTGCGCGCCGAGGATCCGCGCCACGCCCGGGCTCGTGACGGCCTGCGCCATGGCGGCCTCGCGGACGAAGCGCTGCGCGAGGTGCTGGTCGTGGGCGAGTTCGGGACGCAGCACCTTGACGGCGGCGGGCGTGCCGCGGTCGTCCCTGCCGACGTACACCTTGCCCATGCCGCCCTCGCCGAGGACGCCGAGGAGGCGGTACGGGCCGAGCCGGAGCGGGTCGCCGGTGGAGAGGGGCTGGATGGTCACGAGGCTGCTTCCCTGAGGAGAGGTGGGGTGGTCAGGCGTACGGGAGGGCCACGACCGACGACGGGCCCGCGCCGATGATCCGCGTCCTCGCCGTGTCGACGACGTACCGCGTCGCGTCCGTGGGGAAGACCCAGACCGAGCGGCGGGTGCCGCGGTCGATCGCGCTCAGGCCCCCGCGGACGGGGGCGTAGACGTGCGTCGTCCCGACCACGGGCGTGGAGAGGGGTTCCGGGCTCAGGTTCCGGCCGGAGGGGGCCTCTTCCCAGGCCTTCGTGCCCTGGCCGGCGCCGACGGCCACGATTCCCCGGCCGCCCTCGCTGACGTACACCAGACCGTCGGACACGACCGGGACGCCGAACGACCCGCCCTTGCCGTACTCCCAGGCCGTCCCGCCGTCGGTGAGGCGCAGCGCGCGCAGGCGGTCGCCGCCGAGGTAGAGGTGCCGGTCGTCGGCGGCGAGCTGGCCGGGTTTGTACCGCAACGAGTCCTTGAGGGGGACGCTCTTGCGCCACAGCAGGCGGCCGGTGCGGGCGTCCCGGACCTGGACGACGAAGTCCTCCCAGTCCCCGCTGTTCTTGCCGAGGACGAGCCGGTCGCCGACGACCTCGGCGAGCCAGGGGCGGACGCCGTCCCAGGCGTACGGCTCCCGCCACGTCACCTTCCCCGTGCGCGGGTCGACGGCGATCAGGTGCCAGCCCGTCTCGGAGGTCGACCGGTCGCCGATCCGGGAGGCGGCGAAGAGGCGGCCTCCGGCAGCGGCGAGAAGCTGCGTGCCGAACTGGGAGCCCTCGAAGCCCTTGATCGTGACTTTCCTGGACGCCTCTTCGCCGGTGCGGACAGCCAGCATCCGGACGGTCAGGGCCGAGGGCCCGTCGCTGGGGCCCTCGGAGACGTAGAAGTACGTGCCGTCCGTGGTGATCTGCTCGGGATCCACCAACCCGTCCTCCCACAGCATCGCCCCGCTCCGCCCGTCGAACGCACGGAACGACACCGTCTCGGTGAAGCCCACGACGCCCCCGGCGACCAACGGCATCGCCCGCTCCTCCCGGTCCAGCGACTCCGCCCGCCACGCCGCCTTCGGTGCCCCGTCCGCCGCCGTCGTCGCCGGTACGGCCGTGGGACCCGCGGCCGTCGGGGTCGCGCCCGGCGGGGTGTCGTCGCGCGAGCCCAGCCACGCCCAGAGGCCGCCGCCCGCCGCCGCCGTGCCGACGAGGGCGCCGCCGCCGAAGGTGAGGAGGCGGCGGCGGGAGAGCCGGGGCGTCCTTCCCCGGTCGGCGGCGGTCGGGGCCGTCGCGGACTCGGCCGGGGCCGGGAGGCGGCGGGGGGTGTGGGTCCAGACGTCGGTGGCGCGGCGGGCGATGTCGGCGAGCAGCGGCGGCGGCAGGTGGTCGGCGAACTCGCCGTGGCCGTCGTGGAGGTGGTCGACCAGGGCCGCCGTCGTCGGGCGGGCCGCCGGGTCCTTCGCGAGACACGCCGTCAGGACCGGGACGAGCCCCGCCGGTACGCCGGCGAGGTCGGGGTCCGCGTACCGCACGCGGTAGAGCAGGTCGGCCGGGGAGCCCGTGCCGAACGGGCCGTGCCCGGTCGCGGCGAAGACCAGGACGCCCGCGAGGGCGAACACGTCGCCCGCGGGCGGGTGTTCCTCGCCGCTCGCCTGCTCGGGGGACATGAACGCGGGGGTGCCCGCCGCAGCGCCCGTACGCGTCAGGTGGTCGTCGCCCGCAGCCCGCGCGATGCCGAAGTCGATGATCTTCGGGCCGTACGCGGTGACGAGGACGTTCGACGGCTTCAGGTCGCGGTGGACCACGTCCGAGGAGTGCAGCTGCGCCAGCGCGCCCGCGAGGGCGGCGCCGAGCGCGCGGACGGTCGGCTCCGGCAGCGGGCCCGCGAGCGCCACGGCGTCGTCGAGCGGCGGGCCGAGCACGTACTCGGTCGCCAGCCACGGCGTCTCCGCCAGCGGGTCGGCGTCGACCACGGCCGCGCCGTGCCGCGCCCCGATGATCCGCGCCGCGTCCGTCTCCAGGCGGAACCGCGCCCGGAACGCGGGGTCGGCCGCCAGCCGCGCGTGCACCGTCTTGAGCGCGACGGTACGGCCGCCGGGGGAGCGCGCGAGGTAGACCGTGCCCATGCCGCCGGAGCCGAGGCGGGCGAGGAGCCGGTACGTGGCGACGGCGGCCGGGTCGTCGTGGGTGAGGGGCGACAGCATGGGCGGGTGAGGTCCTTCAGGGGCGGACGGCGAGCGGTGACGGGTGGGTGGGGTGGCCGGTCAGGCGGGTCAGGCGGGTCAGGCCGGTCGGGCGGGTCGGGCCGGTCGGGCCGGTCAGGCGGGTCGGGCAGGTTAGGCGGGTCAGGCCCGTCAGGCCGGTCAGGGACCGGTCGACTGGGCCGGTAGTACGGGGAGTTCCGCCGCCAGCAGTTCCGCCGACTGCCTCGCCAGCGCCGCGACCACCCGGCCGGGCAGCCAGCCCGGCGTGAGCAGCGTGCCGGCCGAGTCGAGGACCGTGTCGTGCGCGGACGGCGGGGCGAGGGACGACGTCAGGGCGGCCGCCGTGGGGCGGTCGGCCGGGTCGCGGGACAGGCAGGCGGAGACCAACGGGCGCAGCGCCGAGGGGAGCTCCTCACGTTCGGGCACGGTGTGGCCGGTGGCGGCAAACGCGAGGACGGCGCCGAGCGCGTAGACGTCGCCCGGCGGGCGCGGGCGTCCGCCCGCGGCCTGCTCGGGGGCGAGGGCGCCCGGGTCGAGGCCCGGCAGGCCGGTGCGGGGCGTGCCGTCGGGTCCGGCGGCCCGTACCGCGCCGAAGCAGGTCAGGAGGGGGCCGTCGGCGGTGAGCAGGACGGCGGCGGGGGAGACCCCGGCGTGGGTGACGCCCTGGGCGTGTGCGACGGCGAGGGCTTCCGCGAGGGCGGCGCCGACGGCGCGGACGGTGGTCTCGGGGAGCGGGCCGCCGTGGACGGCGAGGGCCACGGGGAGCGGCAGCGCGGGGACGTACGGGCTCGCGTACCAGGGGGCGTCGCCGGTCGCCGGGTCCGGGCCGGCGAGGTCGGTCACCGGGGCGGTCCAGGGGCCGACGTACCGGTGGGCGGCTTCCGCCTCGGCGGCGAAGAGCGTCGGGTCGGCGCCGGGCAGCGGGGCGGTGAGGAAGACCGTACGCCCGCCGTCCCCGTACCTGTCCCCGTTCCCGTTCCCGAGCTGGTCCCCGGCCTCGCCCGCGAACCTGTTCCCGGCCTCGCCCCCGGACCCGAACCCGTCCCCGAACCCGTCCCCGTACTCGTCCCCGCCGCGGGCGACGAAGCGGTGGCAGGGGACGGCGGTGCCGGGCGGGTCGAGGCGGGTGACGAGCCGGTACGGGCCGGTGCGCCGGTCTCCTCGCGTGCGCGGCCGTTCCACCGTTGACTCCCCCTGTCGTCACAGACGCGCCCGGGAACACCCGGGGCGGGACGAGCCTATCGAGGCCGCCTCCCCCGGTCCCGGCCGGTACGTCCGGGCTGTCCGGGTTGCGAAGGTGAAGTGGGGGTGCGGGCCGGGTGAAGCGCCGTGAAGATCTCGCTCCGTGCGGAATTTCCCGGCCGGAATTGCTCGAACGCCTGGCCGGGGGACTACGATCGCCGTGTTTTCCACGGCCCGGAACTTCCGGAACTTGCTGAGGCGAAGCCGGAACCGCACGATCGGGCACCGCGGAGCGAACACCGCAGAGCCGGAACCGCAGAGCCGGAACCGCAGAGCGAACACCGCAGGATCGAACACCGCAGGATCGAACACCGCACGGGGGAGAGCATGTCGTTCGAAGAGGAGTGGGCGTCCGTACGCACGACGTCCACGGCCAACGTGAGCATGAGGCTCAACCAGGTCGCCCCCGACTCCGGTGGCGGTGGCGGTGGCAGCGCCGACCTCAGCGTCGACCAGGACAAGCTCGGGGAGATCGGCAGCGCCGCGTACGCCCTGCACGGCCGCCTGGTGAAGGACGGCAACCACGCCCGTACGAGCACGACCGAGGCCGCGACCGGCCTGTCGACCAACGGCTTCCGCACCGGCTCCGCGATGTCGACCGTGCAGGAGACCTGGGGCTCGCAGCTGAACACGCTCGCCGACGCCTGCGCGAACATCTCCAACCACCTCGACTACAGCGCGGCCTCCCACGCGAAGGAAGAGGAAGACATCCGGGCGTCCCTCGCGGCGTCCAAGATCAACGAATACCTCAAGTAGGCGGGGGACCTGCTGTGCTGACGTACGACAACATCGTCCACGCGCCGCTCGACAAGATGAAGGCCGCTGCCGACGACTGGTCCGCGATGAAGGGCAAGCTGGACAAGCTCGCCCAGGATGCCCGGACGACGATGGCCGCGAAGGCCAAGGACGACTACTGGCGCGGGGTGAACGCCGAGGTCACCAAGCCGTTCGTGGACAAGACGGCCAAGGAGTTCGAGGACGCCGCCAAGGCCGCCGACGGCATCCACAAGGTCCTGGAGGACGGCTACAACGCCTTCAAGAAGGCGAAGGACGACCTCAAGGACATCGCCGACTCCGAGGCGCCCGCGAAGGGCTTCTTCGTCAAGGCCGACGGGACCGTCGAGGCGCGCGAGCCGCTCTCCTCGACGAAGGACCAGGGCATGCGGCACGACCCCGACTTCCAGGACATGGTCCGCAAGGAGCACGCCGACATCCTGGCGATGCAGAAGCGGATCGAGGCGATCGTCGAGACCTGCGACGACGCCGACGTGTCCTGCTCCAACGCGCTCAAGGCCAACATCACCGGCGACCAGCACAACTTCAGCGCCCCGAAGTACACGAGCCTCGACGCCGAGGAGGCGCAGCGCGCCGTCGACCTGGCCAAGAAGGGCCGGGAGATCTCGCACGAGGAACTGGTCCGCCTCAACGAGCTGCTGAAGGACAACAGCGGCTCGAAGGAGTTCTCCCGCACCTTCTACGACGGCCTCGGCCCCAAGGGCTCCCTGGAGTTCTTCGGTCAGCTGTCGACGGACACGTACGACTACACGAAGGTCGACAAGGAGCGCCTCGCGGACGTCCAGGCGCTCCAGAAGAACCTGGGCCTCAACCTCGCGACCGCCACGCAGGGCGGCGACGCCTGGACCGACAAGTGGTCCACGGAGATGCGGAAGCTCGGCACCGAGCGCATCCCGCTCGTCAAGTACGACAACAACCCCGCCTTCGGCTACCAGTTGCTCGGCGGCATCATGCGCTACGGCGACTACGACAAGAAGTTCCTGGTCCCGATCGCCGAGCACGTCACCCAGCTCCACGCGAAGGACCCGTACCTCTTCGCCGACAGCAAGTCGATGATCAGCGGCGGGCTGAAGAACCAGTACAACCCCTCCGGCGTCAACGGCGCCGGGTACGACCCGATGATCTCGATGCTCGAAGCGCTCGGCCACAGCCCGGAGGCCTCGAAGGAGTTCTTCTCGAAGGACCCGCTGACCTCGTACAAGGAGGACGGCACCGTCGGCGGCGAGCTGGACCTCGGCAAGGACAAGGACGGCCAGAAGATCGGGAGCTACCTCGACTTCTTCGCCAACGAGAAGTACGACCTCTTCCCCGACATCGACGGCCACGACCCGGACGACGCCAAGAAGTCCGCCGACTACATGCCCGACGCGCTCGGCCACGCCCTGGAGGCGGCGACGCTCGGTCACGCCTGGGACGACCCGACGCCGGAGCTCAAGCGGGACGAGACCACCGCCCAGATCATGACGGACGTCGTCGCGAAGTACGGCGGCGACGCCGAGCTCCTCAAGAAGTGGCAGTCGCCGCTCGCGGACAGCCTCGGCCACATGGGCGCCGGCTACGTCGACGACCTCAACTGGGCGCTCGCCAAGAACGACTCGGAGAGCCCCTTCGCGCCGACGAAGGACCCCGAGGGCCACATGAAGCTCGAACGCGAGGACGCGGCGAAGTTCCTCAGCACGCTCGGGCAGCACCCGGACGCGTACGCCTCCGTCTCGACCGCCGAACGGCTCTACACCACCAGCGTGCTCGAAGCGCAGGTCGGCCCGGACGGCAAGATCGACGAGGGGAAGGCCCGCTCGACCGTCTACACGGGCGCCACCCTCCAGGGAATCCTGGACGAGTCGCGGGCCAACCAGGTCGAGGCCGAGGGCATGAAGAAGCACGAGGAGTACGAGAAGGCGCAGGCGGCCAAGGCCGGCTGGGTCGAGCTCGGCGCCACCGTCGGCATCGCGGCGGGTGTCGCCTTCCTGCCGGCCACCGCCGCCGTCGGCGCGGCCGCCGTCCTCGTCCCGCTCGCCGTCGACACCGGCTCGGGGGTCATGGAGCAGCTCGCCGGGCAGGTCATCGGCGACTGGTCGGACAAGTCGGTCGACGACCACAAGGACGCGACCGAGGACAAGATCCACGAGGACAACGCGGCGATCTACACGGCGGGCCGGTACAGCGCCGAGTCGCCGATGGAACGCTTCCTCGCGATGCACAGCGGCCAGGTGAGCAGCGACTTCAAGCAGGACATGATCGAGTCCGTGGACGGCGGTTACGCGAAGGGCAACGACCACGCGAACCAGATCGGCAACGCCCCCGAGACCGGCTGATCCGGCCGCGCCGCCCCGTCCCCCCACCGAACCGCCGAGGAAGTCCGATGAGAAAAGCGTCCGTACCGAGGTCCGTGCCGAGGTCCGTGCCGAGGTCGGTGCCGAGGTCCGTGCCGAGGACCGCGTCGAGGTCCGTGTCGACCGTGCTGGCCCTCGGGCTGCTCCTCACCGCCTGCGGAAGCGGCGAGGACGAGGCGGCGCCGCCCGCGCCGAAGTGCGACGGGACGCTGTCGCCGGCCGCGGTCGAGGCCGTCGCGTCGGTGCTCGGCACGGAGAAGTACCAGGAGTCGGGCCTCGGGGTCGGGCGGACGACGGACGCGCTGATCGCGGACCAGGCCCGGGAGGGAAGGCCGCCGGGCCACCCCGCGACGTGCGAGATCGTCACCGACGCCTCCCCGAGGAAGGGGCTCGGCATCGACGTCTGGCTGCACGACGCCGACGCCCTGTACGACGACGGCACCACGAAGTGGTGGAACCAGGGCCGGTACCTCTACGCAATGGGCCGCGAGGCCAGCACGGACAACCAGCTGGCCTACCTCTTCGTCCAGTGCACGAGCCCGCTCCTCAAGGGCTCGGACAAGCGGCCCGCGCCCGTCGGGGCCTCTCTCGCCTTCGACAAGCCGGCCAAGGGCGCCTACCCGGAGAACACCACCGCGACCCGGGAGGCGTACCTGACCGTCCTCCACTCCGTCGCGCTCGGGGTCGTGAAGAAGCTGGAGTGCGAGAACAACGCGGGGCTGCCGGACCGGCCCGTCCTCGAGACGAGGAAGTGGCGCGGTCAGCCGTGACCGGCTGGGAACGGACGGACCTGAAGGTCCCGTACGGGTACTTCGTCAGAGACCGTGGCGGGAATTGAACCCGCGTTACTCGCTTTGCAGGCGAGCCCCTGAACCACTCGGGCACACGGTCGCGGTGCTTCGGACCGTTCCTGCCCGTCCTCCGCACTGGTACGACCGTAGGGCGGGGCCCGGAAGGGGCTCAAGGGGTGCCGGGGCCGCGCCACGCGACTGCCATACCGCGTTCACAATCGGGCCGCACCGGCCGCCGGACGCGTGTCGGGACGTACGACCAAGGGCGGAGGACGAGCAGGACTCCCGACAGGGGTCATTGCCCGGTTGGCCACTTACTCTGGGGGGATGAGCGCCCTCGAATCCCCCGATCTCGGCACCGCCGGGAACCCGGCACCCGTCGACGACCCGCCCGCCCCCCGGGGCACCGTCCTCGACGCCGCCCACCGGGCGCTCAGCATCGGCATCGTCTCCGTCGTCCTGCTCATCGCCTTCGAGGCGACCGCCGTCGGCACGGCGATGCCGGTCGCCGCCCGCGAGCTCGACGGCGTCCACCTCTACGCCTTCGCCTTCTCCGCGTACTTCACCACCAGCCTCTTCGGCATGGTCCTGGCCGGCCAGTGGTCCGACCGGAGCGGCCCGCTCGCCTCCCTGACCAGCGGCATGACCGCCTTCGCCGCCGGCCTGCTCCTTTCCGGGACCGCCGGCAACATGTGGCAGTTCATCCTCGGCCGGGCCGTCCAGGGCCTCGGCGGCGGGCTCGTCATCGTCGCGCTGTACGTGATCGTCAGCCGCGCGTACGAGGAACACCTCAGGCCCGCGATCATGGCCGCGTTCGCCGCGAGCTGGGTCGTCCCCTCGGTCGTCGGCCCCCTCGCCGCCGGGACGATCACCGAGCACCTCGGCTGGCGCTGGGTCTTCCTCGGCATCCCGATGCTCGTCGTCTTCCCGCTCGCCCTCGCCCTCCCCGCGATCCGCCGGACCGCCTCGGGACCCACCGACCCGGACGCGCCCCTCGCGCCCTGGGACCGGCGGCGGATCGTCCTCGCGCTCGCCATCTCGGCCGGCGCGGGGCTGCTCCAGTACGCGGGCCAGGAGCTGCGCTGGCTCGCGCTGCTCCCCGCCGCGCTGGGCGCGGCCCTCCTCGTCCCCGCGATCCGGGGCCTCCTGCCGCGCGGCACCGTCCGCGCGGCGCGCGGGCTGCCCTCCGTCATCCTGCTGCGCGGCATCTCCGCCGGATCCTTCATCGCCGCCGAGTCCTTCATCCCGCTGATGCTGGTCACCCAGCGCGGCGTGAGCGTGACCATGGCCGGGTTCTCGCTGGCCCTCGGCGGCCTGACCTGGGCGCTCGGCTCCTGGGTCCAGTCGCGGCCGTGGACGGAGCCGTACCGCGAGCGGCTCGTCGTCCTCGGTATGGTCCTCGTCGCCCTCGGCATCGGGGCCGTGCCGAGCGTCCTGATCACGGCGGTGCCGGTGTGGGTGGTCGCGGTGGTGTGGGCGTTCAGCTGCTTCGGCATGGGCGTGGTGATCTCCTCGACGAGCGTGCTGCTCATGAAGCTGTCGCCGCCGGAGGAGGCGGGCGCGAACTCGGCCGCGCTCCAGATCTCCGACGGCCTCTCCAACGTCCTCCTCCTCGCCGTCGGCGGCGCGGCCTTCGCGGCGCTGGGCGGCGGCGCGGCCGGTCACGCGGTGACCGCGGACGCGGCACAGAGCTCCCACCCGGCGGCCTTCGCGGCGGTCTTCCTGCCGATGGCGGGGGTGGCGGCGGTGGGCGCGTGGGTCGCGACGCGGCTGCACGCGGAGCCGCGGTCGGATCGATAAATCTGGTACTAGAATGACCCCATGGTGGTACCGTTCTGGTATGGCTATGAACCTGCGTCTCCGTGACGACCAGACCGAGGCCCTCAAGCTGCGCGCGGAGCAGGAGGGCACGAGCATGCACGCCATACTGCTGCGGGCCGTCGACGACTACCTGACGCGTACCGCCCAGGAGGCCATCGTGCGCAAGACGGCCATGGAGCAGGCGGCCAAGTGGCACGAGCTGATGGAGAGGCTCAAGTGACCTGGGTCTACCTC
The DNA here is from genome assembly GCF_040641575.1 of Streptomyces sp. NPDC020807. NCBI lineage: Bacteria > Bacillati > Actinomycetota > Actinomycetes > Kitasatosporales > Streptomycetaceae > Streptomyces > Streptomyces sp. NPDC020807. The sequence continues at coordinate 86,648 of NZ_JBFADU010000003.1, forward strand.
TCTCCCGAGGACGTCCTCCTCATCGCCGAGCACGCGGTCGACGACCAGAAGATCGTCGTTCGCGACGCCGGACTGCTCGACTCGGCGGTGCATCGCCCCTCGGCCGCGATGTTCGGCGAAGAGGCATACCCACACCTTGTGGAGAAGGCCGCCGCGCTGCTGCAGTCCCTGGCGGTCAACCCCCCCTTCGTCGACGGCAACAAGCGCACCGCCTGGCTGTCCTGCGTCACCTTCCTCGCCATCAACGGCGTCCAGCTGCGGCCCGACATCGACGCCGCGGAACGCCTGGTCATCGCCGTGGCCACCGGTGAGATCGACGAGGTCGGGGTGATCGCGGAGGCCCTTCGCGAGCTGATCGCCCCCGACGTGAGCTGAGTCGCACCCCGGGTACACGCACCCCGTTTCATACGAGGTTCCGGCCGGGCCGCCGGTAAGGTGGCCCGGTTGTCATATCTGGAACTGTCATCCGTGACGAGCGTCGAACCCGGAGATCGTGACTACTACCACCGCCTCCTCCCATCACCTTTCTCCCGCCTTCCCCGGACGGGCCCCGTGGGGTACCGCCAACAAGCTGCGTGCCTGGCAGCAGGGGGCCATGGAGAAGTACATCCAGGAGCAGCCCCGTGACTTCCTCGCGGTCGCCACGCCCGGCGCCGGTAAGACCACCTTCGCGCTGACCCTGGCCTCCTGGCTGCTCCACCACCACGTCGTGCAGCAGATCACCGTCGTCGCGCCCACCGAGCACCTGAAGAAGCAGTGGGCGGCGGCCGCGGCCCGGATAGGGATCAAGCTCGATCCCGACTACAGCGCCGGGCCGCTCAGCAAGGAGTACGACGGCGTCGCCATCACGTACGCCGGCGTCGGCGTCCGCCCGATGCTGCACCGCAACCGCTCCGAGCAGCGCAAGACCCTCGTCATCCTCGACGAGATCCACCACGCCGGTGACTCCAAGTCATGGGGCGAGGCCTGCCTGGAGGCCTTCGAGCCCGCCACGCGCCGCCTCGCGCTCACCGGTACGCCCTTCCGGTCGGACACCAACCCGATCCCCTTCGTCACGTACGAGGAGGGCAACGACGGCATCCGCAGGTCGTCCGCTGACTACACGTACGGCTACGGCAACGCCCTCGGCGACGGCGTCGTCCGGCCGGTCATCTTCCTCTCCTACAGCGGCAACATGCGCTGGCGCACCAAGGCGGGCGACGAGATCGCGGCCCGGCTCGGCGAGCCGATGACGAAGGACGCCGTCTCGCAGGCCTGGCGCACGGCGCTCGACGCCAAGGGCGACTGGATGCCGAACGTGCTGCGCGCCGCCGACCAGCGGCTCACCGAGGTCCGGAAGTCGATCCCGGACGCCGGCGGCCTCGTCATCGCCTCCGACCAGGACTCGGCCCGCTCGTACGCGAAGCTGATCCGCGAGATCACCGGGACGAAGGCGACGGTCGTCCTCTCCGACGACAGCGGCGCCTCGAACCGCATCGACGAGTTCAGCGAGAGCACCGACCGCTGGATGGTCGCCGTCCGCATGGTGTCCGAGGGCGTCGACGTCCCGCGCCTTTCCGTCGGCGTGTACGCGACCACGATCTCGACCCCGCTCTTCTTCGCGCAGGCCGTCGGGCGCTTCGTGCGTTCGCGCAGGCGCGGCGAGACGGCCTCCGTGTTCCTTCCGACGATCCCCAGCCTCCTCGGCTTCGCCAACGAGATGGAGGTCGAGCGCGACCACGTCCTCGACAAGCCGAAGAAGGCGGGCGAGGACGAGGACCCGTACGCCGAGTCCGAGAAGGAGATGGCGGAGGCCGAGCGCCAGCAGGACGAGGACACCGGCGAGCAGGACATGCTGCCGTTCGAGGCCCTGGAGTCCGACGCCGTCTTCGACCGCGTGCTGTACAACAGCGCGGAGTTCGGCATGCAGGCCCACCCGGGCAGTGCCGAGGAGCAGGACTACCTGGGCATCCCCGGGCTCCTCGAACCCGACCAGGTCCAGCTGCTGCTGCAGAAGCGGCAGGCCCGGCAGATCGCGCACAGCCGCAAGAAGCCGGACAGCGAGGCGGACCTGCTCGAACTCCCCGCCGAGCGGCGGCCTGTCGTTTCCCACAAGGAGCTGCTCGAACTGCGCAAGCAGCTCAACACGATGGTCGGCGCGTACGTGCACCAGACCGGCAAGCCGCACGGCGTGATCCACACCGAGCTGCGGCGGGTGTGCGGCGGCCCGCCGAGCGCCGAGGCGACGGCCGGGCAGATCCGCGAGCGGATCAAGAAGGTCCAGGAGTGGGCCACGCGCATGCGTTAGCCCAGGCCGTGGAGATGTGACTGAGGCCCGTACGAGTCTGCGCGTACGGGCCTCACGCATCCCGCGGCGACGGGATCCGACTCGGAGACCGGCCCCCACGGTCGATCTCCGGGCACTGTCCACGCTAGGTGCACAGCCGGGGGGATCTTGTCCGCCAAAGTCCCCCATCAGGCCGGCGAAGGTCCCGAACCGTCTTTATCCGGTCGCCGACGCCCGGATTCTGGACGAGGTCTTCCGCTGAGCGGAGCGGGTCGCTACTGTCCCGGCTCAAAGCAATCGCCCCGTGGCAGCGCCGCCGCGGAGCGCAGCCGGTGTACCCCTTCCTGCCGGCGGCCTCTGACGTGCGTCGCCGACGGGACCGGCGTCGCGATCCCGTGAGAGCCCGCCGCCACTCACTCCGAAGGAGAGGGCGTCGTGACCGCGGAGACCTCCCAGACGCTCGACAGAGGACTCAGAGTCCTCAAACTGCTCGCCGACACCGACCACGGCCTGACGGTCACCGAGTTGTCCAACAAACTCGGCGTCAACCGGACCGTCGTCTATCGGCTCCTCGCCACGCTCGAACAGCACGCCCTCGTCCGCCGCGACCTCGGTGGACGTGCCCGCGTCGGCCTCGGTGTGCTGCGGCTCGGCCGCCAGGTGCACCCGCTGGTGCGCGAGGCCGCCCTCCCGGCGCTGCGCTCGCTCGCCGAGGACATAGGGGCGACGGCCCACCTGACCCTGGTCGACGGGGCGGAGGCGCTCGCCGTCGCCGTCGTCGAACCGACCTGGACCGACTACCACGTCGCCTACCGGGCGGGCTTCCGCCACCCGCTGGACCGGGGCGCGGCCGGCCGCGCGATCCTCGCCGCCCGCCAGGGCTCCCTGATCGAACCCGGCTTCACCCTCACCCACGGCGAGCTGGAGGCGGGTGCGAGCGGCGCCGCGGCCCCGCTCGTCGGGGTGACCGGAGTCGAGGGCAGTGTCGGCGTCGTCATGCTCACCGACGCGGTCCCGGAGCGCGTCGGCCCCCGCGTCGTCGACGCGGCCAGGGAAGTCGCCGACGCCCTGCGGTAGACAGCCCGTGGAGCGCGGGGCGTCGGGAACGGATCCTCCGGGCCCCAGTAGATTGGGGACGTGCTCTCCAGTCTCTCCCGTCCCCGTGCCCTCGCGCTCTGCGCGCTGCCCGCCGCCGCGCTGTTCGCCGTCGTCGCGCTCGCGCCGCTGCCGTACGTCATCGCGCAGCCCGGCACGACGGCCGACGTGCTCGGCGAGGACAAGGGGCGCGAGGTCATCACGATCACCGGTGCCCCGGTCCGTCCGACCACCGGGCAGCTGCGGATGACGACCATCGTCGCCACCGGCCCCTCCACCGAGGTCGACCTCGGGGACGTGACCGACGCCTGGTTCCGCACCGACCGCGCCGTCCTCCCGCACGACTCCGTCTACCCGACGGGCACGTCCGACGAGGAGATCGAGAAGCACAACCTCGGCCAGATGCAGCAGTCGCAGGACGCGGCCACCCTCGCCGCCCTCGACCACCTCGACCTCGACCCCGCCAAGGTGAAGGTCACCCTGCACCTCGCCGACATCGGCGGCCCCAGCGCCGGCCTGCTCTTCTCCCTCGGCATCGTCGACAAGCTCGACGGCGACGGGGACGGCGGCGACCTCACCGGCGGCAAGACCGTCGCCGGCACGGGCACGATCACGCCCGACGGGAAGGTCGGCGCCGTCGGCGGGGTCTCGCTCAAGACCCAGGCCGCCGCCCGCGACGGCGCCACCGTCTTCCTCGTCCCGAAGGACGAGTGCTCCGACGCCGAGGCGGAGCGGCCCGAGGGCCTCAGGCTCGTCCCCGTCACCACCCTCAACGACGCGGTGGAGTCCCTGCGGGCCCTGGGACAGGGGCAGGAGTCGAAGGTTCCGAGCTGCTGACCCCGCCGCCCGCCGCACCCGGACCTGGCGGGCCGGGCATGTCCTTCGGCGACGGCGCGGTGTCCATGCCCCGCCACGAGGGGAAGACGAGCGGGGCCGGCGCCTCACCCGTCGCTCACTCCGCGCCCGCCGCCTGCTCCACCAGCGGGATGATCCGCAGCGGCACCGGGTTCTCCATCACGATCGCCGTCGACGCCCGCACGATCCCCTCGAACGCCACCACCTTGTCGATCACCCGCTGGAGGTCCGCGTTCGAGCGCGCCACGAGCCGGCACAGCATGTCCCCGTGGCCCGTCGTCGTGTGGAGTTCGAGCACCTCGGGGACCGTCGCCAGGTGTTCGCGCACGTCCGCGCCCTGCCCCTGCTTGATCTCCAGCGTCGCGAACGCCGTCACCGGATAGCCCAGCGCCGCCGGGTCCACCTGGGGGCCGAACCCCCTGATCACCCCGCTCGCCTGGAGCCGGTCGAGCCGGGCCTGCACCGTTCCGCGTGCCACTCCGAGCCGCCGCGAGGCCTCCAGGACCCCTATCCGCGGTTCCCGTGCGAGGAGTGCGATCAGCCGGCCGTCCAAATGATCGATCGCCATAGCGGCCTCTCCGTGGTCAGGATGTACAAGTCGCACCGCCATACTCGGCGACTGCTGTGCAGATTGACCAGTAGAAAAGCAAACTCTTGCGCACCTTGCCGTCCGGCGGGACATTGCTGCCATGACTGAGACCATCGAGCACACCCCTTCCGCCGCGCGCGAGGCCGATCCCTTCCCGGTCAAGGGAATGGACGCGGTCGTCTTCGCCGTCGGCAACGCCAAGCAGGCCGCGCACTACTACTCCACGGCCTTCGGCATGAAGCTGGTCGCCTACTCCGGACCGGAGAACGGCAGCCGCGAGACCGCCAGTTACGTCCTCACCAACGGCGCCGCCCGTTTCGTGTTCACCTCCGTCATCAAGGTCTCGACCGACTGGGGCCGCTTCCTCGCCGACCACGTCGCCGAGCACGGTGACGGCGTCGTCGACCTCGCCATCGAGGTGCCGGACGCCCGCGCCGCGTACGCCTACGCCGTCGCGCACGGTGCCACCGGCATCACCGAGCCGTACGAGCTGAAGGACGAGCACGGCACCGTCGTCCTCGCCGCCATCGCCACCTACGGCAAGACCCGCCACACCCTCGTCGAGCGCTCCGGCTACGACGGCCCGTACCTCCCCGGCTTCGTCCCCGCGAACCCGATCGTCGAGCCGCCGGCCAAGCGCACCTTCCAGGCCATCGACCACTGCGTCGGCAACGTCGAGCTCGGCAAGATGAACGACTGGGTCGGCTTCTACAACCAGGTCATGGGCTTCACCAACATGAAGGAGTTCGTGGGCGACGACATCGCCACCGAGTACTCCGCCCTCATGTCGAAGGTCGTCGCGGACGGCACCCTCAAGGTGAAGTTCCCGATCAACGAGCCCGCCATCGCGAAGAAGAAGTCGCAGATCGACGAGTACCTCGAGTTCTACGGCGGCGCGGGCGTCCAGCACATCGCCCTCGCCACCAACGACATCGTCGCCACCGTCCGCGCGATGCGCGCCGCCGGCGTCTCCTTCCTCGACACCCCCGACTCGTACTACGACACCCTCGGCGAGTGGGCCGGCGAGACCCGCGTGCCCGTCGAGACCCTGCGCGAGCTGAAGATCCTCGTCGACCGCGACGAGGACGGCTACCTGCTCCAGATCTTCACCAAGCCGGTCCAGGACCGCCCGACCGTCTTCTTCGAGATGATCGAGCGCCACGGCTCCATGGGCTTCGGCAAGGGCAACTTCAAGGCCCTGTTCGAGGCGATCGAGCGCGAGCAGGAGAAGCGCGGCAACCTGTAGCACCCCCGCGCGCTAGGAGGGGGTCCGGGGCTCCTCGCCCCGGGCCCCCTCCCGCGCGCGCAGCTCCTTCGGCAGCTCGTCCGACCACTCCCCGAGCGCCGCCAGCGACTCCGTCGCCCGCCGCGCGTGCAGCGGCGAGAAGCGCGGGTTGATCCGCACCGCCTCCGCCAGGTGCCGCCGCGCCGGCCCCTCCCGGCCGAGGGCCCGCTCGATCTCGCCCCGGTGGTACGTGAACAGGGCGCTGCGCAGTCCCTCCTCGGTGGCCAGCTTCGCGTACCCCAGCGCCTCCCTCACCTTCCCCGCCCGGAACAGCGCCCAGCCCAGCGCGTCCGCCGCCGCCACCGACCGGTGCCCGCGCGCCCACTCCGCCCGCATCCGCCGCTCCGCCGCCGCCGGGTCGCCGTGGTCCGCGTCGAGCAGCCCGAGCACGACCTCCGCCCGCACCCAGGAGCCCGTCCGCAGCCGCTGGTACAGCGTCCGCGCGTCGCCGTCGAGCCCCATCGACTCGGCCAGCTCGCCCGCCTCCAGCAGGTACTCGGGCAGCGGCAGCCGGGCCAGCGCCACCCGCCAGTCGCGCAGCGCCTCCTCCGGCCGGTCCAGGGCCGCGTGCGCCCGCGCACGCCCCGCGAGGGACGGGCCGTGGTCCGGTACGAGCCGCAGCGCCGACTCGTACCGGGCGAGGGCCTCCGCCGCGTCGCCGCGCTCCCACGCCAGGTCCCCCAGCCGCCCGAGCGCCGCCGCCTTGTCCGGGTCCGCCTCCGCGAGCGCCACGGCGTCCAGGGCCGCCGCGTCGGCGCCCTCGCGCCACCCCCGGTCGCGGTACGTCCCCGAGGCCCTGGCCCGCACCACCGCGCCCCCGTGCAGCCCCTCCAGGCTCTCCAGGGCCTCGCGGGCCTTCCCGTACTGCCCGAGGCCGTTGTACGCGTCGATGAGCAGCGGGTACACCGGCCAGCGCTTCGGCTCGGCCTTCCGCACCCGCTCGCCGAGCTCCCGCGCGGTCCGCCAGTCGCCGCGCGCCCCCGCGAGCGCCCCGAGCGCCAGCTCCGCCGCCGGATTGCCGCGCGCCGCCGGCCGCTCGGCCAGCGAGCGCTTGAGCGCCCGCTCCGCGAGCGGGTAGTCCCGTACGTCGCCGGTGCGCGTCCCCCGCTCGGTGTACGCGGCGCCCAGCACCGCCCACGACTCCGCGTCGCCCGGGTGGTCGCCGAGCCAGGTCTCCCGGTCCGTGATCAGCGCGGCCAGGTCCGGCAGCGCCGCCTGCGCGCCGGCGTGCGCGGCGCTCGTCGCCCGCTCGGCAGGACCGGGCGCGCGTGGCGGCCCGGGGTCGACGATCCCGGGGACGTACGCCAGGGCGGCCGCCGCGAGCACCGCCCCCACACCCGCCGCGAGCACCGTCCTCGACACGTTCTCGCTCTTCATGGCGCTCACTGTGCGCCCCCCGACGCCGGTACGAAGACCACACGAAGCGCCCGCCCCGGCGGGTTCACACCGATGGCCCCCGGTGCCAGTCTTGACGCATGGACGACGATCTCCAGAGGGACCGCCGGGCGGACCTCCCGACCCGGCTCCACGCGGCCCTGCGCACCGGGCTTCCCCCCGAGGCGCTCCTCACCGACCCGGACGTCACGGCCTCCTACGCCCACGACATGGCGAGCTTCTGCACGGCCGGCACCCCCGCGGCCGTCGTGCTCCCGCGCACCGTCGACCAGGTCCGGCACGTGATGCGGACCGCCACCGAGCTCCGCGTCCCCGTCGTCCCCCAGGGGGCCCGCACGGGCCTGTCCGGCGGCGCCAACGCCACCGACGGCTGCATCGTGCTCTCCCTGGTCAAGATGGACCGCATCCTGGAGATCAACCCGGTCGACCGGATCGCCGTCGTCGAACCGGGTGTCGTCAACGCGGTGCTCTCACGTGCCGTCGCCGAACACGGCCTGTATTACCCGCCCGACCCGTCGAGCTGGGAGACCTGCACGATCGGCGGGAACATCGGCACCGCCTCGGGCGGTCTGTGCTGCGTGAAGTACGGCGTCACCGCCGAGTACGTCCTCGGCCTCGACGTCGTCCTCGCCGACGGCCGGCTCCTGTCCACCGGCCGCCGCACCGCCAAGGGCGTCGCCGGATATGACCTGACCAGGCTCTTCGTGGGCTCCGAAGGCAGTCTCGGCGTCGTCGTCGGCGCGGTGCTCGCGCTCAGGCCCCAGCCGCCCGAGCAGCTCGCGCTCGCCGCCGAGTTCCCCTCCGCGGCGGCCGCCTGCGAGGCGGTCTGCGCCATCATGGAGCGAGGCCACACGCCTTCGCTGCTCGAACTGATGGACCGCACCACCGTCCAGGCGGTCAATAGGCTCGCCCACATGGGGCTGCCCGACACCACTGAGGCGCTGCTCCTGTGCGCCTTCGACACCCCGGACCCGGCCGCCGATCTGGCCGCCGTCGGGGAGCTGTGCGCGGCCGCGGGCGCCACCGAGGTCGTCCCGGCCGCCGACGCCGCCGAGTCCTCGCTCCTGCTCCAGGCGCGCAGGCTCTCGCTCACCGCCCTGGAGACGATCAAGTCCGCGACGATGATCGACGACGTCTGCGTGCCCCGGACGCGGCTGGCCGAGATGCTCGGCGGCACGGCGGCGATCGCGGAGAAGTACGACCTGACGATCGGCGTCTGCGCGCACGCGGGGGACGGCAACACCCACCCGGTCGTCTGCTTCGACCACCGGGACGAGGACGAGTCGCGGCGGGCGCGGGAGTCCTTCGACGAGATCATGGCGCTCGGCCTCGCGCTCGGCGGCACGATCACCGGCGAGCACGGCGTGGGCGTCCTCAAGAAGGAGTGGCTGGCGAGGGAGTTGGGCCCGGTCGGCCTCGAACTCCAGCGAGGGATCAAGCGCACCTTCGACCCGCTCGGACTGCTCAACCCCGGAAAGCTCTTCTGAGGCGTCCCCGGGCCGCGGTACGAGGGTGAGGCGACGGCCGGTCACAGCTCGCCGTCCTGCGACTCGTCCGACGGCCACGGGTCGCTCAGCCACAGCTCGTCGGTGAAGACGGTGGTCGCGAGGAGCTCGGCGAGCCCCTCGTCCATCCCGAGCCGCTCGCTCTCGGTGCCGGGCGGCACCGCGCGCAGGGTCCGCTCCAGCCAGGCGGACACCTGCGCGGACGGGGCTTCGAGGAGCGCGTCGCCGTCGGGGGAGGAGAGCGCCATCAGGACGACGCTGCTGCCCTCGACCTTCGTCGGCCAGATGCGGACGTCGCCGTGGCCGCAGGCCCGGAAGACGCCCTCGACGAGCAGCTCGCGCGCGAAGGTCCAGTTGACCGGGTGGTCGGTGCCGACGTGGAAGGTGATGTGGACGGCGTACGGGTCGTCGGTGCGGTACGACAGCCGCGCGGGCACAGGGACGGCGCGCTCGGGGGAGAGCACCAGCTTCAGCTCCAGCTCGCGCTCGACGGTGGTGTTGTCGGTGTTCTGCATGGTCGGTACGTCCTCTCGTGACCGGCCCCGGACGGGCCTTCACCTGGAGAGAGCGGGGCCCACGCGGTTCATTACGCGGGTTCGGGAAGTTTTTTCCGGGAAATTTTTCCGGGAGGTTCTCCAGAGGCCCGAACATCACCGTGAGTGATTCATTCCGTTTCCTGTCGCCCGAAGGCGGCCTTTCTCGTGGGCTCTTTCATCCCCGGGGGACGTTCTTCGTTACTGTCCTCCTTGGGCGCGGCACGCCCGGGGGAGCGGCCGTGGGATCAAAGGCGTTGTGACTGAACGGAGTCGGGGCAGTGGCTACTCCTCCTGGAGGCGGCGGAGAAGTACCGCAGGCGGGGTACTACCCGGACCCCTCCATTCCCGGATACATCCGGTACTGGAACGGGGGCGCCTGGGTGCCCGGCACGAGCCGGCCCGCGCCCAAGGACGGCGAGGGCACACCGACCCCGCCCGCCGGGGCGATCCCCGCGGGCCCGATCCTGGCCCCCGGCCCGGCCCCCGCGCCGGTGGTCACGGCCCCGGCGCCCGCTCCGGCCCCGGCTCCGTTTCCGGCCCCGGCCCCGATTCCGGCCCCGGCCCCGGCACCCGCCCCCGCCCCCGCGCCCGTTCCCGCCGTCGAGGAGACCGGGCCGGTCTTCTTCGACGACCTCGACGACGAGGGCACCGCGACGCCGGAGCCCTCCTCGGCCTGGCAGGCGGACACCTCCCGGCAGGGCGGCTTCGGCGGCGAGCGCGACCAGAGGATCTCCTGGGGCGCGCCCGCACCGCAGTCCGCACCGCAGTCCGCGCCGCAGTCCGTGCCGGACCCCCGTACTCCGGCGGAGTGGCCCGTCGCGGGCGCGACGGAACCGGCCGCCGAACCCCGTGCGGCGGCCCCGGCGCCCGCCCCCGCACCGGCGCCCGCCCCGGCCCCGGCCCCGGCGCCCGCGCCCGCCCCCGCACCGGACCCCCGGGCCGCCGGCGGAGCCGCCCGCCTCGGCGGCATGCCGGTGACCCCCATGCCGGCCCCGGCCCCCGCGCCGGCCCCCGCCGCCGCGCCCGCCCCGGCGCCTGTCCCGGCCCCCGAGCCCGCGGCCCAGCAGGCCCCGGCCCCCGCTCCCGTACCGCAGAAGACTCCCTCCTGGGCCCAGCAGCCCCAGCCCCAGCCGCAGCCCCAGGAGCAGCAGCCGCCGGTCGTCCCCTGGAAGCCCCCCGTCGAGGACGTCTTCCAGAAGGCGGCCCGTGAGCAGGCCGCGGCCCGGCCCGCCGGGCTCGGCCGCCGGCTGCTCGCCCGGCTGATCGACACCGTCGTCCTGGGCGCCCTCGTGGGCGCCGCCGCCGTGCCCTTCGTGACGGCCGCGCTCGACCACATCGACGGCAAGATCGAGGCGGCCAAGCAGTCCGGCACCACCGTGCAGGTCTGGCTCCTGGACGGGACGACCTCCGTCCAGTTCGGCATCGTGCTCGCCGCCCTCCTCGTCATCGGCGTCCTGTACGAGGCGCTCCCCACCGCCAAGTGGGGCCGCACGCTCGGCAAGAAGCTGTGCGGCGTCCAGGTCCGAGACATCGAGGCGCACCAGCCGCCCTCGTTCGGCAAAGCGCTCCGCCGCTGGCTCGTCTACAGCCTCCTCGGGCTGCTGGCGATCGGTGTCGTCAACGTCCTGTGGTGCCTCTTCGACCGGCCCTGGCGCCAGTGCTGGCACGACAAGGCGGCCCGCACCTTCGTGGCCCGCTGACCCGTTCGCGGAAGCCGTCCCCCGTTCGCGGAAGCCGTCCCCCGTTCGGGGGACGATCTTTTGCGGGGCCGCCGCTCCCGGGATGCACTGCCCCCATGAGCACCGACCAGCCGCCGCCCGGCCAGCCGCCCGAGGAGGATCCGTTCCTCAAGAGGCCGCAGGAGCCCACACCCCCCTCCGGCGGGCAGCCGCCGCCCGCCGGGCCGCCGCCCGCGGGACCTCCGCCGGGCGGGCCGCCGCCCGGTAACCCGTACGGCAGTCCGTACGACAACATGCCCCCGCCGCCGTACGGGGGGAGCTACAGCGGTGGCTTCGGCGGCACGGACCCGCTCGCCGGCATGCCGCCGCTCGCGGAGACCGGCCGGCGCGTCCTCGCCCGGCTGATCGACTGGCTGATCATCGCGATCCCGCTCGCGCTCATCGGCATCCCGTTCGACATCTACAAGAAGGTGTCCGAGGACGACCTCGGCGACACCGTGACCTTCAGCGGCGGCGGGCAGCTGGTGTTCCAGCTCCTCACGATCGTCGCGTACATCACGTACGACACGGTGATGACGGCCCAGACGGGGCAGACCGTCGGCAAGAAGCTGATGAAGCTCCGGGTCGCGATGCTCAACGACGGCTCGACGCCCCCGATGAGCCAGTCGCTGCTGCGGGCCACGGTGCTGTGGCTGCCCGCCCTGATCTGCTGCGCCTGCCTGTGGCCGCTGATCCTGCTCATCCTGATCCTGGTCGACAAGCCCTACAAGCAGGGCCTGCACGACAAGGCGGCGAAGACGGTGGTCGTCACGGCGGCCCGGTAGAAGTCCGCGCAGTAGCCGGAGCTTACGGACGAAACGTCACGAAGAGATCCGGGTGTCGCTCCCCGCGCCCACGCGCTGAGCCGGTACCCGGATCTCTTCGCGTACGGGGGGCTTGACGTGCCGGGTGCGCACCGGCATCGTCACCGCCACGAGGACTCCGAGCAGCAGCCCGGCGGTACAGACCACCGCGATTCCCAGGGGCGTCGTCGTACCGGAGAGCAGCAGCAGGGCGACGGTCGCGAGCACGACGGTGGCCGAACCGTAGGTGAGCTGTGCGGTGTTCGGACGCGGCATGACTGATCCGTCCCTCGGGCTTCCCGGCCGACCGGCCGACTCAACGGGCGACTCTGCGGGCGACTCTACGAGTTCCCTGCCCGGGTGGTGCCGGCGGTAAGCGTGACCTTACCCAGGGGAGTGCGGGGTGCGGGGGCACGAGGGGCGCACGGCGTCATGAAATCCGCCACACGCGCCGGGAGATGCGCCTGCCCAGGCCAGGAGTGTGTCCGATTATCGGAATTCCACTCCCGCATAGTGCAGTTGGCCTGTGCAAGTCAAGATCTGTCTTTTCTGGCGTCACTCCGGTCAAATGTCGTCACTTGTGACGCGCGCACCCGCCGGACGGACACCCCACCTTCGGTCCGAGGCGTGGGCGCCGGGGAGGACTACACCAAGTGACCAACACTCGACGGGCGTTCCGAGCGTCCGCAGTCGTCGTGGCGCTCGCGGCCACGGCCGCCACCGCTTCGGCCTTCACCACCGCCACGGCGGTCGACCACGGCAACGTGGAGCCGGCAGGCATCCAGACCGTCGACAAGACGACGGTCGACCACGACCTCGAGGGCCCGTTCACCGGCCAGGAGGAGCAGCAGCGCAAGGCGGCTCTCCAGCAGGTCCTGAGCGGCGAGTCCAAGGTCGAGAACCGCAACGGTTCCAAGGTCGTCAAGCTCGACAACAAGAAGTACGTCGAGCTGGGCCGCGAGAAGACCGACAAGATCTTCACGATCCTCGTCGAGTTCGGCGACCAGGTGGACACCACCACCCTGGTCGACCGTGACGACGACGACACCACCGACCTCAAGCCGAAGTACGGTGGCGAGCCCGGCCCGCTGCACAACGCGATAGCCAAGCCCGACCGCGCGAACGACAACTCCACGGCCTGGCAGGCGGACTACAACCAGCAGCACTTCCAGGACCTGTACTTCGGTACCGGCAAGGACGCCCAGGGCAAGCCCAAGGAGTCCCTGAAGACCTACTACGAGAAGACCTCGTCCGGCCGCTACTCGGTCGACGGCACGGTCTCCGACTGGGTCAAGGTCCCGTACAACGAGGCCCGTTACGGCTCCAACTGGTGCGGCGACTCCAACTGCAACAACGTCTGGGACACCGTCCGCGACGGTGTGACCGCCTGGGTCGCCGACCAGAAGGCCAAGGGCAAGACCGACGCCCAGATCAAGGCCGAGCTCGCCACGTACGACGCGTGGGACCGCTACGACTTCGACGGCGACGGCAACTTCAACGAGTCCGACGGCTACATCGACCACTTCCAGCTCGTGCACGCGGGCGAGGACGAGTCGGCCGGCGGCGGCGCGCAGGGCGGCGACGCCCTCTGGGCCCACCGCTGGTACGCCTACGGCACCGACGCGGGCAAGACCGGCCCGTCGAACAACAAGGCCGGCGGCACCCCGATCGGCGACACCGGCATCTGGGTCGGCGACTACACGATGCAGCCGGAGAACGGCGGCCTCGGCGTCTTCGCGCACGAGTACGGCCACGACCTCGGCCTGCCGGACCACTACGACACCTCCGGTGGCGAGAACTCGACCGGCTTCTGGACCCTCATGTCCTCCGGTTCGTGGCTCGGCGAGGGCAAGGACGCCATCGGCGACCTGCCCGGCGACATGACCGCGTGGGACAAGCTCCAGCTCGGCTGGCTGAACTACGCCAAGGTCAGCGACTGGCAGCGCGGCACCAAGACGACCCACAAGCTGGGCGTCGCGGAGTACAACACCAAGAACCCGCAGGCGCTCGTCGTCGAGCTGCCGAAGAAGGCCGTCACCACCGAGATCGTGCCCCCCGCCGAGGGCGCCACCCAGTGGTGGAGCGACATGGGTGACGACCTCAAGAACACCCTGACGCGCTCCGTCGACCTGACGGGCAAGTCCTCGGCCTCCCTGGAGCTCCAGGGTTGGTGGGACATCGAGAAGGGCTACGACTTCCTCTACGCGGAGGTCTCCACCGACGGCGGCGCCAACTGGACCGCCCTCGACGGCACCGCCAACGGCGTGGCCCTGCCGAAGGACGCCTCCGGCGCCCCGTCGCTGACGGACGTCTCCGGCACGCACCAGAAGCTGGTCTACGGCCTGAACGCTTACGCGGGCAAGAAGTTCGACCTCCGCTTCCGCTACCAGACGGACGGCGGCGCGGGCGGCAAGGGCTTCACCGCCGACGCCATCACGGTGACCGCCGACGGTGCGGCCGTCCTGTCCGACGGCGCCGAGAACGGCGACAACGGCTGGGTCGCGAAGGGCTTCTCGCGCGTCGGGAAGGGCTTCACGAAGGAGTACGAGCAGTACTACCTCGCGGAGAACCGCCAGTACGTCTCGTACGACAAGACCCTCAAGGTCGGCCCGTACAACTTCGGTTTCACGGGTGACAAGGCGAGCTGGGTCGAGCACTACCCGTACCAGAACGGTCTGCTCATCTGGAAGTGGGACCTGTCCCAGAAGGACAACAACACCTCCAAGCACCCCGGTGTGGGCCGCGTCCTCCCGATCGACGCCCACCCGAGCCCGCTGAAGTGGACGGACGGCACGCTCATGCGCAACCGCGTGCAGTCGTACGACGCCCCGTTCAGCCTCTCCCGCACCGACGGTTTCCAGCTGCACAAGCTCGGCAACCCGACGTGGGTCCCGTCGCAGGCCGGCAACCCGACCTTCGACGACCGCAAGGGCACGTACTGGTTCAAGGAGACCGAGCGCGCGGGTGTCCAGGTAACTGACACCAACACCAAGATCCAGGTCGTCAAGGAGCCGAAGGATGGCCAGACGATCACGGTTCAGGTCGGTCCCTCGACCAAGTAATTAGCAAAACCGCAGGTCAAACCATGATCGGCCGTCGCCCTCTAGCGGGCGGCGGCCGATCGTGTTTAGGTGCGTCTGACGCGGTTCTTATTGACATCTGATCCACGGGGGAGTGGTTCCGCATGCCCAACGGAGGGTTCTGCAAGCTGCCTGGCGGCAGCGTGGTCGTCGCGATAGGGCTCCCGAGTCCGGCCCGCGACGGCGGTTCGGTCCGCTTCCTGGTCCACGCGGCGAACCGGGCCCGAGCCCTGACCAGGCTCCGGAACCTGGGCCTCCGGGCGGTCTACCTCCGCGGCAACAGCGAGCCGCCGACCCCGGACGAGATCACGGCCGTCCTGCACCACCCGGACGGCCTCCTGTGGAAGTCCACCCCGGGCGCGGCCCAGGAGCTCTGGCACCCCGTACGGTCCCTGCCGAGGGAACCGGCGGCCTGACCCCGGCTACGCCACCACGGGGCTGCCCGTGAGCTCGACGCCCGCCGCGCGGAGCTCCTCCAGGGCCCTGTCCGTGGTCTCCCGCGCGACGCCGGCCGTCAGGTCGAGCAGGACGTGGGTGCGGAAGCCCTCGCGTGCGGCGTCGAGCGCGGTGGCGCGGACGCAGTGGTCGGTGGCGATGCCGACGACGTCGACCTCGGTGACCTCCCGCTCGCGCAGCCACCGCGCGAGCGTCGTGCCGTTCTCGTCGAGGCCCTCGAAACCGCTGTACGCGGCCTCGTAGGCGCCCTTGTCGAAGACGGCGTCGATCGCGCCGCTGGCGACGGCCGGCGCGAAGTTCGGGTGGAAGCCGACGCCCTCCGTGCCGGCCACGCAGTGGGCCGGCCAGGAGGAGACGTAGTCGGGGGCCTCGCCCTGCTGCGCGAAGTGCGCGCCCGGGTCGACGTGGTGGTCACGGGTGGCCACCACGTGTCGGTACGCGCTGCCCGCGGCCTGGCCGACCAGGTCGGTGATGGCGGCGGCGACGTCCGCGCCGCCGGTCACCGCGAGGCTGCCGCCCTCGCAGAAGTCGTTCTGAACGTCCACAACGATCAATGCGCGGTGCATGGCGGGTGTCCTTAGCGCGTCGGCGGGGGAAAGGGGCGAGATCGAGCCTAGAGACTTCCCCCTCCCGGCGGGAGGGGGCGTCCGAAGCCTCAGATGTACTCCGTCGGCAGCACCGGCTCGCCCCGGGAGAGCTGGATCGCCGACATCGGCAGCCCGGCGCGGGCCGCGATGTGCCGGGCCCGCGCGGCTTCGAGGGGCTCCCTGGCCACCACGTCGCCGCCCTTGACCAGCTCGACGAGGAGCTGGTGGTCGGCGAGCTCCGGCGGGACCGGTCCCGTGCCCACGACCTCCGCCTCGGCGGCCCCGGACGCGTCCCGGCGCCGGGCCGCCCACTTGCGGCCGCCGACCGAGGCCTTGCCGCCCAGGGACTTCTTCGCGACCGGCACCAGGGGCGCCTTCGGGTCGGCGGAGGCGGCCCGCGCGACGAGCTTGTAGACCATGGAGCAGGTCGGGTGGCCGCTGCCGGTCACCAGCTGCGTCCCCACCCCGTACGCGTCGACCGGCGCCGCCGCCAGCGAGGCGATGGCGTACTCGTCGAGGTCCGAGGTGACCACGATCCGCGTGTCCCGCGCGCCGAGCTCGTCCAGCTGCGCCCGGACCCGGTGGGCCACGAGGAGCAGGTCGCCCGAGTCGATCCGTACGGCTCCGAGCTCGGGGCCGGCGATCTCGACGGCGGTCCTGACCGCCTCGGTCACGTCGTAGGTGTCGACGAGCAGGGTCGTACCCCGGCCCAGCGAGTCGACCTGGGCGCGGAAGGCGTCCCGCTCGCTGTCGTGGAGCAGGGTGAAGGCGTGCGCGGAGGTCCCGACGGTCGGGATGCCGTACCGGAAGCCGGCCGCGAGGTCCGAGGTGGAGTCGAAACCGCCGACGTACGCGGCACGGGCCGAGGCGACGGCCGCGAGCTCGTGGGTGCGCCGGGCTCCCATCTCGATGAGGCGGCGGCCGCCGGCGGCCGCCGACATGCGGGAGGCGGCGGCGGCGATGGCCGAGTCGTGGTTGAGGATCGAGAGGATCACCGTCTCCAGGAGCACGCACTCCGCGAAGGAGCCCTCGACGCGCAGCACGGGCGAGCCGGGGAAGTACACCTCGCCCTCGGGGTAGCCCCAGATGTCGCCGGAGAAGCGGTATCCGGCCAGCCACTCCAGGGTCGGCTCGTCGACGATGCCCCGCTCGCGCAGGAAGCCGAGGACGGCGGGGTCGAATCGGAAGTTCTCGACGGCGTCCAGGACCCGGCCGACGCCCGCGAGGACGCCGTACCGGCGGCCCTCGGGCAGCCGGCGGGTGAAGACCTCGAAGACGGAGCGCCGGTCGGCGGTTCCGGCCCTCAGGGCCGCCTGGAGCATGGTCAGCTCGTACTGATCGGTGAAGAGCGCGGTCGACGGCACGTCCACCGGCAGCCCAAGGTCCGCAGCGTTCATGGCAAGGATGCTAGCGCAGAAATCGTCAGTTTGACGAATAGTGGTGCGCCCGCGTTCCCGGCGGGGCGAGCCCCCGTTTGTGCGGCGGGCCCCCAGGGGTGACAACATGGGCTGAGTGAGCGTCGCGCCTATTGAGATCGAACGTACGGAATCGGCCGAGGAGGTCTCCGCCGTCGTCGAACCCGACGTGCCGTGGGTGACCCTCGTGCACAACGACCCGGTCAACCTGATGAGCTACGTGGAGTACGTGTTCCAGTCGTACTTCGGCTACTCCAAGGACAAGGCGCACAAGCTGATGCTCGACGTGCACAACAAGGGCCGCGCGGTGGTCTCCAGCGGCACCCGCGAGGAGATGGAACGGGACGTGCAGGCCATGCACGGCTACGGGCTGTGGGCGACGCTCTCCCAGGACCGCTTCTGATGGCCGGCCAGTTCGAGTCCCTGCCCGGCGGCGGGGCGGCCGTCGCGCTCGACGAGGTCGAGATCTCCATCCTCCGCTCCCTCTCCGTGCAGCTCATGGAGCTGATCGGCCCGGGCGACGAGCCCGACGCCGACGCCGACCCACTGGCCGCGCTCTTCGCCGAGGGCCCCTCCGAGCCCCCGTCCGACCCGGCCCTGCGGCGCCTCTTCCCCGACGCGTACGGGGACGAGAGCGAGGACCTCCGGGCGGCGGCCTCCGACTTCCGCCGCTTCACCGAGAACGACCTGCGGGCCCGCAAGCGGACGGACGCGCTCACGGTCGTCCGCGCGCTCGACGAGCTCTCCGGCGCCTCGGCGGGCGAGGGCGGGGCCGTCCTGAAGCTGACCCCGGACGAGTCCCGGGCCTGGCTCGGCGCGCTCAACGACCTCCGGCTGACCATCGGGACCCGCCTGGACATCCAGGACGACGAGGAGAGCGAGCGGCTGTACCGGCTGCCGGACTCCGACCCGCGCAAGCCGATGGTGATGGCGTACCTCTGGCTGGGGGCGCTCCAGGAGTCGCTCGTCGGCACGCTGATGCCGTAGGCGCGGACGTTCGCTCAGCGGACGCTCAAATCCGGATAACGAATGCGTCATCAGGCTGTCACTCTTCTCCATTAAGTCCCTTTTGCGCACATTTGCCACCCCGTGGGGCGTGATACATCTTCACGACCGCTCGGGGACGCCACCCCTGTTCCCGAGGGCGCTTTGACCGGCTGACCGCCGGTGGCACTCCATCCATATCCGGGGGGATCAGGATCTGATCCGCGGCAGACGCACTCGCAGTCGCGCGGATCGGTGTGGAGAAAGGCGCACGACCATGACCTCTCTGAGGGTCGACGACAAGCAGCCCGACGCGACCGGCGAGGTCCCGGGCGAGGGTTACCACCGGGCACTCGGCGCCCGGCAGATCCAGATGATCGCCATCGGCGGAGCGATCGGCACCGGCCTCTTCCTGGGCGCCGGCAAGGGCATCTCCATCGCGGGACCGAGCCTGATCCTGGCGTACGCCGTCGCCGGCCTCGTGATCTTCTTCATCATGCGGGCGCTCGGCGAGCTCCTCATGTACCGCCCGGTCTCGGGCTCCTTCTCCGAGTACGCCCGCGAGTTCATGGGCCCCTTCGCCGGCTTCGTGACCGGATGGACGTACTGGCTCTTCTGGGTCGTCACCGGCATCACCGAGGTCACCGCCGCGGCCACCTACATGACCTACTGGTGGGACATCCCGCAGTGGATCTCGGCCCTCGTCTTCACGGTCATCCTCTACGGCGCCAACCTGATCTCGGTGAAGCTCTTCGGTGAGCTCGAGTTCTGGTTCTCGATGGTCAAGGTCACCGCGATCATCGGCATGATCCTCATCTGCGCCGGCATCCTGACCCTCGGCTTCTCCGACGCGGGCGACACCGCCTCCGTCACCCACCTGTGGGACCTCGGCGGCTTCTTCGCAGGCGAGGACGGCATCCTCTCCACCCTCATGACCCTCCAGATGGTCATGTTCGCCTTCCTCGCCGTCGAGCTCGTCGGCGTCACCGCCGGCGAGTCCAAGGACCCGAAGACGGTCCTGCCGAAGGCGATCAACACCGTGCCGTGGCGCATCGCCGTCTTCTACGTCGGCGCGCTGATCATGATCCTGTCGGTCGTCCCGTGGACCGAGTTCCAGCCGGGCGTCTCCCCGTTCGTCGCGGCCTTCGAGAAGATGGGCCTCGGCGTCGGCGCCGCGATCGTCAACTTCGTCGTCCTGACGGCCGCGCTCTCCTCCTGCAACTCGGGCATGTACTCCACCGGCCGCATGCTGCGCGACCTCGCGCTCAACGGCCAGGGCCCCAAGGTCTTCACGAAGCTGACCCGCTCCGGCACCCCGCTCATCGGCACCACGGTCTCCGCCGCGCTGATGATGGTCGGCGTCTGGATCAACTACCAGTGGCCGGGCGACGCCTTCAACTACGTCGTCTCCTTCGCGACCATCTCCGGCATGTGGGCCTGGATCGCCATCCTCGTCTGCCACATCCGCTACCGCGCCAAGGCCGACCGCGGCGAGCTCCCCGAGTCCTCCTTCAAGGCGCCCGGCGGCATCTGGCTCAGCGCCTTCGCCCTGGCCTTCCTCGCCATGGTCCTCGTGACCATGGGCATGGACGCCGGCAACCGGGTCGCGCTGTACGGCGCGCCGGTCTGGGGCCTGGTCCTCGCCGTCTCCTACCTGGTGCTCAAGGCCCGCAACCCCGAGGGCGCCGCCTTCGCCAAGCGCTCCTGACGCTCCTGATCCTCCGGACGCACTCGATACGCCCCTGACCTGCAAGGTCTCAGCATTCGGGCCGTCTCGTACCAATCCTCGGTACGAGACGGCCCGTCTGTTTATCCTGTCGGCATGCTGACCATCACCCGGGCCCTGTTCGACCAGATCGTGGAACACTCCCGCGCCGACCACCCCGACGAGGCCTGCGGCGTGGTCGCGGGTCCGGTCGGCAGCGGCCGCCCCGAGCGCTTCATCCCCATGCTGAACGCCGCCCGCTCGCCCACCTTCTACGAGTTCGACTCCGCGGACCTGCTCAAGCTCTACCGCGACATGGACGACCGGGACGAGGAGCCCGTGATCGTCTACCACTCGCACACCGCCACCGAGGCCTACCCGTCGCGCACCGACATCACGTACGCCAACGAGCCCCAGGCCCACTACGTCCTGGTCTCCACCGCCGACACCGACGGCGCAGGACCCTTCCAGTTCCGTTCCTTCTCGATCGTCGACGGCGTGGTCACCGAGGAGGAGGTCGAGGTCGTCGAGGCGTACGCCTAGGAACGGTCCGACAGGCGAGCGCGGATCTTCCATCATGTGAGATCACATTCCGAAACCCGGACCGGGAATCGATACGATGAGCCCATGGTTTCCCACGACGTGAGCGAACAGATGCCGAGCAGCGCCCTGCTCGTGGCGCGCCTCCACGTCGACCTGGGCCGCCTCGCCAGCGCGATGTGTCCGTCCCGCGCTGCGCTCTGAGCGACCCGCCGAGCGCCCCTCACCGTACGACCCCCTCCGCGCGGGGCCACAGAAGCGCGCCCATCACGCCACTTCCCTTCAGGAGCCCACGCCATGGCCATCGAGGTCCGCATCCCGACCATCCTCCGCACCTACACCGACGGCGAGAAGGCCGTCCAGGGCAGCGGTGGCACCCTCGCCGAGCTCTTCGCCGACCTGGAGTCCCGCCACAACGGGATCGAGGCCCGCATCGTCGACGACGGCAAGCTCCGCCGCTTCGTCAACGTCTACCTGAACGACGAGGACGTCCGCTTCCTCGACGGCATCGAGACGAAGCTCTCCGACGGCGACAGCGTCACGATCCTGCCGGCCGTCGCCGGTGGCATGGTCTGATCCGCATGCGCTACGACTCCCCGCTGGCGGCGGTCGGCAACACCCCGCTGGTCCGGCTTCCCCGGCTCTCGCCCTCGGACGACGTCCGCATCTGGGCGAAGCTGGAGGACCGCAACCCGACCGGCTCGGTCAAGGACCGCCCCGCGCTCCACATGATCGAGCAGGCCGAGAAGGACGGCCGGCTCACCCCCGGCTGCACCATCCTGGAGCCGACCAGCGGCAACACCGGCATCTCGCTGGCCATGGCCGCCAAGCTCAAGGGCTACCGCATCGTCTGCGTCATGCCCGAGAACACCAGCGAGGAGCGGCGCCAGCTGCTCGCCATGTGGGGCGCCGAGATCATCTCGTCCCCCGCGGCGGGCGGGTCGAACACGGCGGTACGGGTCGCCAAGGAGCTCTCCGCCGAGCACCCGGACTGGGTGATGCTCTACCAGTACGGCAACCCGGACAACGCGGGCGCCCACTACGCCACCACGGGCCCCGAGCTCCTCGCCGACCTCCCGTCGATCACCCACTTCGTCGCCGGTCTCGGCACGACGGGGACGCTCATGGGCGTCGGCCGGTACCTGCGCGAGCAGAAGCCGGACGTGAGGATCGTCGCCGCCGAGCCGCGCTACGACGACCTCGTGTACGGCCTGCGGAACCTCGACGAGGGCTTCGTGCCGGAGCTGTACGACGCATCGGTCCTCACGACCCGCTTCTCGGTCGGCTCGGCCGACGCGGTCACCCGTACCCGCGAACTCCTCCAGCAGGAGGGCATCTTCGCGGGCGTCTCGACCGGCGCGGCCCTGCACGCGGCCATCGGCGTCGGCAACAAGGCGGTCAAGGCGGGGGAGAGCGCGGACATCGCGTTCGTCGTCGCCGACGGCGGCTGGAAGTACCTGTCGACCGGCCTCTACACGGCGGCGACCACGGAGGAAGCGATCGCGGCGGTCCAGGACCAGCTCTGGGCCTGAGCCCCCTCCTCCGTACCGAAGATCACCGCACAACCGCAGATCACCGCGCGAGATGGCGGACCTGGTCCCAGACGACCGGGTCCGCCTCTCCCACTCTCCGGCGGAAGTCCGCCACGGGAACCTCCCGCAGCTCGTCCGTCTCCAGGAAGCTCGGCCGCCCCTGCGCGTCACCGACCGCGCCCGGCGGCAGCGGGATCACGCCCGGCCGCTCGTCGTGGTACTTGCTGGTGATCTTGGCGACGAGCGCGTGGTCGCCGTGCAGCGCCAGGACCAGGCACGGCCGGTCCTTCGACCCCGGACCGTCCTCGAAGGGCACGTCGGCCCACCAGATCTCGCCCGCCTTCGGCTGCCGTCCCGGCCGGGCGGGACCCTTCCGCGGCCCTTCCGGCCGACCCGGCGGCCTCCGCTGCGGCCGGGTCCGCCCCGACGGCCGGCCCGAGGGCCGCCCCGAAGGCCGGCGGCGCGAGGACCGCTTCCACCCGTCGGCGACCGCCACCACCAGCGCGATCACCACGACCGCGACCAGCGCGGGCCACCATGACGTGTCCATACCGCAAGACGGTACCCGCGCGCGGCCCACTTCGCCGTGACGCCTCGCCATCCATCCGAACCGGTGACAGAGCCCGTGAGTTCGCCCACAACGGGCCGCCACGAAGGAGCGACAGGCCCGAGTGCGCCTTACGCTCGACTGACCGCACAGCCTCCCCCTCCCTCAGCGCGTTTCCCGCACCCGTCCCGGAGGTTCACGCTCCATGAAGCTCACCGTCGTCGGTTGCTCCGGGTCGTTCCCGTCCGCGGATTCGGCCTGCTCGAGCTACCTCGTCGAGGCCGACGGCTTCCGGTTGCTCCTCGACATGGGCAACGGCGCCCTCGGCGAGCTGCAACGGCACATCGGTCTGTACGACCTCGACGCGATCTTCCTCAGCCATCTGCACGCGGACCACTGCATCGACATGTGCGGCTACTTCGTCGCCCGTTACTACCGCCACGAGGGCGGACGCTGCCCCGCGATCCCGGTGTACGCCCCCGAGGGCGCCGAGCAGCGGCTGACCACGGCGTACGCGGACACACCGTCACCCTCCTCCATGAGCGAGGTCTTCGACTTCCGCACGCTGACCTCGGGCTCCTTCGAGATCGGCCCCTTCTCGGTCCGTACGCAGAAGGTCGCGCACCCCGTGGAGGCGTACGGCATCCGCGTCGAGCACGGCGGGCGCTCGCTCACGTACTCCGGGGACACCGGGGTCTGCGAGGCCCTCGACGACCTCGCCGAGGGCACCGACCTCTTCCTCTGCGAGGCCTCCTTCACCCACGGCAAGGAGGACATCCCGGACCTCCACCTCAACGGCCGGGAGGCCGGGGCGCAGGCGGAGCGGTCGCGGGCGGGGCGGCTCGTCCTCACCCACATCCCGCCGTGGACGGACGGCGAGCGGAACCTCCAGGACGCGCGCGAGGTGTACGCGGGACCGGCGGAGCTGGCGCGGCCGGGCGCGGTGTACGAGGTCTGAGCCCGGCCGGTACGACCAAGGGGGAAGGCCCCGGAACCTGATCGGTTCCGGGGCCTTCCCCCTTGCTGCGGGTGGGACTCACGCCTTGGTGAGGTCCTCGATCTCCTCCTCGGGCTCGCGGCCCGGGGTGGTGAGGTTGAACTTGGTGATCGCGAAGCGGAAGACCACGTAGTAGATCGCCGCGAAGACGAGGCCGATCGGGATGATCAGCCAGGGCTTGGTCGCGAGGTTCCAGTTCAGCAGGTAGTCGATCGCACCTGCGGAGAAGGTGAAGCCGGTGTGGACGCCGAACGCCCAGGTGACGGCCATCGAGACGGCGGTCAGGACCGCGTGGATCGCGTAGAGGACCGGCGCGATGAACATGAAGGTGAACTCGATCGGCTCGGTGATACCGGTGACGAAGGAGGTCAGCGCGAGCGAGAGCATCATGCCGAGGACGGCCTTGCGGCGCTCGGGGCGAGCGGCGTGGGCGATGGCCAGGGCGGCGGCCGGGAGGCCGAACATCATGATCGGGAAGAAGCCGGTCATGAACATTCCGGCGCTCGGGTCACCGGCGAAGAAGCGGGTCAGGTCGCCGTGGACGACGTCGCCGGCCGCGTTGGTGAAGTCGCCGATCTGGAACCAGGCGACGGAGTTCACGAACTGGTGCATGCCGACGGGGAGCAGACCGCGGTTGATGAGGCCGAAGAGGCCGGCGCCACCGGAGCCGAGGCCGGTCATCCACTCGCCGAAGCTGGAGATGCCCTCGCCGATCGGCTCCCAGACCAGGCCGAAGACGACGCCGACGGCGGTGCCGACGAAGGCCATGATGATCGGGACGAGACGGCGGCCGTTGAAGAAGCCGAGCCAGTCGACCAGCTTGGTGCGGTGGAACTTCTGCCACAGGACCGCGGAGAGCAGACCCATGATGATGCCGCCGAGGACACCGGGGTTGTTGTACGTCGCGGCGACGTCGACACCCTTGTTGGCGGTCGTGTTGATGACCGCCTCGGTGACCGGGAAGGCCTTCAGCACGTTGCTGTAGACCAGGAAGCCGACGAGCGCGGCCAGAGCGGTCGAGCCGTCCGCCTTCTTGGCGAAGCCGATGGCGACACCGATGCAGAAGAGCAGGGGCAGGTTGTCGAAGACCGCGCCACCGGCGGTGGCGAAGACCGACGCGACCTTGCCCCAGGCGAGGCCGTCGGCACCGAAGACGTCGGGCTGGCCGAGACGGAGCAGAATACCCGCGGCCGGCAGAACGGCGATCGGCAGCTGCAGGCTGCGACCGACCTTCTGCAGGCCCTGGAACAGGCCGGATCCACGCTTCTTCGCGGGAGCCGCGGCCTGGGCGGTGGCCGTACTCATCAACTTCCTCCAGTAAGGCAAGGCGCCGCCAGGGACATGAACACGGGGGGAGGCGACGTCTCGTGGAACGCGGTGGTCTGGACCGCGTGGTCTACACCAATCAGTGGTGTAGACCAGTTTTAGCACGTGAGACTTAGATAAGGAACCTGCGAATTTTGTGGTCCGAGCCATAGCCGGAAATGCACGACATAAGGCCCCCGGACCGTCAGGTCCAGGGGCCTCATGAGGGGCTTACGGAGGGGTCTAAAGCCCCGAAACGGACAGGGTCGGGAGCCCTGGGAGCGGCGCTACTTCACGTTCTCCCGCTCGATCTCGTCCTCCACCTCGTCGGGCTCGCGGCCCGGCGTCTGGAGGTTGAACTTCTTGATCGCGAACACGAAGATCGCGTAGTACACGACCGCGAAGGCGAGACCGATCGGAATGATCATCCATGGCTTCGTCGCGAGGCTCCAGTTGATCACGTAGTCGATCAGACCGGCCGAGAAGCTGAAGCCGTCCTTGACGCCGAGCCCCCACGTCACCGCCATCGAGACACCGGTCAGCACCGCGTGGATCGCGTACAGCACCGGGGCGATGAAGAGGAACGAGTACTCGATCGGCTCGGTGATGCCGGTGACGAACGAGGTCAGGCCGACCGACAGCATCATGCCGCCGACCACCTTCTTCCGGTGCGGCTTCGCGCAGTGGTAGATCGCGAGCGCCGCCGCCGGGAGGGCGAACATCATGATCGGGAAGAAGCCCGAGGTGAACTGGCCGGCCGTCGGGTCGCCCGCGAGGAAGCGGTTGATGTCACCGTGGACGATCGTGCCGTCCGGCTTCGTGTAGTCGCCGAACTGGAACCAGACGAAGGTGTTCAGGAACTGGTGCAGGCCGACCACGAGCAGTGCGCGGTTGGCGACGCCGAAGATGCCCGAACCGCCCGAACCGAGGTCCACCAGCCACTCCGAGAAGCTGGTCAGGGCGTCACCGATCGGCGGCCAGATCCAGACGCAGAGCCCGGCGAAGAGCAGGCCCACGAAGGCCATGATGATCGGGACGAGACGGCGGCCGTTGAAGAAGCCGAGCCAGTCGACCAGCTTCACGCGGTGGTACCGCTGCCAGAACCAGGCCGACAGCAGGCCCATCACGATGCCGCCGAAGACGCCGGGGTTCTGGTACGCCGCCTGACTGGACGTCCCGTCCTCCGCCACGCACAGACCGCTCCACATGCCGGCGCCCGAGAAGTTCGCGCCGGGCACGCAGTCCTCGGGGAAGGCGCGGAGCACCGCGTAGTAGACGAGGAAGCCGGCGACGGCGGCGAGCGCCGTCGAGCCGTCCGCCTTCTTCGCCATGCCGATCGCGACGCCGATGCAGAAGAGGAGCGGCAGACCGAGGTTGGAGTCGAGCAGCGCGCCGCCCGCCGCCGCGAAGACCTTGGCGATGTTGTTCCAGCCCAGGCCGTCGGCGCCGAAGACGTCCGGTTGGCCCAGCCGGTTGAGGATGCCCGCGGCCGGCAGTACGGCGATGGGGAGCTGGAGGCTGCGCCCCATCTTCTGGAGGCCTTGGAAGAGTCCGTTCCAGGCGGATTTCTTCGGCGCCGCCGCGGCGCTGCTGGTACTCATCGGCGTCCTCCCTGCCCGGAACAAGCCGGGTCCGCGTTCCGTTGCACACTGGTGTAGACCAGTTGCGGTAGCCTTCGGGGGCCCGCTGAGGACAGGCCGCCGGTGATCGTCATCATTCGGCAGAACGGCGGCAGTCGCGCGCATAGTTGGGCCAACCGTGGGTTACGGTGACAAAGCGGACCTCAGGTGAGACCTCAGGTGCGCCGAGATTCGCGCCCGCGCGAACAGAACGGACAGGGAGAAACGCATGGCCAGCAAGGCTGAGAAGATCATCGCCGGGCTCGGCGGCATCGACAACATCGAAGAGGTCGAGGGCTGCATCACCCGCCTGCGCACCGAGGTCGTCGACGCGTCGAAGGTCGACGAGGCCGCCCTCAAGGCCGCCGGTGCCCACGGTGTCGTGAAGATGGGCACGGCCATCCAGGTCGTCATCGGCACCGACGCCGACCCGATCGCCGCGGAGATCGAAGACCTCATGTGAGCGGGGGCGGCCCGTCCGCCCCGCTCGCTTCCCGACAGGGGCCCGTTCCGGCAGGGGAACGGGCCCTTCGTCGTACGCCCCCCGCCGCCCGCGCCCCCGGGCTCGTACGGCCGCCGCCCCCGCACGCCCTCCGAACCCGCGCGCCCCCGGGCTGGTACGGCCGCCGCCCCCGTACGCCCTCCGGCCGCCCGTGCGCCCCTGCTCGTACGGCCGCCCGCCCCCGTACGGATACGCTCGTCGCATGTCTCGAATCGACGGCCGTACCCCCGAACAGCTCCGCCCCGTCACCATCGAACGCGGATGGAGCAAGCACGCCGAGGGCTCCGTCCTCGTCTCCTTCGGCGACACCAAGGTCTTCTGCACCGCCTCCGTCACCGAAGGCGTCCCGCGCTGGCGCAAGGGCAGCGGCGAAGGCTGGGTCACCGGCGAGTACTCGATGCTCCCCCGCGCCACCAACACCCGCGGCGACCGCGAGTCCGTCCGCGGCAAGATCGGCGGCCGCACCCACGAGATCTCCCGCCTCATCGGCCGCTCGCTGCGCGCCGTCATCGACTACAAGGCCCTCGGCGAGAACACGATCGTCCTCGACTGCGACGTCCTCCAGGCCGACGGCGGCACCCGCACGGCGGCGATCACCGGCGCGTACGTGGCACTCGCCGACGCCGTCGCCTGGGCGCAGGGCAAGAAGCTGGTCAAGGCCGGCCGCAAGCCGCTGACCGGCACCGTCGCCGCCGTCTCCGTCGGCATCGTCGACGGCGTCCCCCTCCTCGACCTCTGCTACGAGGAGGACGTCCGCGCCGACACCGACATGAACGTCGTCTGCACCGGCGACGGCCGCTTCGTCGAGGTCCAGGGCACCGCCGAGGCCGAGCCCTTCGACCGCAAGGAGCTCAACGCCCTCCTCGACCTCGCCTCCGGCGGCTGCGCCGAACTGGCCGAGATCCAGCGCAAGGCCCTCGACGGAACCCTCTAGCCCCCCGGCGGCGTCCTCACGGGCGGGCGACACGGATAAGCTCCGTGCCGCCCGCCCGTCTCTGTGCCGTACGTACCTGGGGAAGGACCCTTCGTGAAGCGACGCCGTCTCGCACTCGCCGTGGCCACCGCCGCCGCGCTCACCACCGCCCTGAGCGGCTGCGCAGCCCTCGACACCGCCATGGACTGCGTCAAGACCGCCGACGCGATAGCCACGTCGGTCGACAAGCTCCAGCAGGCCGCCTCCAACGCCACGAACGACCCGACGCAGATCGAGGAGTCCCTCAACTCGATCAGCACCGAGCTCGGCAACCTCAAGGACACGACGGACAACGCCGACCTCTCCAAGGCCGTCGACGATCTCACCAAGGGCGTCGAGACCGTCCGCACCGCCGTGAAGAACGGCGACAGCACCCCGGACATCCAGCCGATCACGGACGCCGCCGGCGAGGTCGCCAAGGTCTGCACCCCGGGCTGACCGGGAGCCCCGGGCCCGCCCCCGGATAATCGGGGGCATGACCCGACAGCGACTGATCCTCGCCACCCGCAACGCGGGCAAGATCACCGAACTCCACGCGATCCTCGCCGACGCGGGCCTCGACCTCGAACTCGTCGGCGCGGACGCGTACCCCGAGGTCCCCGACGTCAAGGAAACCGGCGTCACCTTCGCGGAGAACGCGCTCCTCAAGGCCCACGCCCTGGCCCGTGCCACGGGCCTCCCGGCGATCGCCGACGACTCCGGCCTCTGCGTCGACGTCCTGAACGGCGCCCCCGGCATCTTCTCCGCCCGCTGGTCCGGCACCCACGGCGACGACCGCGCCAACCTGGACCTGCTGCTCGCCCAGCTCGCCGACATCGCGGACGAGCACCGGGGCGCCTACTTCGCCTGCGCGGCGGCGCTCGCCCTGCCCGACGGCACGGAGCGGGTGGTCGAAGGCCGCATGGAAGGCACCCTCCGCCACGCCCCGGTCGGCACGAACGGCTTCGGCTACGACCCGATCCTCCAGCCGGAGGGCCACGAGGTGACGTGCGCGCAGCTGTCCCCCGAGCAGAAGAACGCGATCAGCCACAGGGGCAAGGCGTTCCGGGCGCTGGTACCGGTGGTGCGGGAGCTGGTGGGCTGAGGCGTGTGAAAGGCGCGGCACCCTGGGGTGCCGCGCCTGCGGTGTAGGCCCGGTGGGACTCGAACCCACGACGCACCGCCTCTAAAACGGCGTCCTCTAACCAGCTGGGATACGGGCCCAGACGCCGACTACCTTACTGCCCCCTCAGAAGTGGGGGAACGCTTGCCTCCCCGGCACCAGGTGTCGGTTGTCGCATGGCAGTTGGGGCACAGAAGTCGTAGGTTCTCGCGTCGGTCGTCGGACCAGTCGCCGCTGATGTGATCGACCTCCAGAGTGATGGGCCTGCCGAGCCACTCGGTGCCGATGCCGCACTCGGCGCACTGCTCGGGAACACCGGATTCGCGGAGTGCTCGGCGGAGCAGGTGGCTTCTGGTCCGGCGGGCCCCGTCGTGGCGCACGAGAATGTTCTCGGGCCGCTTGACCGGAGTGGGCCCCGGCTTGCCCCGCTGGTGCGCTTGCCCCAGGAAGTGGGACGTACTGAGGCCGTCGTCCTCGACCCATTGCCGGAACAGCGCGCGCATCTGACCGGTGCAGGGCCTCTCCAATGCGCGTAGGGCTCCGGACACGGAGATGGCCTGGTCGACGGCTTGCCTCAACTCGCTCGGCGTCGGACGAGGAGGCTGTCCACCGCGTCGTCTCCGGCGCGTGAGGTGTGAGACGTCGATTTCGTAGTGGTCGAAGCGTCTCAGCAAGTAGCCGCGGAGTTTGTTGCATGGCGGTGAGCCGAAGAAGGAGGCGACCTCGTCCATGTCTGAGCACCGTGCGGCGGCTTCGGCCAGTCGCTCGCGGGTGTAGCGCGGGCCGCTGGTCACGAGGTCCGCCGCCTGCCGCGCCCGCGGTAGTTGTCGGTGGCCGAGTGGCAGTTGGGGCAGAGGAACCGCAGGTTCTCGATGCGGTTGTTGCGCCAGTCGCCGTCGATGTGGTCGACCTCCAGAGGCAGTGGTCGACCTCGCCACACACCCTCATTGCCGCACGCCCCACACTGCCTCCGCAGCCCCGACTGGCTCATCGCCCACGTGAGGCGATCACTCGGGATCCGTCGGCTCCATGAGCCCGTCTGCTCGACGAGGAGCCCCTCAGGCGTTCGGGAGCGCCGGGGCTCACCCCGCCGGGACGGCGCGTGAAAGTGCGAGGTGTCGATGCCGTACGCCTTCACGCGGCGGCTGATGTGCGTGTGCTGCCCGCCCACGACCTCCACCCCGAGCCGCCGCAGCACCTCGCACATGTTCGTCGAAGCCGCCACGGCCTGCGCAAGGACGTCGCGCGTCCATCGGGTCCCCTCTGCTTCGAAGTGCGACGTGTCCACCCCCAGCTTCCTCATGCGGTCGTGGAGATAGCGTCGCGAGCCGCTCCTCGGATCCACCCCCAACCGCTCCAGCGCCTCCGTCAGCGTCCGCGCCCCCCGTGCCGCCGCGTCCAGCCGTTCCTTCGTGTACGGGCTCGTCCCCATCGAATCCCCTCCCCAGTGCGGATCTCGCACGGATCAACGAGCCGAATATCGGACGGTTACGCCATATCGCGTACTGTCGCGACACGAAAAGCGGAACGGCCCGCACCGTCCCTTTCGGGGGTGCGGGCCGTTCGGGCCGGAGGGCTCGGGGTCTCAGACGCCCAGGTCGCGGATGATCTTCGCGACGTGGCCGGTCGCCTTCACGTTGTAGAAGGCGTGCTCGACCTTGCCGTCCTCGTCGACGACGACCGTCGAGCGGATGACGCCCGTCACGACCTTGCCGTACAGCTTCTTCTCGCCGAAGGCGCCGTACGCCTCCAGGGTCTCCTTCGACGGGTCGCCGACCAGGGTGACCTTCAGGTTCTCCTTCTCGCGGAACTTCGCGAGCTTCTCCGGCTTGTCGGGGGAGACGCCGATGACGTCGTAGCCCGCCGCCGCCAGGACGTCGAGGTTGTCGGTGAAGTCGCAGGCCTGCTTCGTGCAGCCGGGGGTGAGCGCGGCCGGGTAGAAGTAGACGATGACCTTGCGGCCCTTGTGGTCCGCGAGGGAGACCTCGTTGCCGTCCGCGTCGGGCAGGGTGAAGGCGGGGGCGGTGTCGCCGGGCTGCAGTCGCTCGCTCATGGCTCGCTCTTCCTCGGTCTTCCTCGGGAGTGGTCGCGTACGAGTACTTCGCGTACGGGATCAGAGCCTAATGGGGGTCGGGGGCGGCCCAACGGCGACCGAGCTGACAGACTGTCCGTCAACGACCGGATCACGAGATCACGACTACGGAGGCAGCGCGGTGTCGGACGTCAGGACCCCTGCGCAGATCGAGGCGGACATCGTCCGCCGGCGCGAGCAGCTCGCCGTCACTCTCGACGAGATCGGCATTCGGGTGCACCCCAAGACGATCATCGGGGACGCCAAGGCCAAGGTCGCCTCGACGGTCGACGAGACCGCCGGCCGCGCCTTCGTCGCCGTCAACCGCGTCGTCTCGGACGTGAAGGCCCGCTTCACGTACGAGGACGGCGCCCCCCGCATGGAGCGCGTGGTTCCGGCGGCGGTCGTGGCCGTCGCCGTCATCGGGCTGGTCGTCTCCGCGTCCCGCAAGGGCAAGGCGTGACCCCTCCCGGCTACGGCCGACACGCCGGGGCGGGTAGGTTCACCCCGTGAGCGAGAACACCCACGACAAGCTGCCCATCCGGATGCTCCACGACCGGGTCCTGGTCCGCACGGACTCTCCCGAGGGCGAGCGCCGCTCCGGCGGCGGCATCCTGATCCCGGCGACCGCCGCCGTCGGCCGTCGCCTGTCCTGGGCCGAGGTCGTCGCGGTCGGTCAGAACGTCCGGACCGTCGAGATCGGCGACCGGGTCCTGTACGACCCCGAGGACCGGGCCGAGGTCGAGGTGCGCGGCACCGCGTACGTCCTCATGCGCGAGCGCGACCTGCACGCGGTGGCCGCGGACCGTTTCCAGGGCACGTCGGACTCGACGGGCCTGTACCTGTAGGCGAGAGGTCTCTATAAAGGCCCTGGTGACCACTGTCACCAGGGCTTTTGTCTTTTCTTTGCTACGCTGGAGACACCCGACGAGACGCGCCGTACCGGGATGACGACAAGACGACGCACCCCTGTTTCCGTTCCGTCTCGCGGAGGTTCGTCGTCATGGCCTGGGTCCTTCTCATCGTCGCCGGTCTGCTCGAAGTCGGCTGGTCGATCGGCATGAAGTACACCGAGGGCTTCACCCGTCTCTGGCCCAGCGTGTTCACCGGTCTCGGGATCGTCGCCTCGATGGTGCTGCTGTCGCAGGCCGCCAAGACGCTGCCGATCGGCACCGCGTACGGCGTGTGGGTCGGCATCGGCGCGGCCGGTGCGGCGGTGCTCGGCATGGTGGTGCTCGGGGAGCCGGCGACCGCCGCCCGGATCTTCTTCGTCTGCCTGCTGCTCGTCGCCGTGGTGGGCCTCAAGGCGACCTCGGGTCACTGACCCCGGCTTTTCCGGTCCCGCTTCTTCTTGCCGGTGACCGAGGACTTCGGCCCGGCCTCGCCGGTCCACGGGCCCTCGGTCTCTGGCCCGTCCGGCACCGGCGGCACCGCCGACATCTGCTCCGCCCCCGGCATCAGCTGGAGGTCGAAGGCGCGCGGTGCCGCCCCGGCCAGGGCCTCGCGGGTGAACTGCGCCCAGACCTCGGCGGGGGCGCCGCCGCCGTTGATCCGGGGCAGGCCGAGGGCCCCGTAGAGGGGTTCCTGCCGTCCCGACTCGGGGTCCTGGCCCATGAGCGCGACCACGGTGGCGAGCTCGGGCGTGTAGCCGGCGAACCAGGCCGCCTTGTCGTCCTCCGCCGTCCCCGTCTTGCCCGCCGCCGGCCGTCCGGCGGCCTGTGCCGCCGTGCCCGTGCCGGCCTCGACGACGCTCCTGAGGATCGAGGTGGTCGTGTCGGCGGCCTCGCGGGTGACGGCCTGCCGGGACGGCCGGGACGGCAGGTCCACGCTCCGGCCGCCCTTCGTGACCGCCTCGACGAGGCCGGGCGTCCCGTGCCGGCCGTGCGCGGCGAGGGTCGCGTACGCGGAGGCCATGTCGAGGACGCTGGCGGTGGCGGGGCCGAGCGCGATGGACGGGGAGGCGGTGAGGTCGGGGGTGGAGGCGGGCAGGCCGAGGGCGACGGCCGTGCGGCGTACGTGGGCGGGGCCGACGTCGACCGCCATCTGGGCGTAGACGGCGTTGACCGACAGGTCGGTGGCCTCGCCGACGGCGATCTCGCCGTAACTGGCGTCGTCCTCGTTGGCGGGGTCGTACGCGCCGCCGTTCCAGCCTTCCACGGGACGGCGGTTGGTCCCGTCGTACAGCGTGTACGGGGTGATGGGCGCGCCCTGCTGGGTCTGGGCGCCGGACTGCACGGCGGCGGTGAAGACGAAGGGCTTGAAGGTGGAGCCGACCTGGTAGTCGCGGCGGGTGGCGTTGTTGACGTACTGCTGCGTGTAGTCGACGCCGCCGTAGAGGGCGAGGACCTTGCCGGTGGCGGGGTCGACGGCGGCGGCGCCGACGCGGACGTACCGGTCGGCGGGGGAGCGGGCCGGGTCGAGCCGCGAGACGACCCGGTCCTCGACGGCCTGCACGAGGGTCTCCTGCTTGGCGCGGTCGAGCGTGGTGGTGATGCGGAATCCGCCGCCCGCGAGGGTCGCCTCGTCGACGATGCCGTGGCCGGTCAGGTACTCCTCGACGGCCTGCACGAGGTAGCCGCGCTGGCCGGAGAGGCCGGTGGCGGCGCGGGTGGTCTGCGGGACGGGGAAGCGGGCGGTGGCGCGGGCGGTCCGGCCGAGCCAGCCCTCGCCGACCATGCCGTCCAGGACGTAGTTCCAGCGGGCGACGGCCTTGGCCCGGTTCTCGGGGTGGGTGGTGACGTCGTAGGCGCTGGGGGCCTTGAGGAGCGAGGCGAGGTACGCGCCTTCGGCGGTGTCGAGCCGCTCCACGTCCTTGCCGTAGTAGGCGCGGGCGGCGGCCTGGACGCCGTACGCGTTCCGGCCGAAGTAGCTGGTGTTGAGGTAGCCCTCGAAGATGTCGTCCTTCGTGGTCTCGCGCTCCAGCTTGATCGCGATGAAGAACTCCTTGGCCTTGCGGGAGAGGGTCTGTTCCTGGCCGAGGTAGTAGTTCTTCACGTACTGCTGGGTGATGGTGGAGCCGGACTGGCGGCCCTTCCCGGTGACGGTGTTCCAGGCGGCGCGGACCATCGCCTTGGGGTCGACGGCGCGCGAGGTGTGGAAGTCGCGGTCCTCGGCGGCGAGGACGGCCTGGCGGACCGCGAGGGGGATCTGTTCGAGCCGCACGTTCTCGCGGTTGACCTCGCCGTCGCGGGCGATCGGGGTCCCGTCGCGATAGAGGTAGACGTTCGACTGGGCGAGGGCGGCGGCGTTCGCGGGCGGGATCTCGACGAGGAGGTAGCCGGCGACGAAGGCGCCGCCGAGGAGCAGCGCGCCGAGGAGGGCGAGGCCGGCGAGGGTCCGCAGGACGCGCCGGGGACGGCGCTTCTTCGCGGGGGGTGGCGGAGCGTCGAGGGTGGGGTCCCTCGGCTCCCAGTTACCGGAGGAGCTACCGGAGGAAGGGGGCATGACACCTGATACTGCCTCATATCGTCCCTTTCTTTCCGTTCTTCCCGAAGGTGACGGAAAATCGGGTCGCGGGGCGGCGCGGGGCGTCGCTAGGGTCGTGGGTTTCCCGGTTGCGCCCAGCGGAGGAGCGATGGTGTGCGGCTCTACATGACGGTGGCCGCGGGCGGCTTCCGACGCCATGCCACGTACCGCGTGGCGACGATGGCGGGGTTGTTCACCAACACCGTCTTCGGATTCGTCCTGTCGTACACGTACATCGCCCTGTGGGACGAACGGCCGCACCTCGGCGGCTACTCGATGGACGACGCCCTCGCGTACGTGTGGATCGGACAGGGCCTGATCGCCGTCTGCGGCCTGATGGGCGGCGGCTTCGAGGACGAGCTGATGGAACGGATCAGGACGGGCGACATCGCCGTCGACCTGTACCGCCCCGCCGACCTCCAGGCCTGGTGGTTCGCGGGCCACGTCGGCCGCTCCGCCTACCTCTTCCTCGGCCGCGGCATCGTCCCGATGGCGATCGGCGCCCTCGCCTTCGGCTTCACCCTCCCCGCCGGCCCGGGCGGCTGGCTCGCCTTCCTCGTGTCGGTGGCGCTCGGCTCGGTCGTGGGCTTCGCGCTCTGGTACCTCGTGGGGCTCAGCGCGTTCTGGCTGCTCGACGGGCAGGGGGTCGTCCAGATGGCGTGGCTCAGCGGGATGTTCTTCTCGGGGATGCTGCTCCCGCTGAACGTCTTCCCCGGCGGCCTCGGGGAGCTGGCGCGGGCGCTGCCGTGGGCGTCGCTGCTCCAGGTCCCGGCCGACGTCTACCTGGGGAAGTACGGGGACGGATGGGGCCTGACGCGGGCCTACGCCTTCCAGGGGTGCTGGGCGCTCGTCCTGTTCGGCGCGGGCAGGGCCGTACAGGCGGCGGCGGAGCGCAAGGTGGTGGTGCAGGGTGGGTAGGGGGCCCGTGGCGTTTCCCGCCGTCCGGGACGCGTGCCGCACGTACCGCCTCCTGGCGGGGATGTGGATCCGCTCCACCCTCGCCTACCGGGCGTCCTTCGCCCTGACCCTGGCCACCGGCTTCCTGATCACCTTCTTCGACTTCGTCGTGATCATGCTGATGTTCGGCCAGGTGAAGGGGCTCGGCGGCTTCTCGTTCGCCGAGGTGGCGCTGCTGTACGGGATGACGGGCGTGTCGTTCGGGCTCGCGGACCTGCTGGTCGGCCCGGTGCACCGGGTGGGGCGGCGGGTGCGGGACGGCTCGCTCGACGTGTTCCTGCTCCGTCCGGCCTCGCTCCTCGCCCAGGTGGCGGCGGACCACTTCGCGCTGCGCAGGTTCGGCCGGATCGCGCAGGCGCTCCTCGTGATCGGCTGGGCGGTGTTCCGCCTCGACGTCGCCTGGACGCCGGTCAAGGCGGTGCTGCTGCCGGTGGCGGTGGTGTGCGGGGCGCTGCTGTTCGGCGCGGTGATGGTGGCGGGGGCGGCGGTGCAGTTCTGGCTCCAGGACGCGGCGGAGGTCACGAACTCGTTCACGTACGGCGGGAACACGCTGCTCCAGTACCCGCCGACGGTCTTCTCGCAGGAGCTGGTGCGGGGCGTGGTGTACGTGCTGCCGCTGGCGTTCGTGAACTGGTTGCCCGCGCTGCACATCCTGGGCCGACCGGTGCCGGACGGGGTGCCGGACTGGGCGGTGTTCGCGTCGCCGCTGGTCGCGGCGGTGTGCTGCGGGGCGGCGGGGCTGGTGTGGCGGGCGGGGACGAGAGCGTACAGATCGACGGGAAGCTGAGAGGTGAGCGCACATGCCGTCCGAGGAACCGTTCATCGAGGTGGAGTCCCTGGAGAAGACCTTCACGGTCCGCAGGAGACCGGAGAAGGGCCGCGGCCGCGGCCTGCGCCGCTCCCGCCACGAGGTGAAGGCGGTCGACGGCATCGGCTTCCGGGTGGGCCGGGGCGAGATGGTCGGCTACATCGGGCCGAACGGCGCGGGGAAGTCGACGACGATCAAGATGCTGACGGGCATCCTGACGCCGAGCGGCGGCAGCGTACGGGTCGGTGGCATCGACCCGGTGCGGGAGCGGGTGCGGCTCGCCCGGCGGATGGGCGTGGTCTTCGGCCAGCGGACGACGCTGTGGTGGGACCTGCCGCTGAGGGACTCGTACCGCCTGATGCACCGCATGTACCGCATCCCCGACGCCCGCTACGCGGAGAACCTGGCCCGCTGCGTGGACCTCCTCGACCTGGGCGACCTCCTCGACGTCCCCGTACGACAGCTCTCGCTCGGCCAGCGGATGCGCGGGGACATCGCGGCGGCCCTGCTGCACGACCCCGACGTGCTGTACCTGGACGAGCCGACGATCGGCCTGGACGTGGTGTCGAAGGCGAAGGTGCGCGACTTCCTGAAGACCCTCAACGCGACGCGGGCCACCACCGTGCTGTTGACGACCCACGACCTCACGGACATCGAGCACCTCTGCTCCCGGGTGATGGTGATCGACCACGGCCGGCTGATGTACGACGGTGAACTGGCGGGCCTGCACGCGAGGGGCGAGAGCGAACGGCAGCTGGTCGTGGACCTGGCGCGCGCCCACCCCCCGATCACCGACATCCCGGGAGCCCGCTTCGTCCGGGCGGAAGGCCCGCGCCAGTGGCTCGCCTTCCCGGCCACGGCCTCGGCGGCCCCGGTGGTGTCGGAAGTGGCCTCCCGCTACCCGCTCGTCGACCTGTCGGTGCGGGAGCCGGACATCGAGGCGGTGATCGCGAAGATGTACGGGGGAACTCAGGGAGAGCGCCGGGAGTCCCTGAGACAGGAGGTCGAGCACAGATGGTGAGTTTCTCGTACACGGCGGCGGACGAGGAGAAGAGCAGAGGCGTCCGGCGCATGAAGACGCTGGCGACGTCGCTGCTCGTCGCCGTGGCCGTGGTCTACGGCCTGGCGACCTGGGCGCGGAACGCGGGCGCGGGGGAGTGGGCCGGGTACGTCGCCGCGGCGGCGGAGGCCGGCATGGTCGGCGCGCTGGCGGACTGGTTCGCGGTGACGGCGCTCTTCCGCCGCCCCCTGGGCCTGCCCATCCCGCACACCGCGATCATCCCCACCAAGAAGGACCAGCTGGGCGCGTCCCTCGGCGCCTTCGTGGGCGAGAACTTCCTCTCGGCCGACGTCGTACGGGGCAGGCTGCGGACCTTCGGGATCGGCGGCCGGCTCGGGGCGTGGCTCGCGGACCCGGCCCACGCGGACCGGGTGACGGCGGAGGCGTCGACCGCCCTGCGGGGCGCGCTCACGGTCCTGCGGGACTCGGACGTGCAGGCGGTGGTGGGCGAGGCCATCACCCGCCGCGCGGAGGCGGTGGAGATCGCCCCGGGCCTCGGCAAGACCCTGGAGAGAATCGTCACGGACGGTGCCCACCACCGGGCGGTCGACCTGGTCTGCACCCGGGCCCACGACTGGCTGGTCACGCACGGCGACTCGGTCATGGACGCGGTCCAGGGCGGGGCGCCGGGCTGGACCCCCCGCTTCGTGGACCGGCGCATCGGTGAGAAGGTCTACAAGGAACTGCTGCGCTTCGTCACGGAGATGCGGGACATGCCGTCCCACCCGGCGCGGGGCGCCATCGACCGCTTCCTCACGGACTTCGCGGCCGACCTCCAGGCGGACACGGACACCCGCGCGCGCGTGGAGCGCCTGAAGGCGGAGCTCCTCGCCCGCCCCGAGATCCAGGACATCATCGCCTCGGCCTGGTCCTCGATCCGCTCCCTGATCATCGCCGCCGCCGACGACGACCGCAGCCAGCTCCGCCTCCGCGCCCGCGCCTCCCTGATCTCCCTGGGCAACCGCCTGGCGACGGACTCCCGCCTCCAGGAGAAGGTCGACGGCTGGGCGGAAGACGCCGTCACCTACGTGGTCACCACGTACCGCAACGAGATCACCTCCCTGATCACCGACACGGTCGCCGGCTGGGACGCCACCCAGACCTCGAAGAAGATCGAGGCCAACATCGGCCGCGACCTCCAGTTCATCCGCATCAACGGCACGGTGGTGGGCGCCCTGGCGGGCCTCCTGATCTACACGGTGAGCCACGCGGTGGGCGGCTAGACCCTGTCCGACCCCGATCCGCCGGACAGGCCCTATCCGAGACCGGGAACCGCTACTTCCCGCGGGTCACGGCCCGGAGGCGTGGCCCCTGCTCGCCGCGGGGGTACCGGCCCGGGGGAGCCGCGCCTCCTACTTCCCCCGGGTGCCGGCCCGGGGAGCCGCGCCTCCTACTTCCCCCGGGTGACGGCCCAGGAGAGCCCCGCCATCCCGCCGGCCACGGAGAACACGGCGGGCCAGGCACCGATCTTCTTGGCGAGCGGGTGAGACCCGGCAAAGGCGGCGACGTACCCGGCGGTCAGCCCCACGGCGGTCGCGCCCCCGCCAACCCGCCGCCACTCCTTGGCGGCGACCCCACCGGCCACAGCCAGCACCACCCCACCGACCGGCCGCTTCTTGGTCCACCGTGCGGCGGCATAGCCGCCCACGAGGCCTGCGGCGGCTATGGCGGGGGTGGGGATGCGGGGCATGGCGGGCGCCTTTCGTCCGTGGTGGCTCGACACGACGAGCGTAACGAACTGGCTAGCCCGAGACGGCGGCCGTATAGGCCCACACATCGGCGGGGATTTCGTGATGGAGCTGCCACGTGATGCCCATGGGCTTGCTGCCCTTGTGTTCCACGTATTCGGCCGGGCCGAGGAGCATCCAGGGCTGGGGGCCACCGATGTCCGTCTTCTTGTAGCGGCGCACGAAGAGGAGAACGTTTGAGCCCTTCTCCTTGTGGGTCTGGTATCGGATACCAGTCGGAGAGGTATCCGATGCTTGGTTCTGAGACTCCCAGTGGAAGAGGGTGTCGTTGAGGGCGTAGTCCCGGTAGCGGGTCTGGGGAGAGAAGTCCTTCTCGTCCTTCTCCAAGGTGATGAGGAGGGCATCCGTCTGGATGTCCTCGCACCATTTCACTCCCTCGCGGAAGTGGCCCGGCATGAAACCGCCGATCGAGGACTGGCCCAGGGCCGGCAGGATTTCTTCCCGACTGTAGGAGGCGTGGACCGTCAGGGGGAGGTTTGTGGAAAAGTGGGCGAGGGGGATCGGGACGTGGTCCGTCCGGTCGAGGTTGTGGGCCAGGACCTGGCGGAGCTCGTCGCGGAAGGCGGCGTGTGGACGGAGTGAGTCCAGAGCCTCTTGGTAATCCGAGAAGTCGCCACCCAGCGGCCACAGAGAGAAGAAGAGCATGCGGGCGTAGGCCTGCTCGATCTCGCTGAGCTCGCTGTACGGAGGGGCGTCGTCTGTGAGGAGCTTCGTGTACGTCTTGACGCGCACGGGGTCGTCGACGTGGAGGAACGCGGAAACCCGCTTGAGGAGAGCCGGCTCGCCCTCGGGGCCGGAACTAGGCAGTAGGCCCGAGCGGCGAAGCAGGCCCGTCCATGAGTTGCCATTGCCGCGGTAGAGCTCCTTGAGCTCGCGGCCGCTCTCCTCGAGGTAGGTAGCGAGCCGGGATTCGCCATACTGGCCGACCTCTCGGGCAAGCTGCGTGACGTTCACGCTGATCTGGCTGCGAATGTTGTCGATGATCAGGTCCTTGGCCTTGGACTCAAGGATGATTTGACAGCCGGAGGGAAGCTGCGGGAAGTCCTGCTCGATGTTGGTAAGCAGTCGATTGCGCGTCAGGTTGGTCAGCGCGCGGAACTGCTCTTCGAAGCGGAACTCCTTGCGGTGCTGGCCGATGAAGTCGAGAACGGTCAGGACTGCCTTCCCCTCGCTTCGCCGAAGGCCGCGCCCCAGCTGCTGCAGGAAGACCGTGGCGCTTGACGTCGGGCGCAACAAGAGGAGGGTGTCGACGTCGGGAATGTCGAGCCCCTCGTTGAAGAGGTCGACCGAGAAAATCGCTTGAAGCTCTCCCGAGCTCAGGGCCGCAAGGGCGTCCTTGCGATCGTTGCGCGGTGTATCCCCGGACAGCGCTACGGCCTTGAGCCCGGCACGACAGAAGACCTCAGCCATGAAGCGGGCGTGCGCAACGGAGACGCAGAACCCCAGCGCGCGCATGGCCCGTGGGTCAGCGATCTTGTCCATCACTGCTTGAACGACGAGTCGGGCGCGAGCGTCGTTACCCGTGAACAGATTGCTCAGGGCGGCGGCGTCGTACGATCCGCGCTTCCATGCGAGGGCGCTCATGTCAGTGTTGTCGGTGACACCGAAGTAGTGGAACGGGCTGAGGAGGTCGTTCTCCAAGGCCTCCCAGAGGCGCATCTCTGCTGCGATGCGGCCACCGAAGAACTCATCCTGGACGTTCCGGCCGTCCATCCGCTCCGGAGTGGCCGTGAGGCCGAGGAGCTCGCGTGGCGTGAAGTGGTCGATGATCTTTCGATAGGTGGGAGATACGCCATGGTGGAACTCATCGATGACGATCACGTCGAAGTGATCAGGAGCGAGTCGCTCCAACGTGCGGGTGTTGAGTGACTGCACGCTTGCGAAAACGTGGTTCCACTCAGCCGGGACGATGCTGCTGTGCAACTCCTCGCCGAAGTTGGCGTCGACGAGAACGTCCTGATAAGTCCGCAGCGACTGGCGAAGGATCTCTTGTCGGTGGGCGACGAACAGCAGCCGCGCCTTGGATCCGTACTCCTGCCGGAGACGCTTGTAG
Source organism: Streptomyces sp. NPDC020807 (assembly GCF_040641575.1). Taxonomy (NCBI): domain Bacteria; kingdom Bacillati; phylum Actinomycetota; class Actinomycetes; order Kitasatosporales; family Streptomycetaceae; genus Streptomyces; species Streptomyces sp. NPDC020807. The sequence continues at coordinate 128,201 of NZ_JBFADU010000003.1, forward strand.
TCGAGTGCTGCCATCACCGTCTTGCCCGTGCCGGTCGCGGCCACCAGAAGGTTGCGGTGACGATCGTGCACCTCCCGCTCCACCTGGAGGCGCTCCAGCATGTCCCGCTGGTGCGGGTACGGTCGCACCTCAAGCCCCGACAAGGTGATGCGCTGGTCCTTCCCAGCTCCGTTGCCGCGGCCGGCGGTGAAAAGAGCCTCGCTGAGGCGTGCAGCATCGCGATCAGGGTCGTACGTTTCGAAGGATCGGTCACTCCAGTAGGAATCGAAGGTGGCCTCGAACTTCCTGATGACCTCGGGGGTTGCGACGGAAGACAGGCGGACGTTCCACTCAAGGCCCTCGAGAAGCGCCGCCTTCGAGAGGTTGGAACTTCCGACGTAAGCGGTGTCGTAGCCGCTGTTCCGTCGGAAGAGCCAGGCCTTCGCGTGTAGGCGGGTGGAGCGGAGCTCGTAGTTGACCTTCACCTCTGCGTTGAAGCGCTGGACGAGTCGGTCGAGCGCGTGCCGCTCCGTCGCACCGATGTACGTCGTCGTGATGACCCGGATGGGGACGCCCCTCGCATGGATTGCCTCCAGCGACGATTCGATGACGCGAAGCCCGTGCCACTTCACAAAGGCACACAGGAGATCCACCCGGTCAGCGGTCGCGAGCTCCGCGCGCAGCTCGAAGCCAAGGCTGGGGTCCTCAGGGGCGTTCGTGATGAGTGACGCTTCCGCGAGGGGGGTGGCAGGGCGGATGTGATACGCGCCCGGGGCCTCCTGCTCCGCGATGGCGAGGAGCTGCCGGGGGCCTTCGGCGACCAGATCGACCCACTCGCGGGCGCCCTCGATGGTGTTCATCGACTCGAGGATGTGGTTGGCCGCGTGCACCCGGTCTGCTGCCGGCAGCCCAGTGAGGATGCGCCGCACGGTGTTCGACACGTGCTGAGCAAGAACGCGGGGGGAGGATTCAGGACCGACGTCCCCCGCGATCGCATGCCATCCGCGGTCCGTGAGCGTCTTGAGCTGAGCTTCCAGCCGAAGGGTCATCAGCTGCTCGTAAAGACCGGAGGTCGGCTCGCTCGTGCGGGACAGCTCGCTCATCGTCTTCCCTTCGTGATCGGCCTCCCATTGGTATCAGCTGCTCGGGACACGCCTGTTGACTCTCCTTGATCAGGGAGAGGTTGGACGCCCGTGGCACTCCCCGTACGTCCTCTCCGAGCCGCACCAGCACGGGGCGTCGTGGGGCGGGGGCCACGGGGTGGCTCGGGCTCGGGCGGCGAGGGTGGTGGCGTATTGGGGGAGGAGGGCGGGGGTGGAGGGCGGGGTGGATTCCGAGGCCGCGAAGGCTTCGTAGGAGGGGACCGTGGCGCGGACGATGCCCAGGTTGCGGGTGCCGGCCTCGAACAGTTCGCGGAGGGAGGCCTCGATGTCCGTGAGGTGGGCCCGGTAGGTGGGGTACTCGGCTTCGAGTTCCGGGTACGCGGCCAGAAGCTCGTCAAGTTCGCGCTCCGGCCAGTGCAGGACCGCCACCGGGAAGGGGCGGGAGAGGGCCGTGCGGTAGGTGCCCAGTTCCGAGCGGAGGCGGGTGATCTCGGCCTGGAGCTCCGCGGGGTCCTCCGAGCCGAGGGACCAGAGGCGTTTCGGGTCGTGGAGTTCGTCGAGGGGGACCGCCGCCGGGTGGAGGCGGTCCGCCAGGGTGTCCCAGGCGTCGTGCGGGAGCGCCAGCATCCTGCGGATCCTGTGGCGGGTCGTGATCAGCGAGTGGGTGGGGTGGGGGAGGTCCTCGTCCGGAGGAGAAGACGGCAGGAGGTGGGCCGCCGCCTCGGTGAGGATCTCCTCCGCCGCTTCCAGTTCGTCGTGGGCCTCCAGCGTCTCCGCCGTCGTCTCCCACGCCGCCGCGTCCGTCGGTGTCGCCTGCCGGATGCCGGCGATGATCGCCCTCGCCTCCGCCTCGTGGCCGTACTCCCACAGGTTCGCCGCCTTCAGCGCCCTGATGAGGTGGGGGTTGGCGGGGGAGCCCGTCAGGAGTTCGTCGTACAGGGCCGTCGCGCCTTCGCGGTCGCCCGCCAGTTCCCGGTGGGCCGCGGCCTGGAGGTAGAGGGGTTCCCGGTCTCCGGGGTACTGCGCTGCCGTACGCAGGAGACGCTCGGCTTCGGTGGTGTGGGCGGCAGGGGTGTCGGGGCGCATGTTCTCCACCGTACTGCTGTACGGGCCTGGAGAGTTGGCACCTCAGCACCTATCGTGCCCCGCGTGCGGGACAGGGCGCGGAACAGTGGTCGGGAACGGGTGCCGGTCGTCGTCCAGGGGCGAGGGCGGGGCCGTACGCGCGCGTGTCCTGTGGGTCGGGGCCGAGACCGTCGTCACCTGCGGGGTGCTCGTCCTCCTTCTCGTCGTCCACCAGCTCTGGTGGACCAACCGCGAGGCTCGCGCCGAAGCCCTCGAGCAGGTGAGCGTCCTGGAGCGGGAGTGGCAGGCTCCGCCGACCGGGCTCGAAGGGGACGTAGAGGACGTAGAGGACGTAGGAGACGTCGGGGAGGGAGGGGAGGGGGGCGGAGCTGGGGGGTTGGGGGAACCGGGGGACCCGGGGGGTTCGGGGGACGCGGTCGGGGAGTCGGGAGAAGGCGGCGAGGGCGTCGCGGGTTCCGCCGCGAGGGGTGCTTCCTCCGCTTCCGCCTCCCGTCCCCCTTCCTCCGCCCGGTACTCCTCCCGTGCCTTCGCCGTCATCCGCATCCCCCGCATCGGGCTGACCGCGCCCGTCGCCGCCGGGATCTCCAAGCGGTCCGTCCTCGACAAGGGGTACGTAGGGCACTACCCCGGCACCGCCGGGGCCGGGCAGGCCGGGAACTTCGCGCTCGCCGGGCACCGCAACACCCACGGCGAGCCCTTCCGGTACATCAACCGGCTCGTCCCCGGGGACCGCATCGTCGTGCGGACCCGGCAGCGCACGTACACCTACCGCGTCGACCAGATCCTCCCGCGCACCGCTCCCCGTGACGTCGGGGTCATCCGCGACGTCCCGCGGTCCGTCGTCAAGCCTTCGTACGGGTACGCCGCTCCCGGCTCCTATCTGACCCTCACCACCTGCACCCCCGAGTTCAGCAGCGCCTACCGGCTCGTCGTCTGGGCGAAGCTCGAAGATTCTTCTGGGAGCGGGAACTCCTGAGCGAGGCCGTGCGTCCTCACTGTGAGTGACATTGGGTCAGGCCAGTGCACGGGTCAGGGAAGGAGGTGGTGGGTGTGGACCGGCAGGGGGTTCTGCTGCGCGTGCTCACTCCGCTCCTCTTCCTTCTCGCCCTCGCCAACCTTCTCCTCTCCGACGGCGCCGGCGTCCCCGCCGCCGTCGCGCTCGCCGCGGCCACCGTCGTCTGTGCCCTGATCGGTGCCCGCGTGGCCCCGATCGTCCCCGCCGCCGTCCGCACGGCGATACGCGAGCGGGAGCGGCGCACCGCCTTCCTGCCCCAGCGCGACCCCGACGCCGCCGGTCGTCGCAGACCCCGAGCTCCCGGCCGTCCCCTCCCGACGGCCGCATAGGGAGTCGACCCGAGCACGCGCTTCGGACAGTTCCCTCGCGGATCCGTCATGCCGAGAAAACGCCCCGCTTCTCTCCCGGCACGACGAGACCCCACGGAGGGCTCCCTTGTCCGTCATCGCTTCCCTGGTCGAGCAGCTCGCCGAGCTGCTCCAGCCGCTCTTCGCGACCACCGCCACCGCCGCCGCGATCGTCCTCGTCACGATGCTCGTGCGGCTCGCCATCCACCCCCTCTCCCGGGCGTCCGCGCGCGGCCAGAAGGCCCGCACCCGGATCGCCCCGCAGCTCGCCGCGCTGCGCAGGAAGCACGCCAAGAACCCCGAGAAGCTCAGGAAGGAGATCCAGGAACTGCACGCCAGGGAGAAGGTCTCGCCCTTCGCCGGCATCCTGCCGAGCCTGCTCCAGGCACCCGCGTTCTTCGTCCTCTACCACCTGTTCTCCGGCGACCGCATGGCCGGGCACGCGCTCTTCGCCGCACCTCTCGGTGACCACTGGGCCGACGCGCTGGCCCGCGGGGGCGCCTTCGGGCCGGCGGGGCTGGTCTACCTCGCCCTCTTCGCGGTCGTCGCCGTCGTGGCCACCTTCACCTACCGCCGTACGAAGCGGCAGCTCGCCGCCCAGCCGCTCGACACGGGGGCCGGTGAAGGGGCGGTGCCGGGGGCCGGGGCGATCACGCGGATCATGCCGCTCATGTCCTTCGCCACCCTCGTCACCGTCGCCGTCGTCCCCCTCGCCGCCGCGCTCTACGTCGTCACCAGCACCACCTGGAGCGCCGTCGAGCGGGCCCTCCTCTTCCGCGAGAGCGAGCCGGCTACTCACGCGTAAGGGTCCAGGGTGTGAACGGGGTCTTGCAGAGTGAACCGATCTCTTGGAGGATCGAACAATCCTCCGATGGCCGCACTCCATCGGCCGGGGCACCTCAGGGCCCGTCCGGGCCCACCTCGACCACAGGGAGCAAGACCATGAAGCTGCTGCGTGTCGGCCCGCCGGGAGCCGAGCGTCCCGCCCTGCTCGACCAGGACGGAACGCTTCGCGACCTGTCCGCCCTCGTCGACGACATCGACGGCAGTCTCCTCGCCGACGCCTCCGCCCTCGACCGGATACGGGCCGCCGCCGGCGCCGGAGTGCTGCCCCCGCTCGACGCGACCGGGCTGCGCGTCGGTCCGCCGCTCGGCCGGATCGGCAAGGTCGTGTGCATCGGGCTGAACTACCACGGTCACGCCGCGGAGATCGGGGCCCCGATCCCCCAGGAGCCTGTCGTCTTCCTGAAGGCCGCCGACACGGTCGTCGGCCCCGACGACACCGTGCTCGTGCCGCGCGGTTCGGTGAAGACCGACTGGGAGGTGGAGCTCGCCATCGTCATCGGCCGCACCGCCCGCTACCTGGAGACCGACGAGGAGGCCCTCGCGCACGTCGCGGGGTACGCGCTCGCCCACGACGTCTCGGAACGCGAGTTCCAGATCGAGCGCGGCGGCACCTGGGACAAGGGCAAGAACTGCGAGACCTTCAACCCGCTCGGCCCGTGGCTGGTCACCGCCGACGAGGTCCCCGACCCGCAGGGCCTCGGCCTGCGGCTCTGGGTCAACGGCGAGCTCAAGCAGGACGGCCACACCTCCGACCAGATCTTCCCGGTCGCCGAAGTCGTCCGCTACGTCAGCCGGTTCATGACCCTCTACCCCGGCGACATCATCAACACCGGCACGCCCGGCGGCGTCGCCATGGGGCAGCCGGACCCCAAGCCGTACCTGCGCCCCGGTGACGTCGTCGAGCTGGAGATCGACGGGCTCGGGCGCCAGCGGCAGGAGCTCAAAAGCGCCTGAGTGATCCCGGTCCGGGGTCGAGTGATCCCGGTCCGGGGTCGAGTGATCCCGGTCCGGGGTCGAGTGATGCCGGTCCGGTGCCGGGAAGTGATGTCGGTCCGGGAACGAAAACGGCGACGCTCCGCGTGGAGTGTCGCCATTTTCGTACGGTTTTTGCATATTTCCGGATATGGAACGTACTGCGCTCGGCCGTCGTCGTCTCGCCCTCATCGCCGCCACCACCGTCGGCGCCACCGCCCTCGTCGGCACGCTCGCCGTCACGGGCTTCGCCGATCCCCTGCCCGGCGGGCTCGGCCCCTGCAAGCCGGGCAACTGCCCCCCATCGGGCTACCCCGACATCGGCAACGGGACCGTCGTCTTCCGCGACGACAACATCAACGTCTTCGTCGGCGGCGACTTCCTCGTCCGCGAGGCGGCGGCCGAGGCCGAGGGCAAGGTCGTCGTCCTCGGCGCGTTCGACCAGAACAAGCGCGCCGGCGTCTCGGGCATCTACAACGTCGGCGTCGCGGGCGTCGGTTCGCGCGTCCCGCCCTCCAACGACACCGACTTCCTCACCGTCGGCAAGGACCTCACGGTCGCCGCCGGGCAGAGCCTCCTCACCGAGGAGGGCTCCGTCAAGGGCAGGACGGTGTACGGGGGCACGCTCTCCGGCACCGTGACCCCGGCCGCCGTGCACGAAGCCGACGCGGCCGACCCGTACACCGCCCTGCGCGACCAGCTCACCGACGCCAGTCAGTGCTACGCGTACGTGAACGGGGCCTCCCGCACCCCCACCGGCACCGCCGTCAACAACAACACCGAGACCGTCTTCACGGGTGACGGCACCTCGGCGCTCCAGGTCTTCAACGTGAACTTCGACCTGGAGTCGGCCAGCAAGGGCCAGCAGGGCATCGTCTTCGCGCAGATCCCCGCCGACGCGACCGTTCTCGTCAACGTCCTCGGCGCCAACCGCACCGTCGACACCTACATCGCGGGCCTGCCGGACGGCCTGCGCGACCGGGTGCTGTGGAACTTCCCGGACGCGACGACGGTCAAGTTCGAGGGGACGGCCCAGTTCGCGGGCAGCGTGCTCGTCGGCAACCAGGCCAGTTCGACGACGATCACCCTGCCCGGCATGAACGGACGCTTCTTCACCACCGGGAACCTGACGCACGCGTCGGAGACCGGCGGGGGCGGCGGGCAGGAGATCCATGCGTACCCGTTCAACGGTGATCTGCCGTCGTGCACGGAGCCGACCCCGACCCCCACGACCCCGACCCCGACTCCCACCGACACGACGCCGACCCCCACCCCCACCGACACGACGCCGACCCCGACTCCCACGGAGACGACGCCGACCCCGACCCCGACGGATACGACGCCGACCCCGACCCCGACGGAGACGACCCCGACTCCCACGCCGACGGACACGACGCCGACCCCGACTCCCACCGAGACGACGCCGACCCCGACTCCCACGGAGTCCACGTCAGGCGGCTGGACCGGCGGTTCCAGCGGATCGGGCGGTTCGAGCGGTTCCGGCGGATCGGGCAGCTCGGGCGGTTCCGGTAGCACCGGCGGGAACCACGGACCGGACGGCGGCGGCGAACTCCCCGACACCGGCTCCGGCACCGGCAAGACCGTCATGGGCGTCACCGCCGTCGGCCTCGCCCTCGGCGGCACGGCCCTCGTCGCCCTCAGCCGCCGCCGGCGCCGTACCGGGCACCGCTGACCGGAGGCCCTCAGCCGAGGGCGACCACGGCCCCCTCGCGCGCCGACCGCCGCGCCGCCTCCAGGACGTCGAGCGCGGCGGCGGCCTCGTCGGCCGTGACCGGGTTCGGGCCGGTGCCGCGCACGGCGGCGGCGACGGCCGCGTAGTACGCCGGGTAGTCGCCCGCCACCGACGGGACCGGGACGCCGCCGCCGGTCGCCGGGGACTCCCCGGAGCCGAGGCGGCCCCACAGCCGCTCCGGCTCCTCGCCCCAGGGGGAGCCGGGGACCGGCCGCAGGCCCTCGCGGAGGGCGGCCTCCTGGGGGTCGAGCCCGTACTTCACGAAGCCCGCGCGCTGCCCGAGGACGCGGAAGCGCGGGCCGAGCTGGGCGGTGGTGGCGCTGACGTACAGGTGCGAGCGGACGCCGCCGGCGTGGGTGATCGCGATGAACGTGTCGTCGTCGGCGGCGGCGCCGGGGCGGCGGACGTCCGTCTCGGCGTAGACGGAGGCGGCCGGGCCGAAGAGGACGAGGGCCTGGTCGACGACGTGGCTGCCGAGGTCGTAGAGGAGGCCGCCGACCTCCTCGGGCGCGCCGGACTCGCGCCAGCCGCCCTTGAGCTGCGGGCGCCAGCGCTCGAAGCGGGACTCGAAGCGCTGGACCTCGCCGAGGGCGTCGTCGGCGAGGAGGCCGCGGAGGGTGAGGAAGTCGTTGTCCCAGCGCCGGTTCTGGAAGACGGAGAGGACGAGGCCCCGGTCCTCGGCGAGGGCGGCGAGTTCGCGGGCCTCGGCGGCGGTGGCGGCGAGGGGCTTGTCGACGACGACGTGGAGGCCGGCTTCGAGGGCGGCGGTGGCGACGGGGACGTGCGTCTTGTTGGGGGAGGCGACGACGACCAGGTCGAGTTCGCCGGCCGCGCCCCGCTCCCAGAGCTCCTCGGAGGTGGCCACGACGCGGACGCCGGGGTAGGCGGTCTTGGCCTCGGCGGCGCGCTCCGCGTTGCCGGTGGTGACGGCGGTGAGGAAGAGGCCCTCGGAGGCGGCGATCAGGGGGGCGTGGAAGACGGAGCCCGCGAGGCCGTAGCCGACGAGTCCGACGCGGAGGGGCTGGGCGGGGGGGAGGGGGCGGCTCGGGGTCATGCCGTTCACTTAAGCAACGCTGTTGCCAAAGTGCAAGCGAGGGCGACAATGGGGGCGTGACGGGAGTGACGAGGGACCTGGGGCCCGGTGGAGTGAACGTGCCGGCGCTGCGCAGCCACAACGCGGCGCTCGTGCTCGATCTGCTGCGGACGGCGGGGGAGGCGGGAATCAGCCGTCTGGAGCTGGCGGAGCGGACGGGGCTGACGCCGCAGGCCGTCAGCAAGATCACCGCGCGGCTGCGGGCGGAGGGGCTCGCGGCGGAGGCGGGGCACCGGGCGTCGACGGGCGGCAAGCCCCGTACGGTCCTGCGGCTCGTGCCAGGGGCGGGGTACGCGGTCGGGGTGCACCTCGACCGCGACGAGCTGACGACGGTCCTGACGGACCTGGCCGGCACGGTGGTGGCCTCCCGCCGCCGCCCCCTGCACCTCGGCGCGGGCGCCGAACGCGTCCTCGACGCGGTGGCGACGGAGGTCGCCGCCCTCCTCGCCGACGCCCCGCCCCACCACCACCAGGAAGGTGTACGAGCTCCGCGCCCGCACCCCACGCCTTCGAGCCGGGCCCTCCCTCCCCCCGCCCCACCGGGTTCCGTCCCCTCCCCCGACCCCCACCGGGAGGCCCCGCCCGAGCCGCCCGCGCCCGAGTCCCCCGCCCTCTCGCCCGAGTCCCCCACCCCCACCCCCGCGTCCGAGTCCCCCGCCCCCCTCCTCGGTGTCGGTGTCGCCATGCCCGGCCCGCTCGACCACGCGGCCGGCCGGCCGGGGCGGGTGACCGGGTTCCCCGAGTGGGACGGGTATCCCCTGCGGGAGGAGCTGGCGCGGAGGCTCGGGCTGCCCGTCGTGCTCGACAAGGACACGAACGCCGCGGCCCTCGGCCTCACCCTGCGCCCCGACGCCCCCGCCTCCTTCGCCTACGTGCACCTCGGCACGGGGCTCGGCGCCGGGCTCGTGCTCGGCGGTGCGCCGCTGCGCGGGGAGCGCACCGGCGCGGGCGAGCTCGGCCACCAGACCGTCCTGTTCGACGGGCCTCCGTGCGTCTGCGGCGGCCGGGGCTGCCTGGAGGTCCTCTGCCTCGCCGCCGTCGCGCGCGGCGACCTCCCCGAGGCGGCGCGCGTCCTCGGTGCGGGTGCCGTCACCCTCGTACGGCTCCTCGACGTCGACCAGGTGCTCCTGGGCGGGCGGATCGTGCTCGGCGCCCCGGAGGTGTTCGAGGACGGCGTACGGAGCGTTCTCGCCGGGCTCGGCCTCCCGGCCGCCGTCGCCGTGGCGGCCGCCCCGCAGGCCGTCGCGGTGGGGGCGGCCTGGCTCGTCCTCGCTCCGATCTTCGGACAATAGTCTGATCGGGCGGATTCTCGGGCCGACCGGGACCTCCCGCGGTGTCGCTCCCGCGCCCGCCCCCGCGGGCATGGCAGCGTCGCGGCCGACCCCCTACGCCCGCGACCACCAAAGGCAGCCACGCCATGGCCCCCGCCCCCCTGCGTCAGCGCAAGACCTCCGCCCGGTCCACCCGGGTGACCGCCCCCGCCGCGAAGGGGACCAAGGCGGCCAGAACGTCGCGGGCGGCGCGCGCGGCCAGAGCGGCGCGCGTGGCGCGGGTCGCGCGCGTGGCCCGGGTGGCCGCGAGGACGGCGACGCGGACCGCGGCCAGGGTCGTGGCGATGGCCGCGGCGGCCGCCGCCGTCTCCACCGTCACGGTCGCCGCCACCCCCGCCGCTCCCGCCCGCGCGGCGACGGCGTCCGGCGCCTCCGCCCCCGCCGCGGTGGAGCCCGACGCGCCCGCCGACACCCCGGCCGCCGCGTCGGCGTCCGCCACCCCCGCCGGGCTCTCCGCCCCCGCCCCCGACCCGCCCGCCGGCACCTGTGCCGGCGGCGGCTCGGGCTCCGGCGGCACCGCCGCCGAGTTCCCCCTCGGCATCCGGATCCACGGCGGCCCGGACGGCGGCACGTACCCCGCCGGCGGGGCCCTCCAGGACCTGACGCTCGACCTCACCAACACCACCGACGCCTCCTGCGTCGGCGTCCACCCCGTCCTCGTCCTCGCCGACCAGGACCGGGCGGCCGAGCTCCGGCCCGACCAGATCCGCCTGGAGTTCTACGACGGCGGGGCGTCCCGCTGGCGCCCGGTCGCCTTCGAGGCGACCCAGGAGGCCGAGAACGTCGGCGCGTTCACCGAGTCCGGCGGCTTCGGCGGGTTCACCGTCCTCCCCGGCCGCACCCTCACCGTCCCCGTGCGCCTCGGCTTCCGCGCCGACGCCGACCCCGACGAGGTCGTCGTGACGGCGGCGGCGGTCCAGCGCCGCGGCGCCGACGGCGACTGGATCGGGGATTCCGGCGCGACCGGCGGCTACCGCCTGACCGTCGGCCCCGCCGAGGAGGACGGCGGATCCGGTACGTCCGAGGAGCCTGGCGCCACGACCGCTCCCGCGGGCCCCCGCGACCCCGCCGCCCCTCCCGGAAAGGAGCGGCCGCGCGGGCCCGGAGCCGCCGCCGACCGGCCCGAACTCGCCCACACCGGAGCGGAGTCGGGCGAGGACGCGGCCCTGGCCCTCGCCCCCTTCTCCACCGCCCTGATCCTCGTCGGCGCGGGGCTCGTCCGGACCGCCCGCCGCCACCGGAGACGTACCGCCGGCACCCGGCCCCTGTGAGCGGCACCTGAGGGCCATGCCCCGTACACCTTCCCGTTCATCCCCGTCTGGGACGATCCGGCGGTGAACTCCGTGAACCACCCCACCCGCCCCGGTGGCCCCGTCCGCTCCGGTGTCCCCGAGCACGGCCGGGTCCCCAAGTACTACGCGGTGAAGTCCCGTCTCTCCCTCCTCGTCGACGAGTTGGGGGAGGGGGAGCCGCTGCCCACCGAGCGCGACCTCGCCGTGCGGTACGAGGTGTCCCGCGAGACCCTCCGGCAGGCGCTGCGCGAACTCCTCCTGGAGGGGCGGCTGCGCCGCCGGGGCCGGGGCACGGTCGTCGCGGGCCCCAAGCTCGAACAGCCCCTGTCGTTGGCCAGTTACACCGAGGGCGTCCGCCGCCAGGGCCGTCGCCCGGGCCGCAGCCTCATCTCCCTCGACCGCTTCCCCTGCCCCGAGGCCCTCGCGCCCGAGATCGGGGCCCGGGTCGGCGAGCCCGTCTGGCACATGGAGCGGGTGCTGCTCGCCGACGACGAACGGGTCGGCCTGGAGAGCACGTACGTCTCCGAGGCCCGGGCCCCGCGCCTCGACGTCGAGTTCGACCCGGACTCCTCCTTCTACGCCTACCTCCGCGACCGCCTCGGCGTGGGCTTCGGCGACGCCGACGAGCGCATCGAGACCGTCCTCGCGACCCCGCGCGAGGCCCTCCTGATCGGCACCCCGCCGGCCCTCCCGATGCTGCTGCTCCACCGCGTCTCGCGGGACACGGCCGGGCTGCCCCTGGAGCGGGTGAGGACCCTCTACCGGGGCGACCGGTTCAGTTTCACCGTCCACCTGGGCCGCCAGGTCTGACATGCGGGAGGGTCCGACGCCGGGGTCTTCATGTCACAAGAAGGTAACGGGTCTGGTCCAAGCTTGGTGGGCCGTTCATCATCCCGTCGCCCGCCCGATCCGCCCAAGCCACCCACCGCCACGACCGTTTCGGCCATGAAGGTGATCGTCGTAGGAGCCGGCGTGGTGGGAACCATGCACGCCTGGCACGCAGTGGACCGCGGCCACGAGGTCGTACACATCGAGCGCGAGACCGAGGCGCGCGGAGCCTCCCTCCGCAACTTCGGCCAGATCTGGGTCAGCGGCCGCGCCGGGGGAGAGGAGCTCGACACCGCCCTGCGCGCCCGCGAGCTGTGGGAGGGCATCGGCGCCCGCGTCCCCGGCCTCGGCTTCCGGGCCATCGGCTCCCTCACACCGGTCCGGAACGACCTCGAACGCGCCGTCGCCGAGGCCGCCCTGGCCCGCCCCGACGCCGCCGCCCGCGGCTACGAGCTGCTCACGGCCGACGAGGCCCGCGCGGTCAACCCTGCCCTGCGGGGCGACTTCGAGGCCGCCCTCTGGTGCGAGCGGGACGCCGCCGTCGAGCCGCGCCTCGCCCAACTCGCCCTCCGCGAAGCCCTCCTGGCCACCGGCCGCTACACCTTCCTCCCCGGCCGCGAGGTCCGGGACGTCGTCGGAGGCACCGCCGCCGGCGGGCCCGGCGTCCGCGACGACCGCGGCGAGACCCACACCGGCGACGCCGTCGTCCTGTGCACCGGCGCCTGGCTCTCCGGCCTCGTCCGCGAGATCGCCGGAGAGATCCCGGTCCGCCGCGTCCGGCTCCAGATGATGCAGACCGAACCGCTCGGCGAGGCCCTCACCACCTCCGTCGCCGACGCCGACTCCTTCCGCTACTACCCGGCGTACGCGTCCCCGGCCCTCGACGCCCTCAACGCCGGGCAGCCGCAGGACCCGACCGCCGCCGCCCACAAGATGCAGCTGCTCATGGTCCAGCGGCTCGACGGCGGGCTGACGATCGGCGACACCCACGAGTACGAGCACCCCTTCGCCTTCGACACCCTCGAAGACCCCTACGAGCACCTCACCCGCGTCGTCGAGTCCTTCCTCGGCCGCCCCCTGCCGAAGATCCGGCGCCGCTGGGCCGGGGTGTACGCGCAGTGCGTCGACACCCGCCGGGTCGTGCACCGGCAGCGGGTCGACGACGGCGTGTGGCTGGTGACCGGGCCCGGCGGGCGCGGCATGACCTGCTCGCCCGCCATCGCCGAGACGACCGCGAACGAACTGGGCTGGTGACACCGATGACCGAGAAGAACAAGAAGCACGACCTCGTCGTCCTCGACATGGCCGGCACCACCGTCGCCGACGGCGGCCTCGTCGAACAGGCCTTCACCGCCGCCGCCGAGCGCCTCGGCGAGGACCCGGCCACGATGATCGACTACGTCCGCGCCACCATGGGCGAGTCCAAGATCACCGTCTTCCGCCACCTCTTCGGCGGCGACGAGACCCGCGCCCGACAGGCCAACCTCGCCTTCGAGGAGGCGTACGGGGAGCTGGTCGCCGGCGGCCGGATCGCGCCGGTCCCCGGCGCGGCCGAGGCGATCGCCACCCTCCGCGAGCAGGGCCGCACGGTCGTCCTCACCACCGGCTTCGCCCGCGTCACCCAGGACGCCATCCTCGACGCCCTCGGCTGGCGCGACCTCGTCGGACCGACCCTCTGCCCGGCGGACGCCGGCGGCCGGGGCCGCCCCTACCCGGACATGGTGCTCGCGGCCCTCCTCCGGACCGCAGCCGTGGACGACGTCCGCCGGATCGTGGTCGCGGGCGACACCTCGTACGACATGCTCAGCGGCTCCCGCGCGGGCGCCGGGATCGTCGCGGGCGTCCTCACCGGCGCCCACGACGAACCGGCCCTCCGGAGGCACGGCGCCACCCACGTCCTCGCCTCGGTCGCCGGACTTCCGTCCCTGATAGGGGAGTCGGAGGCATGAGCAGCGGCATCCGCTTCGACGGCGTCTCCGTCGCGTACGGCGGCACGACCGTCCTCGACCGCCTCGACCTCACCGTCGAACCCGGCGAGGTCATGGCCCTCCTCGGACCCTCCGGCTCCGGCAAGACGACCGCGCTGCGGGCCGTCGCCGGATTCGTCACCCCCTCCTCCGGCCGCGTGTACATCGGCGGCCGGGACGTCACCGGCCTCCCGCCGTACAAGCGGGGCATCGGCATGGTCGTCCAGCAGTACGCCCTCTTCCCGCACCTGCGCGTCGACGCCAACGTGGCCTTCGGCCTCAAGGCCCGCAAGGAGCCCAGGACCCCCAAGACGGAGATCCCCGCCCGGGTCGCCGAGGCCCTGGAGATGACGGGCATGACCGCGTACGCCCGCCGCTACCCCCGCGAGCTCTCCGGCGGCCAGCAGCAGCGCGTCGCCATCGCCCGCGCCCTCGCGATCCGCCCGGACGTCCTCCTCCTCGACGAGCCGCTCTCCGCCCTCGACGCCCAGCTCCGATCCGGCATGCTCGCCGAACTCGCCCGACTCCACCGGGAGTTGCCGGACGTCTCCATCCTGTACGTCACCCACGACCAGGTCGAGGCCCTCACCCTCGCCGACCGGATCGCCGTCATGGACAAGGCCCGGCTCCAGGACTGCGGCACCCCGCAGGACCTCTACCGCCGCCCCCGTACGGAGTTCACGGCCTCGTTCGTCGGCAACGCCAATCTCCTCCCGGTGAAGGTCGACACCCACGGCGTGACCCTCGGGGACACCGCGCTCGCCCTCCCCACGACGGGCGTCGCGCCCGGCTCCGCCGCGACCCTCTGCGTACGGCCCCACCTCGTCGGCCTCGGCGAGGGACCGAACGCCCTCCGGGGCCGCGTCACCGAGGTCCAGTGGAGGGGCTCCACCCACCGCCTGTACGTCGACGTCGACGGCCACCGCGTCAAGGCCGACGTGCGGGAGCTGCGGGAGACCCCGCCGCTCGGCACGCGGGTCACGCTGCACTTCGCGCCCGAGGACGCGGTGCTGCTCGCCGCGGGGGTGAACGGTGAGTAGCGGGACCGCCGGCCTCGTCCAGGAACGCCCGGCACCGGCGGCCGCGCCCGCCCGCCCCGCCGCGCCCGCCGCGCGCGGGCGGTCGACGGTCTGGCTCTGGGCGCTGCCCCCGGTCGCCGTCCTCGCACTGGTCTTCCTCTACCCGCTGGCCCTCGTCGTCCAGGAGTCCCTGGCCCCCGGCGCGTACACCCGGGTCCTCGCCTCCGCCTCCTTCCGCGACGCGCTGTTCACCACCGTCTGGATCGCCGTCGCCGCCACCGCCGGCTGTCTCGTCCTCGGCTTCGTCCTCGCGCTCGTCATCGCGTTCGTGCCGTTCCCCGGCGGGAAGGCGGTGGCGAAGTTCGTCGACGTCTTCCTCTCCTTCCCCTCCTTCCTCGTCACGCTCGCCCTCCTCTTCGTCTACGGGACGGTGGGCATGGCCAACGGCGTCTGGACGGACCTCACCGGCGGCGACCCGACGAGCGGCCCCTTCCGGTTCCTGACCACCCCCTGGGGCGTCCTCCTCGCCGAGATCACCTACTTCACGCCCTTCGTGATGCGCCCGCTCCTCGCGGCCTTCTCCCAGATGGAGACCGCCCAGCTGGAGGTGGCGTCCTCGCTCGGCGCCCGGCCCCTGCGGATCGTCCGGCAGGTGATCCTCCCCGAGGCGCTGCCCGCGCTCGCCGCCGGCGGCAGCCTCGTCCTCGTCCTCTGCCTCAACGAGTTCGGGATCGTCCTCTTCACCGGCGCCAAGGGCGTCACGACGCTCCCGATGCTCGTCTACGGCAAGGCGATCCTCGAATCCGACTACGCCGCCGCCTGCGTCGTCGCCGTCGTCAACGTGGTGCTCTCCGTGGGCCTCTACGTCCTCTACCGGGGGGTCAGCCGCCGTGCTGGTGCATAGCCGTACGGGCAGGTGGACGGCGTGGACGCTGTTCGCGGTCCTCTTCGTCCCGCTCTTCGCCCTGCCCCTGCTCGTCATCGTCGCCGCGTCCTTCGCCACCCACTGGTCGGGCGCCTTCCCCTCCGGACCCACCACCGCCCACTACACGGCGGCCGTCCGCGGGGAATCCCTGCAGGCCCTCACCACCAGCCTGGTCACGGCCGTCACCGCGAGCCTCGTCGCCCTGACTGTCGGCACCTGGGCGGCGCTCGCCGGGGACGCCCTCGCCCGGGCGGGCGGACGCGGCAACCGGGCCCTCAGGCGGACCGTCGACGCGCTGTTCATGCTGCCCGTCGCCGTCCCGTCCGTGGTCGTCGGCCTCGCCGTCCTCGTCGCCTTCTCGCAGCCGCCGGTCCTCCTCAACGGCACGCGCTGGATCGTCATCCTCGCCCACACCGTCCTCGTCACCGCCTTCGCCCACCAGTCGGTCTCGGCCGCGATCCGGCGCCTCGACCCGATGTACGAGCAGGCGGCGGCCGGACTCGGCGCCCGCCCCGCGTACGTCCTGCTCCGGGTGAAACTCCCGCTCCTGCTGCCGTCCCTCACGGCGGCGGCCGGGCTCTGCTTCGCCCTCTCCATGGGCGAGCTGAGCGCCACGATGATGCTCTACCCGCCGGACTGGCTGCCCCTGCCGGTCCTCATCTTCACGGCTACCGACCGGGGTTCGCTCTTCACCGGCTCGGCGCTCGCCGTGGTCCTCATGACGGCGACCCTGCTCGCCCTGCTCGCCGTCTCCCGCGTCCGCACCAAAGCGTCCTACCGCTGATCCGTCCCTCGCCCGTCCCTCGTCCGTCCCTCACCCGTCTGGAGAGAACAACGCCATGCTTACGTACGCCAAGCCGGTCGCCGCCGTCACCGGCGCGCTCGTCCTCGCCGCCACCCTCACCGCCTGCGGCGGCGCGTCCGCCGCCTCCGACGAGAAGGTCGTCACCGTCTACAGCGCCGACGGCCTCAAGGGCGAGAAGGGCGACGGCTGGTACGACACGGTCTTCGCCGACTTCGAGAAGGAGACCGGCATCAAGGTCGAGTACGTCGAGGGCGGCTCCGGCGAGATGGTGCAGCGCGCGCTGCGCGAGAAGACCAACACCCAGGCCGACGTGCTCGTCACGCTGCCGCCGTTCATCCAGCAGGCCGACTCCAAGGGACTCCTCCAGGCGTACGCGCCCCGGGGCGCCGACCAGGTCGCCGGCGGCGACAAGGCGTCCGACGGCAAGTGGACCTCGGTCGTCAACAACTACTTCGGGTTCGTCCACAACAAGAAGGAGCTCCCCTCCGCCCCCAAGAGCTGGGAGGAGCTGCTCGACGCGACGTACAAGAACCGGATCCAGTACTCGACCCCCGGCGTCGCGGGCGACGGCACCGCCGTCCTCATCAAGGCGATGCACGACTTCGGCGGGCAGGAGACGGCCCTCGCCTACCTGAAGAAGCTCCAGGCCAACAACGTCGGCCCGTCCTCCTCGACCTCGAAGCTCGCCCCGAAGGTCGACAAGGGCGAGCTGCTCGTCGCCAACGGCGACGTCCAGATGAACTACGCCCAGGCCCGCTCCATGCCGAACCTCGGCATCTGGTTCCCCGCGAAGGGCGCGGGGAAGCCCACGACCTTCGCCCTGCCGTACGCGGCCGGGCTGGTCGACAAGGCCCCGCACGGCGAGAACGGCAAGAAGCTCCTCGACTACCTGCTGAGCGAGAAGGCGCAGCGCGAGGTCAGCGCCATCGGCGGCGGCTTCCCGGCCCGCAAGGACGTCAAGCCGACGGACGCGAACGCGATCGCCCTCGCGCGGCTCATGGAAGGGGTCGAGGTGTTCCAGCCGGACTGGGCGGACATCGACAAGAACCTGACGACGTACGTGGACGCCTGGAAGTCCGCGACCGGCAACTGATCCCACGCAAGGGAAAGAGAGGCTCCGACATGCCGACGGTCCCCGGCATCCCCCGACGCACCCTGCTCGCCGCCGCGGGTGCCACCGCCGCGACGGCCCTCGTCACCACCGTCCCCCCCGCCCACGCGGCCACCGCCGCCCCCACCCTCCCCAACGGCACCAGCGCGGACAAGGTGCTCGTCGTCGGCATGGACGGTCTGCGGTACGACCGGATCGACGCCGCCAAGGCCCCGCACCTCAAGTCCCTGATGGCGAACGGCACGTACGGCCGCTCGCTGCTCTACGCCAACCCGATGGCCGCGACCTCCTCCGGCCCGGGCTGGTCCACGATCTCCACCGGCGTCTGGCCCGACAAGCACGGCGTGAAGGACAACACCTTCACCGGCAAGAACTACGCCAGGTACCCCGGCTTCCTCGCCCGCCTCCACCAGGTCCGCCCCGAGCTGTCGCTCTTCGCCGCCGTCGACTGGCCGGAGCTCGACACCCACGGCACCGTCACCCCCGGCGCCGACGCCAAGCTCGTCCACAACAACAACTACGCGGTCAACGACCTCGTCATCACCGAGGCGACCGAGGACATCCTCCGCAACCAGAACCCCGACGTCCTCTTCGTGTACTTCGGCGAGACCGACGAGATCGGCCACAACCACGGTGCCGCCTCCGCCGAGTACCTCGACGCCATCGACGTCCAGGACGCCTACCTCGGGCGCCTCCTCGCCGCGATCAAGGCCCGCCCCACGTACGCCTCCGAGCGCTGGACGGTCATCGTCGCCACCGACCACGGCCACACCGACGCCGGCGGCCACGGCGGCTCCAGCATCGAGGAGCGCCGCACCTTCGTCCTCGCCCAGGGCCCCGGCATCGCCGCCGGCGCCCGCCCGATCGACACCCGGCTCGTCGACGTCGCCGCGACCGTCTTCCAGCAGCTCGGCATCGTCCCCGACGCGTCCTGGGGCCTCGACGGCAAGCCGGTCCAGCAGCGCTCGACGGACCCCTTCGACGCGCTGTACGGCTCGCTGTCCGGCCGCGTCGACGAGACCGGCATCCCCGCCGGCGTCCTCGGCTTCACACACACCGCGCCCTCCGGCTGGTCGGTCGTCAACAGCGCCATGGGCACGGGCGGCGTCAGCGAGTGGCGCGGCTGGTCGTTCGCGACCGACGAGTTCTGGTCCCGCACCCAGCGCGACCAGTCCCGCGAACTCAACGTCCGCGCGCGGGGCGTCTTCGCCGTCGCCGACTCCGACGAGTGGGCGGACAAGTCCTTCTCGGGGACGTACGACTCCACGCTGGTCACCCCGGCACACGCCGTCTCCGGGGCGTCCGCGGTGACCCTCGACTTCACCACCTTCTACCGCCAGGAGGGCGCCCAGACCGCCCAGGTCCTCGCGAGCTTCAACGGGGGCACGCCGACCGTCGTCCGCTCGTACACCGCCGACGTCGTCTCCCAGCCGCAGTCCCTCACGGTCGCCGTCCCCTCCGGCGCCTCCACCGTGAGCTTCCGCTTCCGCTACACCGGGTCCAACAACTGGTACTGGACCGTCGACGGGGTAAAGGTCACCGCATCCTGATCCGGCCAGGGCCTACCCTGGGGGCGTCGCCACAGCGCTGTCGCGGCGCCCCCAGAACACCGCACGTCTGTACGGCAGGAGTCCCGCACCCATGGCAGAGCGCAAGCCGATCGAATCCTGGCTCACCGACATGGACGGCGTCCTCATCCACGAGGGCGTCCCGATCCCCGGCGCCGACGCGTTCATCAAGAAGCTGCGGGAGACCGGGAAGCCGTTCCTGGTCCTCACGAACAACTCGATCTACACCGCCCGCGACCTGCACGCGCGCCTCGCCCGCATGGGCCTCGAAGTCCCCGTCGAGAACATCTGGACCTCGGCCCTCGCGACCGCGAAGTTCCTCGACGACCAGCGCCCCGGCGGCACCGCGTACGTCATCGGCGAGGCCGGCCTGACCACCGCCCTCCACGACATCGGGTACGTCCTGACGGACCACGACCCGGACTACGTGGTGCTCGGCGAGACCCGGACGTACTCCTTCGAGGCGATGACGAAGGCCGTCCGCCTGATCAACGCGGGCGCCCGCTTCATCTGCACCAACCCCGACGAGACCGGACCGTCCCTGGAGGGCCCCCTCCCGGCGACCGGTTCGGTGGCGGCGCTCATCACCAAGGCGACGGGCAAGGAGCCGTACTTCGCGGGCAAGCCCAACCCGCTGATGATGCGGACCGGCCTCAACGCGATCGGCGCGCACTCGGAGTCGAGCGCGATGATCGGCGACCGCATGGACACGGACATCCTGGCGGGCCTGGAGGCGGGCATGCAGACCTTCCTCGTCCTCACCGGCCTGACCAGCCAGGCGGAGATCGACCGCTTCCCGTTCCGCCCGTCGAAGATCGTCGACTCGATCGCGGACATCGTCGACCGGGTCTGACCTGTCGGTACGCCTCATGATCCGCCCCTGCGGATGCGAAGCGAGCGGATTCGGGTGACCCTGCCAGTACCAGGAGGTCACCATGCGTTCAGGTCCCATCGCTCTCCGTGTCGCGGGGGCGGCTCTGGTACTCGTACTGGCACCCACGGCCGGTAGCGCGTACGCCCACGACGGGGTGAAGGTCGCCGTCACCCCGTCCACCGCCTCGCCCGGCGCCGACGTCGACGTCCGCGTCAAGGGCTGCAAGGGCACCACCGGTGCCGCGAAGTCCCAGGCGTTCGTCGCCGACGCGGAGCTCACCGGCCGCGACGGGGACTACCCGCTGGCCGGCGACACCACGGTCAAGTCCGGACTCGAAGACGGTACGTACAAGGTCAGCGTGACCTGCGACGGCCACGACCACCCGGACGTCGGCACCGTGCAGGTCCGGCACCACCAGCCCACGCACGAGCCGACCCGGCGACCCGTCCCGGTCGCCCCGGTCCGCGCCGGCGGCGGCGGCACGGCGGCCTTCGCGGCCCCGGCCGCGCCCGGGGTCGCCCAGACGACGAGCGACAGCGGCCTCGGCACGCCCTACACGCTGCTCGGCCTCGGCATGGCCGCCGTCGCGGCCGTCGCGGTCGCCTTCCGCAGCGCCCGACGCCGCTCGGGCTGACGTGGCGACGACGTCGGGCCACGGGCGACTCGTCACCGGCGTGGCCTGGGCGCTGCTGCTCCTCGGGCTCTGGCTCTGGGGCCGCGAGGCCACCGAGGGCCCGGGCGGCAGCTCGGCGCCGACCCACGGCGACATCGCCGCCGTGGGCCGCCCCCTCGGGGTGGCCCTGCCTCCGGCCCACGCGCCGCTGACCCGCGCCGCCGAACCCCGGCGGGTGGAGATCCCGTCCCTCGGCATCGCCGCGCCGGTCGTGGCGCGGGGCCTGGACGCGGACGGCGCGATCGACCCGCCGCCCTTCGAGATGCCCCAGACGGTCGGCTGGTTCGGTCCGGGCACCCAGCCGGGCGCGGACGGCGCCGCGCTCCTGGTCGGCCACGTCGACACGGAGACCCGCCCGGCCGTCTTCTACGGCCTGAGCGCGGCCCGCCCCGGCGAGAAGGTCCGCGTCACCCGGACGGACGGCACGGTCGCCGAGTTCACGATCGACGACGTCCAGGTCCTGCCCCGCACCGCCTTCGACCCGTCCCGGGCCTACGGCCAGCACCACCCCCACCGGGCCGAGCTCCGCCTGATCACCTGCGGCGGCACCTTCGACCGCGCGGCGGGAACGTACTCGGCGAACGTGGTGGTGTCGGCGTACCTGACGGGCGCGGCCTGAGGCGTACATGACTGAAGCCCCTCACCGATGGTGAGGGGCTTCAGTCTGTCTGTGCGCCGCCAGGGACTCGAACCCCGGACCCGCTGATTAAGAGTCAGCTGCTCTAACCAACTGAGCTAGCGGCGCCTGCTGACAGAGATAACTCTACCCGACCTGGAGGTGTGCTCCTGACCAATACCCGTCGGTCCCGGCCTGTCGGATGGTCGTATGAGGCCTTCGATCCGTCAAAATGCGACTTGTCCAGACAGTTGAGACACTGGCGCCCGAAACCAGGGTCAAAAGATCTTGACGAGTGTGGAGGGGAAGCGCATGAGCGTGCCGGTCTTCGAGGAGTTCGAGCCCGCGGCCGACTGCGGCTGCCCGGGCTGCGCGCAGCAGCGCCGTGATCTCGCCCTGGGGCTGCCCGTCCGCGCGGGAGGCCACCCGGCGGCGCACGGCGCCCGTCGCGCGCTGGTCCTGGTGACGGCCGCGGGCGTGGTCCTGGGCGGGGGAGGCACGGGAGTGGCCTCGGCCCTGTCCCGCCCGGCGGGCCCGCCGGCGCCGGCGACCGACGAGACGCCCGGCGTCGGCGACGGCACCCGCGTGACGACGGCCGACCTCCAGGTCCCGGCCCCGGCCGACCGCGCCGCCGGCCCCGTCACTCCCTGGCCGGGCCCCGAGACCCCGCAGGGCGGCCGGGGCCCGCTGCACGGCACGCCGGGCCCCCCGTCCTCGGCCCCGAAGCCACCCGCGACCACGACGAACACGAACACGAACACGGGCACCGGCGTGACCCCGGTCACCCAGACCGCGACCGACACGCTGCGGAAGACCACCCGCGCCGAGATCATCAACCGCGCCAAGCTGTGGGTGGCCGCCCAAGTCCCGTACTCCATGGACAAGTACTGGTCCGACGGCTACCGCCAGGACTGCTCCGGCTACATCTCCATGGCCTGGAACCTCCGCGGCAACGAGTGGACCGGCAGCCTCGACCGCTACGCCGACCGCATCGACCGCGAGGACCTCCAGCCCGGCGACATCCTCCTCTTCCACAACCCCACGAGCCCGACGCGCGGCTCCCACGTCACCCTGTTCGGCGGCTGGACCGACTACACCCACACCTCGTACATCGCGTACGAGCAGACGCGGCCGCGCACCCGCAAGCAGGCGACACCCATGGCGTACTGGGAGAACTCCGACCGGTACGTGGCCTACCGCTACAAGGGCGTGGTCAGCGGGACGACCGGCGGCGGCTCCAACCCGGACAAGCCGACGAACCCGACGAACCCGACGTCCCCGTCCACCGCCTACCCCGGCGCCGACAAGTTCGGCCCCGGCGCCAACAACAAGTACGTCACCCAGCTCGGTCAGCTGCTCGTCGAGCGCGGCGGCCGGAAGTACTACAGCCAGGGCCCCGGTCCGAGGTGGGGCGAGGCGGACCGGCGCGCGACCCAGGCGTTCCAGCTGGCGCAGGGCTGGAAGGGCAAGGAAGCGGACGGCCTGCCCGGCCCCGAGACGTGGAAGCTCCTCGTCACCGGCAAGGGCAGGAGCATCGGCGGTTCGGGTGGTTCGGGCGGCCCCAGCGCGGAAACGCCGGGGTATCCCGGGCGTGGCTCCTTCCGTCCGGGCCAGTCCAACGCATATGTGGAGAAGCTGGGCAAGCAACTGGTGAAGCGGGGCTTCGGCAAGCACTACCTGTCGGGACCCGGTCCGCGGTGGACGGAAGCGGACCGCCGCAACGTCGAGGCGTTCCAGCGGGCCCAGGGCTGGAGCGGCGGAGCGGCCGACGGCTACCCGGGCCCGGAGACCTGGCGGCGCTTGTTCCGATGACCCCGAGAGCATGAGGTGGACCTGAATGACGGCATCGAACCCGAACCCCGCGGACTCCGGCGCGGCGGCCTCGCGAGACGCGGCCCGCACGGCCAGACGTCTGACGGACGGTACCCTCCCGCGCACGTCCCCACCCCAGGGCACGGGCCAGGGGGCGCCTCCGCCCGCGCCGACGCCCGAGGCGCCCGAGGCGCGGGAGGTTCCCGAGACGCCGGAGAGCGGATTGGGCGGGGACGCGGGTGCGGGTGCGGGCAGGGGTGCGGGTGCGGGCACGGGTGAGGTGACGGGCGCCGGCGTGGGCGCCGGCGTGGGTACGGATCCGGTCACGCCCCCGCCTCCGGCCGCCCCCATTGGTCCCCAGCCCCAGCCCCAACCCCAGCCCCAGAACCAGACACAGCCCGACCCCCAACCCCAACCCCAGAACCCGGTGGCCGCGCGCCCGAGCGGCATCGTCCTGGAGGACCCGGCCGCCCACGTCCGCAAGGTCGGCGCTCCGGCGGCGGCCACGGCGGCAACGGTCCAGCCGAGCAGGCCCGTCGAGGTCCGCACGGTCGTACCTGCCGCCGAGGCGGTACGGGCGACTGCGCCCGGCGCCGGTACGGCTGTTCCCGCGTCGGCGCGGGTCGCCGACGGCGTCGCCGGCGACCGCCCGACCGGGGCGGTCGCCGAGGTTCGGCGGGACGGGTCCGTTCCGGCGGGTACGGGCTCCGCTGCCCCGGTGGGCCGGTCCGGCGAGGCCCGGACGGCGACGGCGACGACGCCAGGGGGTGCCGTGCCCGCCGCCCAGGCGGTCGGGACCGCTGCCGCGGCGCCCGGCGCCGAGGTCCGGCGGGACGCACCGGGTACGGGCTCCGCGACCCCGCCGGGTACGACCTCAGCCACCCCGCCGGGTCGGGTTTCCGCCCTCCCGTCGGCGGCGTCTCCGTCGACGGGTCCAGTAACCGCCGCCCAGCCGGGTGCCGTCTCGGCCGCCCAGCCGGGTCCCGTCGCCGCCGCCCAGCCGGACCGGGCCGACGTCCAGCGGGGTGCCGAGGTGCGGACCGTCGGGTTTGTCCCCGAGGGGGACGCCGCCGCTGCCGTGGCGGGTGGCGCCTCCGCCGCACCGGCGCCGCGTCCCACCGCCACCGGCAAGGTCGCCGTCGTCAAGGAGCCGGTCGACGTTCCCGACTTCGGGCAGATCGCCGGCGCGAGGATCGGCTCGCTCGCCGTGCCCGTCGCCGGAGTCGTCCGCGTCGGGCGGCGGAAGAACGTGATCGGTTCCGAGACCACCGGCTCCATCCCCGTCCACCTGCTCTTCCGTGACGAGCCGGACGCGACCGGCGCGATCCACGCCACCGGGGACGACGGCGGTCCCGACACCGTGGCCATGGCGGCGACCGAGGCCCCGCCGCGCGGCGACAAGGCCGCCATCCCCGCTCCCGCGAAGACGGGGAAGGGCGCGAAGTCTCCGGCCGGCCCGCAGGCGAAGCCGCAGGCCACCGTCCACCCGCAGCGCCCCCACGCCTCCAAGGCGCGCCCCGCCCCCACCGCCGACCCGGGCCTCGTCGAGCGGCCCGGCAAGGTGCTGCCGGGCTGGGTCGGTGTGGTCGGCGCGCTGTTCTCGCTGGCGGGCTGCGCGGCGGTCCTGTGGTGGGTCGGCGTGGTGCCGGCCGAGGTCACGAGGTTGCTGCGGCTGCCGGCACGGCCGTACGACGGCATCCGGATCAGCGAGTGGGCGGTCCTCGCCCTCGGCGTCGTCGTCACGCTCTTCGCGCTGGGCGGCCTGGGCCGCGGCCGGGTCGGCTACGCCTGGGTCCTGACCCTGTTCGGCGACTACCGGGGCACGGTCCGCAGGACCGGTCTGGTGTGGATGAGCCCGCTCCTGCTCCGCCGCCGCGTCGACGTCCGGCTCCGGCACTGGCGCAGCGAGCCGCTGCCGGCGGTCGACGCCAAGGGCACGGCCCTCGACGTCGTGGTGCTGGTCGTCTGGCGGGTCCGGGACACGGTCCGCGCCGCGCTCGGCGTCGACGGCCACGAGGAGTACCTGCGCGAGCAGGTCGAGGCGGCGATGGCCCGGGTGCTGTCCCAGCTCCCGGCGGACGCCTTCCACGAGGACGCCCCGACGCTCCGGGACGCGGAGGCGGTCGGCGAGGCGCTGACGCGGATGCTGTCGGCGGACTGCGTGCCGGTCGGCGTCGACGTGTTCTCGGCGCAGCCGACCCGGATCGAGTACGCCCCCGAGGTCGCCGCGGCGATGCAGCGGCGCCGTATCGCGGCGATCGACGCGAAGCACCGGGACAGCGTGCTGACGTCGGTCGTGGACGCGGTGGACGACGTGGTCCACCGGCTGACCAGTCGTGGTCTGGTGGAGCTCGACGACTACGAGCGCAAGGCGCTGGTCAAGGACCTGACGGTGGCGTTCTACACGGGAAGGACGTCGCAGAACGAGGGCGCCTGAGCATCCGGCGAGCCGCCTCCCCGGCCTTCGGCCGGCCATCCCCTCGGCGCCCGGTGGGTCATCCCCGCCGGCATGCGCCGAGGGGATGGACATGTTCAAGTCAGGTCCATACCTTGGTACTTGGTCCAGACCAAAGAGAGTCACGTATCACCACGCACGCGTGCGGCACGACCCCACAGAACTCCCCACGTTCTCCTGGAGTGACAGCATGCGCAAAAGAACGACCGTCGGGGCGGCGGTGGTGGCGCTCGGCGTCGCCGGCGCCTCCCTGCTCGCCACCGGCAGCGCCGGCAGCCACGGCTACACCGACGCGCCGATCAGCCGACAGAAGCTCTGCGCCAACGGCACCGTGACCAACTGCGGCCCCATCCAGTGGGAGCCGCAGTCGGTCGAGGGGCTCAAGGGCTTCCCGGCCGCCGGCCCCGCCGACGGCAAGATCTGCTCGGCCGGGCTCTCGCAGTTCGCCCAGCTCGACGACCCCCGGGGCGGCGCCTGGCCGGCGACGAGCCTCGTCTCGGGCCAGAGCTACAGCTTCCGCTGGCAGTTCACGGCCCGGCACCGCACCACGGACTTCAAGTACTACATCACCAGGAACGGCTGGGACCCGACGCAGAAGCTGACGCGGGCCGCGCTCGACCCGCAGCCGTTCCTGACGGTCCCGTACAACAACCAGCAGCCGCCGTCGACGCTCTCGCACTCCGGGACGATCCCGGCGGGGAAGACGGGCCGCCACCTGATCCTGGCGGTGTGGACGATCGCGGACACGGCGAACGCGTTCTACGCCTGCTCGGACGTGAAGTTCTGACGGCCGATTCCGGGCGTTCAGTTCTGATGGGCCGTCAGTTACAGTCCGGCCCATGAGGAGCAGCAGCGCGGACACCGTCGCGGAGCTCGTACGACGTCAGTGGGGCGACCACCGGATCGGCCTGAGGGACGAGCACCACACCCTCACCCACCACCAGGTCGCCGCGGGCGCCGCCGCGCGGGCCGCGCTGCTGGTGGAACTGATGCCACCCCTGCCGGGGCGCGAGCCGCACCTCGGCATCCTGCTCGACAACACGCCGGAGTACCCGCTCTGGCTGGGCGCGGCGGCCCTCGCCGGGGCCGCCGTCGCCGGGATCAACCCGACCCGGCGCGGCGCCGAACTCGCCCGGGACATCCGGCACACGGCCTGCCGGATCGTCGTCACCCAGCGCGCGCACCTGCCGCTGCTCGACGGCCTCGACCTGCCCGGCGTACGGATCCTGGTCACGGACACCACCGCGTACGAGGAGCTCCTCGCCCCGTACGCCGACGCCCGCCCCGGCGACGCGAGCCTCGGGCCCGTACGGCCCGACAGCCGCTTCCTCCTCTCCTTCACCTCGGGGTCGACGGGAGCGCCGAAGGCCGCCCTGTGCAGCCAGGGCCGTCTCGCCGCCGCCGGTGCCTCCCTGGCCTCGCACTTCTCGGTCCGCCCCGACGACGTCCACTACGTCTGCATGCCGATGTTCCACGGCAACGCGGTGATCGCCGACTGGGCGCCGGCGATGGTCGCCGGGGCGGGCGTGGCGCTCCGGGCCCGTTTCTCGGCCTCCCGGTTCCTCCCCGACGTACGGCGGTACGGGGCGACGTACTTCACCTACGTGGGGCGGGCCGTGCAGTACCTGCTCGCCACCCCGCCCGGCCCCGACGACCGCGCGCACTCCCTCCGCCTCGGCTTCGGCACGGAGGCGGGTGCGGTGGACGCGGCACGCTTCCGGGAGCGGTTCGGGGTGCCGCTCGTCGAGGGGTACGGCTCCTCCGAGGGCGGCGCGGCGATCCAGCGGACCCCGGACACGCCGACGGGCGCGATCGGGCGGGCCGCGCCCTCGGACGACCTGGCCGTCCTCGACCCGGAGACCGGCAAGGAGTGCGCACCCGCCCGCTTCTCGCCCGAGGGCCGGCTCCTCAACGCGTCCGAGGCCGTCGGCGAACTGGTCAACCGGGGCCGCTCGCCCTTCGAGGGGTACTGGCGCAACCCGGAGGCGGAGGCGGCGCGGCTGCGCGGCGGCTGGTACTGGACGGGCGACCTCTTCTACCGCGACGCGACCGGCTTCCTCTACTTCGCGGGACGCACGGACGACCGGCTGCGGGTCGACAGCGAGAACCTCGCGGCGGCGATGATCGAGGGGATCCTCGCGCGGTGGGACCGGGCGGCGGGGGTGGCCGTGTACGCGATACCGGACCCGGTCGCGGGCGACCAGGTGATGGCGGCGATCGCCCTGCGCGAGGGCGAGGCCTTCGACCCCGCGGCCTTCGCGGCCTTCCTGGCCGCGCAGCCGGACCTGGGCACGAAGATGCCGCCGCGCTTCGTGCGCGTGATGGCCGAGCTTCCCCTCACGGCGACGAACAAGATCCACCGGGCGGCCCTCCGCCAGGCGTCCTTCCTGACGACCGACCCGGTGTGGTGGCGCCCCACCCCCGGATCCCCGTACGAACCCCTCACCCTCGAAGCCACCGCGGCCCTCACCACCCACTACACCGCCCACGGTCGCACCCCGACCCCCTGACCTCGTCCCGCGGGGCCGGGGGCAGGCGCGGAGCCCAGGCCCGGCAGGGGCGCCGTTCCGGGGTGAAGGGTGGCCCCGTCCGCGGGGCCCGCATAGCGTGGGCCGGCATGGAACCCCGTACCGCATGGCAGGCGCTCGCCCGGCGACGGTTCCCGCTCGGGTCCTGGCCGTGGCGCGCGGGCGCGTACCTCGCCACGGGGGCGCTCGTCGGGGGGATCGCCGCCCTCGGGCTGATCGTGCTCGGCGCGTTCTCCCTGTTCCTCGTCGGTCTGCCGCTGCTCCTCCTCTCCGGCCCCGTCCTCGCCGCCCTCGAACGCCGCCGCCTCCGGCTCGTCGATCTCGACACCGCCCCCGACCCCCACCGCACCCCCGCCACCCCCGGCCTCGCCGCCTGGCTGCGGCTGCGGGTCGGGGAGCAGGCGACGTGGCGGGAGTTCGGGTACGCGCTGCTGCTCGCCGCCGTCCTGGGCCCGCTCGACCTCCTCGCGCTCGCGGCCTGCGTCGGCCTGCCCGTCGCCCTCCTCGCCGCGCCCGTCCAGCTCGCCGCCGACGGCCACGAGGCCAAGGTCGTCAAGGCCTACCTGGTCACCACCTACCCCGAGGCCCTCGCCACCGCCCTGCTCGGCGCCGCCCTCCTCGTCGCCCTCGCCTACCCGCTCGCCGCCGTCGCCGGCGCCCGCGCCGCCCTCGCCCGGGCCCTCCTCGCGCCCCGCGAGACCGCCGCGCCGGGCGCGATCGGCGAGGTCATCGCCTCCCGCGCCCGCCTCGTCGACGCCTTCGAGGCCGAGCGCCGCCGCATCGAGCGCGACCTCCACGACGGGGCCCAGCAGCGCCTGGTCGCGCTCACCATGGCCCTCGGCCTCGCCCGGCTCGACGCTCCGCCCGGCGGCCCCCTCGCCGAGCAGCTGGCGAAGGCCCACGCGGAGGCCGGGCAGGTGCTGACCGAGCTGCGCGAGCTGATCCACGGCATCCACCCCCAGGTCCTCGCCGACTACGGCCTCGCCGCCGCCCTCACCGACGCCGCCGACCGGTCCGCCGTCCCCGTCGCCACCGGGGACGTCGACGACGACCTGCCCCGGCTGCCGCCCGCCGTCGAGAGCGCCGCGTACTTCGCCGTCCGCGAGGCCCTCGCCAACGTCGGCAGGCACAGCGGCGCCGACCGGGCCCGCGTCGCCGCGCGCCACGCGGACGGGGTCCTGCGGATCGACGTCGAGGACGACGGCCGGGGTGCCGCCGACCCCGCACGCGGCACCGGCCTCACCGGGCTCGCCGACCGGATCGCCGTCCTCGATGGCACACTGACGATCATGAGCCCGCCGGGCGGGCCCACCCTCCTCCGAGTGGAGATCCCGTGCAGCCCAGCGTCCGCAAGCTCCGTGTCGTGCTCGCCGAG
Source organism: Streptomyces sp. NPDC020807 (assembly GCF_040641575.1). Lineage (NCBI taxonomy): Bacteria > Bacillati > Actinomycetota > Actinomycetes > Kitasatosporales > Streptomycetaceae > Streptomyces > Streptomyces sp. NPDC020807. The sequence goes on from NZ_JBFADU010000003.1 coordinate 157,574, forward strand.
GACAGCGTCCTCCTGAGGGAGGGACTGATCGGGCTGCTCGCCCGCTTCGGGCACGAGGTCGTCGCCGCCGTCGGCGACGCCGACGCCCTGCGTGAGGCGGTCGCCGCCCACGACCCGGACGTGGTCGTCACCGACGTCCGCATGCCGCCCGGCTTCCAGGACGAGGGACTGCGCGCCGCCGTCGCGCTCCGCGCCGAGCGGCCCGGCCTGCCGGTCCTCGTCCTCAGCCAGTACGTGCAGCGCAGCTACGCCGCCGACCTCCTCGACGCGGGCGACGGCACCGGCGTCGGCTACCTCCTGAAGGACCGGGTCGGGCAGGTGGAGGAGTTCGCCGAGGCCCTCGCCCGGGTCGCCGACGGCGGCACGGTCGTCGACCCGGAGGTCGTACGGCAGCTCCTGCGGCGCCACCGCGACCCGCTGGAGGCGCTGACCCCGCGCGAGCGGGAGGTCCTGGGCCTGGTGGCGGAGGGGCATTCGAACGGTGCCGTCGCCCGCCGGCTCGTGGTGACGGAGGCCGCCGTCGGCAAGCACATCGGCAACATCCTGGCGAAGCTGGACCTGCCTCCGGCCGAGGACACCCACCGCCGGGTCCTCGCGGTCCTCACGTACCTGCGGGCGTGACGGGCGTGACGGGCGTGACGGGCGTGACGGGCGTGACGGGCGTGACGGGCGTGACGGGAACGACAAGAAAGCCCCTCACCGAGGTGAGGGGCTTTCTCTGTCTGTGCGCCGCCAGGGACTCGAACCCCGGACCCGCTGATTAAGAGTCAGCTGCTCTAACCAACTGAGCTAGCGGCGCCTGCTGACAGAGAAAATACTACCTGGTCCCGAGGGGTGCTCGTGACCACGCCGGTCGGGCTGGAAATCCAGCACCGCCGGCGTGTGAGGCGCGGGGTCCGGGGCGGAGGCCCCGGTTTCGCTCAGAGCGCCAGCGACAGCGCCACCGGCGCCGCCCGCCGGTTCAGCGTGTCCGCCGCCTCCCGCAGCCGGTGGGCCTGCTCGACCGGGAGGGAGAGCGCCAGGCAGCCGGCCGTGGAGCCCGCCGTCAGCGGGACCGCCGCGCAGACCGTGCCGACCGCGTACTCCTGGAGGTCGAGGAAGGGGACCGTCGCCGGCTGGGCGGCGAGCCGGGCGAGGAGGACCCGTTCGTCGGTGATCGTCCGGGAGGTCAGCCGGGCCGCCTTGTGGCGGGAGAGGTGGTCCTTCCGGCCGTTCACGTCGAGCTGGGCGAGCAGGCACTTGCCGACGGCGCTCGCGTGCGCCGCGGACCGGAAGTCCACCCACTCGTTGACCGCGGGCGTCCGCGGGCCGTCGGCGACCGCCGTGATCCGCACCTCGCCGTCGACGTACCGGCTGACGTAGATCGCCGCGCCGACGGAGTCGCGCAGTTCGGTCAGGGCTTCCTGGAGCTTGACCTCCAGGGCCTCGCGGCGGGTCAGGCCGGAGCCGAGGAGGGCGAGCGAGTCCCCGATCGCGTACGCGCCGACGGCGACCTGCTCGACGTACCCCTCGCGGCGGAGCATGAGGAGCAGGGGAGCGAGGTGGGCTACGGGGAGTCCGGTCTCGCGGGCGATCTGGACGTCCGACACTCCGCCGCCGTGCCGTGAGACCGTCTCGAGCACGCGCAGGGCGTACTGCACCGAGTGGAACGGCGCGGTGGGCTCGGGCTTCAGCGCCACGGTTTCCCCCTACCAGGTTGTGACCGCATGCTTTCTCCTCACGATAGCCGCCAAGAAGCTTTTGCAGGGGGGCTGTTGACGAGAATCAGGGGCCGCTTTCGGGCTGCACGCTGGGCGGAGCGACCACGGCATATGCCCATGTCATGAGCCGTGCCATGAGTCCCTTCGCCGAGGGGCCGGGAATAAGCGGAGACGCCCTCCTGTTCGCACCCTGAGGAAGCGCGCAAGCGTGTCGAGGAGAGGGTCCGACGGTGACCGACGCAATTCGAGGAGAGGTGCGGGGCACCGCGCCCGTACCGCTGTCCGTGCTGGACCTGGTGACCGTCGGCAGCGGGCGCACCGCGACCCAGGCGCTCGCCACCAGCGTCGGGCTGAGCAGGCTCGCCGAGCGGCGCGGCTTCCACCGGCACTGGGTGGCCGAGCACCACTCCATGCCCGGGGTCGCCTCCTCCTCCCCGGCCGTGATCCTGGCCCACCTCGCCGCCCACACCCGCCGCATCCGGCTCGGCTCGGGCGGCGTCATGCTGCCCAACCACGCCCCGCTCGTCATCGCCGAGCAGTTCGGCACGCTGGAGGCCCTCGCGCCGGGCCGCGTCGACCTCGGACTCGGCCGCGCGCCCGGCACCGACGGCGCCACCGCCGCCGCCCTGCGCCGGACGGCCACCCTCAACGAGGGCGCCGACGACTTTCCCGAGCAGCTGGCCGAGCTGACCCGCTTCCTGGACGACGACTTCCCCGACGGGCACCCGTACTCCCGCATCCACGCCGTGCCCGGCCCCGTCCAGGGTCCGACGGGCCGCCCGCCGATCTGGCTGCTCGGCTCCTCCGGCTTCAGCGCCCGGCTCGCCGGCCTGCTCGGCCTGCCGTTCGCCTTCGCCCATCACTTCTCGGCCCGGAACACGATCCCGGCGCTCGACCTCTACCGCGAGTCGTTCCGGCCCTCGGAGGTCCTGGACAGCCCGTACGCGCTGATCGCCGTCTCCGCGTTCGCCGCCGACGAGGCGGCCGAGGCCCGCCGCCACACCCTGGCCGGCGCCCTCGCGATGCTCCAGCTCCGGCGGGGGCGGCCGGGGCTGCTGCCCTCGCCCGAGGAGGCGGAGGCGTACGACTACAGCCCCGCCGAGCGGGAGTTCGTGGAAAGCTGGATGGCCGACGTCGTGTACGGCACCTCCGAGGAGGTACGGGTCGGCCTCGACGACCTGCGGAAGCGGACGGGCGCGGACGAGCTGATGATCAACGGCCGGGGGCACGGCGGGGAGGCGCAGCTCCGCAGCTTCGAACTCATCGCGGACGCGTACGACTTCCCGGAGCTGCCGTAGCCCCTTCGGGCCCCTGGCACCCCCGTACCCCGGGATTTCCGGAGTGGCTGGTTCCTTCCCACGCCGCCTCCGCCCGACCCATAAGTGAACCTTAAACCGCTCGTCACCGATGGTGGCGGGCGGTTCTGCTTTGTGCTGCACCCCCCTGACAAGGGGTTTCTTCGGCAAATTGGTCTAGTCCTCAATCTGGTTCAGACCATTGACGCGCCGTTCACGCGCCGGTTATCACTTCCTCAGCTCCTGTACGGCACCACCCAGTACCCCCCATTCGGAGGCCGCACGTGCACCCCCGTAAGCCCTTGATCGCCGCGCTCCTCAGCTCGGCTCTCGCCGCCGGCGCTCTCGCCGCCACTGTCGGTATCGGCTCCGCCCAGGCGGCCGACACCTCGACCAGCGCCTCTGCGGGCAACGTGCGCATCGCGTACTACGACCAGTGGAGCGTCTACGGCAACGCGTTCTACCCCAAGCACCTCGACACCCGGGGCATCGCGAGCAACCTGGACGTCATCAACTACTCGTTCGGCAACATCCACCCCACCAACCTCACCTGTTTCGAGGCCAACAAGGCCGCCGGTGACGACAACAACCCCAACGCGGGTGACGGTGCGGGCGACTCGTACGCCGACTACCAGAAGTCCTTCAGCGCGGCGGACAGCGTCGACGGCATCGCCGACAAGTGGGACCAGCCGATCGTGGGCGTCTTCAACCAGTTCAAGGAGCTGAAGGCGAAGTACCCCCACCTGAAGATCAACATCTCGCTCGGCGGCTGGACCTACTCCAAGTACTTCAGCGACGCGGCCAAGACGGACGCGAGCCGCAAGAAGTTCGTGGCCTCCTGCATCGACCAGTACATCAAGGGCAACCTGCCGGTCGAGGGCGGCTTCGGCGGCGCGGGCACGGCGGCCGGCATCTTCGACGGCATCGACATCGACTGGGAGTACCCGGGCTCCTCCGGCGGCCACCTGGGCAACCACTACGCCCCCGAGGACAAGCAGAACTTCACGCTCCTCCTCGCCGAGTTCCGCAAGCAGCTCGACGAGTACGGCGCGGCCAACGGCGGCAAGAAGTACATGCTGACGGCGGCCCTCCCGGCCGGCCAGGACAAGATCAAGTACATCGAGACGGACAAGATCGGCGCGTACCTCGACTACGCGAACATCATGACGTACGACATGCACGGCGCCTGGGACGGCGACGGGCCGACGTACCACCAGTCCCCGCTCTACTCCGGCTCGAACGACCCGACCGACGTCATCGCGCCGGGCAACGAGAAGTACAGCATCGACGCCGCCATCGACTCCTGGATCGACGGCAACCCGACCTACGGGATCACCGGCGGCTTCCCGGCCAACAAGCTGACCCTGGGCTACGAGTTCTACTACCGCGGCTGGAAGGGCGTCCCGGCCGGCACCACCAACGGCCTCGCCCAGACCGCCACCGGCGGCTCCAACGTCCGCCCGCTCTCGCAGCAGGCCGGCATCGCGCACTACAAGGAGCTCGGCGGCATCGTCGACAACGCGTCGACGACCTTCTGGGACGACCAGGCGAAGGCCTCGTACTTCTACAAGGACGGCGAGTTCTTCACCGGCCTCAACCAGAAGTCCATCCAGGCCCGCGTGGACTACTCGAAGCAGCGCGGTCTCGGCGGCGCGATGATGTACTCGCTCCTCGGCCTGGACGAGAACGCCACCCTGCTGAAGCAGATCAACACCGCGCTCGGCGCCCCCACCACCCCGCCCACCACGACGCCGCCGACCACCGCGCCGACGACGCCGCCCACCACCACCCCGCCGACCACGACGCCTCCGACCACCACCCCGCCCACCTCGGGCTGCGGCACGGTCCCGGCGTACGTCGCGGGCACGGTCTACAACTCGGGCAACGAGGTCTCCTACAACGGCCGCAAGTACAAGGCCAAGTGGTGGACCCAGAACGAGACCCCCGGCACCACCGGCGAGTGGGGCGTGTGGCAGGACCTCGGCGCCTGCTGAGTGGCTGACCGGCCCGGGGCGGTGATCCCCCAGTCACCGCCCGCACCGCCCGCACCGCCCGCACCGCCCGCACCACCCTCATGAACGCTGCCCCCGCCCGGACTGTCCCTCCGGCCGGGGGCAGTCCCATGTCCCCGTCCTCTCGTTCTTCGTACTTTTCCGATCGGACCCTCCGTGCATGCCGCGGTGGCTTAGCGTGACGAGCGGTGACTGCACAGCACGAGAGGGTGTGGGGTGCGATGACGGAAGAACAGAGCGACGGGGTCCTGGAGTCGGGGCGGGAGGAGGACTCCGCGTCGCCGGGAGGCAGGCCGCCCGTCTCGGGGGTGGCGGTGGCCTTCGGACGGAGCCTGAAGACGCTCCGGACGCGGGCGGGGATCGACCGGGAGGCCCTGGGCAAGCTGCTCGGGTACTCGGCCTCCACGATCGCCTCGTTCGAACAGGGGCGGAGGATCCCACCGCCGCGCGCGGTCGACCAGGCGGATCAAGAGGTCGGCGCGGAAGGCTTGTTGAAGGTGTGGAAGGAAGAGCTGGAGGCGGCGCAGTACCCCGCGTTCTTCCAGGGGATGGCACAGCTGGAGAAGGTGGCGGCTGAGCTGCTGGCGTACGACACGCTGGTGGTCAACGGTCTGTTGCAGACCGAGGAGTACATGCGGGCGGTGCTCGGCAACCGGCGCCCGTCGGTCGACGCGGAGGTGATCGAACAGCGGGTGAGTGCACGACTGGCCCGACAGGCGATCTTCGATCGCCGCCCCGAACCGCTGACGAGTTTCGTCATGTGCGAGTCGGTGCTCCGCCGGGAGTTCTGCGGGCGGGACGTGCTGCGCGGGCAGCTGGAGCACCTGATCCTCATGGGCCAGCGGGCGCACGTCCAGATCCAGGTGATGCCCCTCGACGGTGTTGAGAACGCGGGCCTGGAAGGGCCGTTCACCGTCATCACCCGCGAGGACGGCAAGAGGTTCGTGTACGCGGAGGCCCAGGGCGCGAGTGCCCTGGTGACCGACCCCAAGCAGACCGTTCTCGCCGCAGCCCGCTATGGAATTATCCGGTCACAGGCTCTCAGTCCCCGGGAGTCGCTGGCGTTCATCGAGAAGTTGTTGGGAGAGCTATGAACAGCACCGAGTCCCTCGCCTGGTTCAAGAGCAGCTACAGCGGTGGCGACGGCGGCCAGTGCGTGGAGGTCGCGGCGGGCGCGGGAGCTGTGCACGTCCGTGACTCGAAGGACACGACCCGTCCGTCCTTCCGGGTCTCTCCCGCCGCCTGGGCGGGATTCCTCGGGCTCGCCTCGGCCGAGTAGTCGAGAGGGGGGCCTGCCCGTCCGGACGACCGGACGGGCAGGCCCCTTCGTCACACCCGCAGCGGGCGCGCGCCGATCAGTTCGGCGATGCGCTCCGGCGCCACCGCCCGCGAGTACAGCCAGCCCTGGCCCGTGTCACAGCCGATCCGGCGGAGCCTGCTCGCCTGGCCGGTCGTCTCGACGCACTCGGCGGTGACCGTGATCCCCAGCCGGTGCGCGAGCTGCACGAGCGCCTCCACGATGAGCTCGTCCGCCGGGTTGGCGTGCTCCTCGTCCTGGAAGCCGCGGACGAACGAGCCGTCCAGCTTGAGGACGGAGACCGGCAGCCGGCTCAGGTAGGCCAGGTTCGAGTAGCCGGTGCCGAAGTCGTCGATGGCGATGCACACGCCCATGTCGCTGAGCGCCTGGAGCACTTGGAGCGGCCGTCCGGCCGAGCCCATGACGGCGGACTCGGTCAGCTCCAGCTGGAGCAGGTGCGGGGCGAGCCCGGTCTCCGCGAGGATCCCGGCCACGTCCGCGACCAGGTCGGAGTCCCAGAGCTGACGGACCGCCACGTTGACGCTGACGAAGAGCGGGCGCTCGCGCGGATGGTCCCGCTGCCACTGCCGGGCCTGCCGGCAGGCGGTCCGCAGCACCCACCTCCCGAGCTCGACGATGGAGCCGTCCTCCTCGGCGATCCCGATGAACCGATTCGGCGCGAGCGAGCCGAACTGCGGGTGGTGCCAGCGCACCAGGGCCTCCACCCCGCGCACCGCGCCGTCCGCCAGCTTCACGAGCGGCTGGTACTCCAGGGCGAACTCGCCGCGCTCCAGGGCCGGGCGCAGGGAGGAGGAGAGTGCCTGCCGGGTCATCCGGTGGGCGTTGCGCTCCGGGTCGAAGAAGGTCCAGCGGGCCTTGCCGTCGGCCTTGGCCCAGTACAGCGTGGTGTCGGCGGCCTGGACGAGGGAGGTCGCCGTCGTCCCGCGGGCGAGGCGCTCGACGACGCCGATCGACGCGGAGACCGAGAGCCGTCGGCCGCCGAGGTCGAAGGGGCGCTCGACGGCGCTCAGCACCGAGCGGGCCAGGTCGGCCAGTTGCTCCGTGCCGGTGGAGTCCTCGATGAGGATCGCGAACTCGTCGCCGCCGAGCCGGGCGACGAGGTGGTCGCCGTTCCCCGCGCAAGCGGTGAGCCGGTCGGCGACGGCGGCGAGGAGGCGGTCGCCGACGCGGTGGCCGTGGGTGTCGTTGACGGCCTTGAAGCCGTCGAGGTCGAGGTAGCAGAGGCCGATCCGCCCTGTTCTGCCATACCCGTACGACTCGTCGGACTCGTCGGACTCATTGGACCGGTCGGTCTCGTACGACTGGCCGGTCTCGTACGACTGGGCGGTCTCGTGCGACCGGTCGTCCGTGTCGGACCGGTCGGCCGTGCGGGACGGGTCGACCGCGCGGGACGTGGTCGACTCCGCCGCCTCCAGGGCCGTCGCCAGGCGCTCGAAGAACAGGGTCCTGTTGGGGAGCCGGGTCACCGGGTCGTGCATCTGGAGGTGGCGCACCCGGGCCTGGAGTTCGCGGCGGGCGCTGATGTCCGCGATCGAGAGCAGCACGCGTTGGCTGTCGGGTACGGGGGAGACGGTGACCTCGGCCCAGAGGGTGCGGCCGTCGGGGTGCTTGAGGCGGCGGGTGCAGCGGAACCGGGAGCGGCCGCCGCGGAGGACCTCGCGGTACGCGTGCCAGGTGCGGCCGTCGGAGGCGAGGTCGACGAGGTCGGCGGCGGGCCGCTCGCGGAGCTCGGCCGGCGGGGTCCCGAGGAGGGTGCCGAGGGAGTCGTTGGCGTCGACGACGACGCCGTCCTCGTCGACGACGGCCATGGGGAGCTGGGCGACGGCGAAAGCGGCGCGGTAGTCGCGCTCGGCGCAGGCCCTGACGTGACGCTCCGTGAGGAGCGACTCGTCCGGCATCGTCTCCGGCGGCTCTGGGTGCACCGGTCCTTCGGGGGTTCCGCTCACCGCTCGCTCCCGTAGTGCAGTCGGGCCGGTCACTTGTGGTCGGGATGGTCGGCCAAGGAAAAGTGAGCCGATCATAGAGCCAGGCCGGGGGAGCGTTCCAGCTCCGATGCGGTTTCCGGCGGCGCCGGCGTGCGGGGAGAACCCCGTCGGCCGCCTCGGCCGATCGTTTCTGCACGGATCTGACACGGGTCGGCGCTGACCTGACCGAATGTGACTTTCCGTGAGCTGATGACCGCTCGTGTCGCGTCGACGCGCGGGCCGTTCCTCACTCGACCGGGGCAGCGGAAACATGCGAAACGCCGCAAAACACCACAAGGTGGACATGGTGTCCCGCACAACCGATCCGGAGGTCCACGTGAGGGGTCAGCAGCCACCCGGAGGAGTGGAGCGCCCGCGGCTGCGTGCCGGCGCGGCGGCCTTCACCGCGCTCGCCGCCCTGGCCGCCACCGGCCTCGTCGCGGGCCCCGCCGTCGGCGCGACCGTCGCGAACCCCTGCGCGCTGCCCCGGACGAGTGCCCACCACTCGCTCGGCCTCGACACCTGGAACGGCTCCTACGCGCGCCCCACCCGGGCCCTCGACGCCGTCATGGTCTTCCTGTCCTTCCCGGACGCCGAGCCGCTCACCACCCCCGCCGAGCTCGCCGCCGACCACTTCCCGGCCACCAGCGAGTACTTCACCCGCGCCTCCTACGGCCGCTTCGACCTGCGCGCCCACCCCCGGAGCGAGTGGGTCGAGATGCCGCGCGACTCGACCTCGTACGGCATACGGCGGGACTGGGACTCGGGGAACCGCTCGGCCTACCTGCGCGACGCCGTCGCCGCCGCCGACGAGGACGTGGACTTCTCCCGGTACGACATCGTGTACCTGGTCGCCGACCCGGACGCGCCCGGCGTGGACTCGGACGCGACGAAGGTCGTCAACCTCGACCGCCCGCTGGAGGTCGACGGCACCGAGATCAAGCGGGTCGTCACCGTCTTCGAGCGCCACCCGCCCGACCGCAACGTCCTCGCCCACGAGACCGGCCACGTCTTCGACCTGGCCGACCTCTACCACCGCCCGGAGGACGGCAAGGGGGACTGGGACACCCACGTGGGCGACTGGGACGTCATGGGCAGCCAGTTCGGCCTCGCCCCCGACCTCTTCGGCTGGCACAAGTGGAAGCTCGGCTGGCTCTCCCGCGCCCAGGTCAGCTGCGTCCAGGGCTCCGAGCCCCAGGTCGTCAGCCTGGAGCCGACCGACGCGCCGCCACCGGAGTACGGGGGCCTCGGCACCCGGCTCGCGGTCGTCAGGACCGGCCCCGACAGCGTCCTCGCGATCGAGGCCCGCAGCGCGGCCGGGAACGACGCCGAGACCTGCACCGAGGGCGTCCTCGTCTACCGGGTGCGCAACGGCGCCGCCTCCGGCGACGGCCCCGTCGAGGTCGTCGACGCCCACCCGGACACCGAGGCCTGCTGGGACCGCTCCGTCTATCCGCCGCTCGCCGACGCGCCCCTGGAGGTCGGCGAGACCATCACCGTGCCCGGCACGGGCGTGCGGGTCGAGGTGACGGACCGCACGGAGGGCGGCAGCTGGACGGTGAAGATCGCCCCGCCGGTCGTGGGCTGACCCCGGTCGCCGGCCGAACACGAAGAAGGCCCCCTCACCGAAGTGAGGGGGCCTTCCCTGTCTGTGCGCCGCCAGGGACTCGAACCCCGGACCCGCTGATTAAGAGTCAGCTGCTCTAACCAACTGAGCTAGCGGCGCCTGCTGACGTCGTAGACATTAGCACCCGGATCGGCCGGAGGAAAAATCGATACCCGCACGTCGGGCGCGGAGGCCATCCGAACGGCCCGCACACAGGCCCAGAGGACGACCTCGGGGCCGGGCAGCCACGGGTTCCGCGTGTCGGGCGCCACGAGCCAGCGCGGGCCCGACGAGCCGGACGGGGTGAGCGGCGGCACGGTCACCGCGTCCCCGACGCCGTGGCAGAGCGGCCGGGGCACGCCCTCTCCCCACTCCTCCCAGTCGAGCAGCGCGGGCAGCCGCTGGGCCGTCCCGGGCGCGGCGAAGAGCAGCATCCGGCCCCGGTGCGTCGCGACGGGCCCGGAGCCCGGGCCCTCCTCCCACAGCCGGTCCAGCATCCGGCGGCCGAAGACCGGGTCCACGCTGACGACGTCGAAGACCGTCCCGCAGGGGAGCGCCGCCGGGGAGTCCGGGCGGGACTCCCAGCGGGTCAGGGCGGCCCCCGGGCGCCCGCCGGCGGCCGAGGCCAGCCAGGCGGCCCCGTCGGCGGTCACCCGGGCCGTGTGGTGCCGTCCCTCGTCGCCCTCCGTCAGGAACCGGAAGATGTCGTGCGGGGTGTCGTCGCGCAGCCAGGTCGTCATATGACCAGATCTACCGGGTGTGACCGCGCGGTATCCGAAGGTCACGGAATCCCGGACACGCGGGGTGCCGGAGGAGTATCGTGCGCGACGCATATGCCAGGAGAGACCCCGGCGGGGTCCGGCTGCCCCGGGGCGACCCCGGCGGGGTCCGGCTGCCCGGGTCACTCCTCCGAGGCGCGGCCGTTCGACAGGATCAGGCCCCGGCCGAACTCGATCATCTTCAGCGCGTAGTCCTCGGTCCACTGCGCCCGCTCGGCCACGTCCGCCACCGTCAGCCGGTCGAACCGGCGCGGATCCGCCAGCTGCGCCGCCGCGATGGCCTGGAACTCCGTCGCCCGGTCCGTCGCCGCGCGGAACGCGAGCGTCAGCTCCGTGGCCCGGGTGAGCAGCTCGCGCGGGTCCTCTATCGACTCCAGGTCGAAGAAGTGCTCCGCTTCGGCGGTCGCCTCGGCAGGCTCGAAGATCAGCGAGGCCGGCCGGAGCCGCCGCTGTCCGCTCCGCTCCGCGGGTTCCGCCATCGTCCTTCTCCTCCTCGCACAGGCACGGCCCGGGATCCCGGGCCGCTTCCATTGTCCCGCGCCGCGCAAGAGCGTGTGGCTCCCCGCGCACGCCCCCGACCTGCTCCCGAGCCCCGGTTTGGGACGCGGCCGGGCGGGTTCTACGGGGTCCAGGCCACCCGGTGCTGCGCCAGGTGCGCGAGGACCGCGTGGTTCGCCTCCCAGCCGTCGGGGAACGACACCGGCGCGCCCAGCTGGACGGGATCCGCCGACGGATGCTCGTCGAGGAGCTCCGCCACGCCCGCCCGGCACACCACCACGCACGCGTGCCGGTGCCGCGAGGCGAGCACGCACAGCCGCCCGGTCTCCAGATGGAACGCGGTCGCGTCCGGGCGCCCGGAGAGCGGGTGCAGGACGACCGTCACGTCGTACTCGCGCCCCTGGAGCCGGTTCGCGGTGTCCACGGTCACGCCCGTCACCCCGAGCCCCGCGAGCGCCGCCCGGACCGCCGCCGCCTGGTCCCGGTGGGCCGTCCCGACCGCGATCCGGTCCGGCGTGAGCGGCACGGGGGTCTCGGAGCGCTCCGAGACGGCGGCGCCGCCCCGGTCGAGCAGCCGCCGCACGACGAGGGCGACCGCGCCGACGGCCTCCGGGTCGGTGCGCGGCGTGTGCCGGGCGGGGAGTTCCAGCAGGCCCCAGCCCGACTCCGCCGCCTCGTCGAGGACCCGGTCGGGCCCCGAGCCGTCCGAGGCGAGCGCGAAGGAGAGCTTCCGGTCGCCGGCCCCCGTACCGCTGCGGAACGGCGTGTACGGGTAGAAGGCGTCCGACACCAGCGGCGCCGCCGAGGCGGGCAGCCGCCAGGACACCGGCAGCCGGTGCTGCGGAAGGTCCGGGTTGTACGCGAGGAGCGTGGCGACGGCCGAGGCCGACGGGTCGTAGGCGAGCCCCGCCCACTGCTCCGCGCCGACCACCGAGAACGGGTCCAGCTGCCCCGGGTCGCCCACGAACAGCGCCCGCTCGAAGAGGCCCGCCACGGACAGCAGCGCGTCCGAACGCATCTGGTAGGCCTCGTCGACGATCGCGTGCGCCCAGGGTTCGGCGTTCTTCACGTGCGCCCACTTGGCCGACGTCGACAGGACGACGGGAAGCCCCGCCAGGTCGCCGGGCTTCGCCGACTTCCGTACGTTCGCCAGGTCGTCGAGCGCCCTGTCGTAGGCGTCCGCGTCGCTGGAGTGCAGCCGCCCCACCTCCAGGCCGGGCTCCTTCTCGGCGAGCCGCAGGACCAGGTCGTCGACCTGCGCGTTCGTCTGCGCGACGACCATGAGGGGGCGCCCGGCGGAGGCCAGCTCCAGCGCGGCCCGCACGACGAGCGTCGACTTCCCCGCCCCGGGAGGCGAGTCCACGACGACGCCCCGGGCGGTCCCGTGCAGGGTGTCCGCGAGGATCCCGTCGGTCGCGCGGGCGGCCTCGGCGGAAGGATCGAAAACGGGCGCGGTCACAGCACGTCCTCCGGGGTGACGGCATCGGGCAGCTCGACGACGGGCTCGGCGCCCGGGGAGCCGCCGTGCGTCCACGGCGTCGCCTCCGGGTCCGGCAGCCCCGGCCCGACCCGCTGGTCGTGCTCGAACAGCGTCCAGACGGTCCGCTCGCCCTTCTCCGGCACCGAACCCTCCGCGGGCTCCTTCGACCGGCCCATCCGGTCCAGGACCCTGAGCAGCAGCGACCCGTCCTCCTCGTACCGCACGAACTCCGCGGTCTGCGGCTTCCCGTCGAGCGAGCGGTAGACCTTCGCCCGCTCGCCCAGGTGCGGCAGGTCGTCCGTGCGGACCGTGAGGAGGGGACGAGGGCGACCCTTGTCCGTGGTCGCCGGCGTCACCTCGACGACCTCGGCGGCGAACGCCTCGCCCGCGAGCCGCCGCCCCGCCAGGACCAGCGGGTCGTCGAGCGCCTCCTGCGCCTCCAACTGCCCCTGCGCCCGCTCGCGGCCCGCGAGCTTCGCCGCGGCCGCGATCACGTCGTCCTTGCGCGGCTGCGGCGGCTCGCCCGAGGCGACCCGGTCGCGGTGGGCGGTGAACGACCAGCGGTCGCGGGTCCAGCGGTCCTCGACCCGCGCCCCCTCCGGCAGCTCCCGCAGCAGCCCGATCGCCCGCCAGACCGCGTCCCACGTGGGCCGCAGCTGCGACACGACGAGCCGGCGGAGCTCCCGCTCGGCCGCGTGTAGCTCGCCGAGGCCCGCGTCGGCGGCCTCGCCGTCCTCGGCCGCGCCGACCGCCTGCCGGGCCCTGTCGTACCGCTCGATCGCGGGCGCGAGCAGCTTGTTGTCGAAGGCCGGGTCGGTCGCGGGACCGGCCGGCGGGCACAGCAGCTGCCCCCGGGAGTCCCGCCCGACCTCGGCCCGCAGCGCCGCCTCCGGGGCGGACTCCCCGTCGGCCGGATCGATCCAGGCGAGCAGCGCGCCCAGGTGCTGGTCCTCCAGGGAGGACTGGCCGGTGACCCAGTGCCGGTTGAGCAGGTCGGTCGCCGCGAGCAGCAGCGAGGAGCCGGGGACGAGGGCCCGGTCGGCGTAGTGCGTCAGCCACCGCCCGAGCAGCGGGACGCGCGGCGGCGCCGGGAACGGCGTCTCCGGGTCCTGCTCGGCCGTCCGCCGGAACCGCGTGGACCGCCCCAGGAGCCGTACGTACTCCACACCGGCCCGGCTCGGCACGATCAGCTGCGGCGCGTCGGCGCACAGCTCGACCTCGACCTTCACCTTCTTGCCGGTCTCCGGGTCGACCTCGCTCTTCTCCGCCGCCTCGACGACGCCCGTGAACGAGTCGACGTACGGCAGGACCTCCTCGGCCAGGTCCGCCAGGAAGCCGAACCGCAGGTCCCGGTCCCGCGGCTGCGGCACCACGAGCAGCCGCGGCTCCCCGGGATCGGTCCCGACCAGCGCCCCCAGCGGCGCCCCCGCCTCACCGGCGGTCGTCAGCGGTACGAACACGAGCGGCCGCTCCGACAGCCGCCGGTGCCGCACGGTCGCCACCGGCTGCGCCCGCCCCGCCTCGACGGCCTCCATCCGCGCCAACGCGGAAATCAACGACATGCGGTCTCCTCCGCGGACGGTGCGGTACGGACGCGGCCGGGGGCCGTCGACAGGGCCTCCTGGCGCAGGGCGCGGGCGCGGCGGAGGGCCGCGACCGCCGGGTCCTCCGGATCGCCGGTCTCACCCCGGGACGCCGACAGGACCGCCCCGATCGTCGTCAGGCCGCCCAGCTCGCCCCGTACCGCCCGGCCCAGGGTCTCCACCGCGCCCGCCGCGCGGGCGCGCGCCCGGCAGTGGAAGGCCAGCTCGCAGGCGGCCAGGCACTCGGGGGCGTACGCGTGGGGGACGCACTCGACGGCCTCGGCGAGCTCCGCCGGCGAGCGCTCCGCCACGTCGAAGCTCGTGCCCTCCGGCAGGGCGTCCGCGATCTCCTCGATCCGGGTCAGCCGGCCGAGCTGCCGCAAGGTGACCGAGCGCTGCTTGCGCACGTCCACGACCGAGGCCGTCGGCACGTTCGAGAAGTCCTTCGGGCAGACGAGGAGGACCGACTGCGCGACCGTCGCGCCCTCCGTCAGCGCCGCCGTCCGTTCGAGCGCGAGCACGTACACCGCCGACTGGCGGGCCGCCGCGCCCACCTTCGAGGCGTCGGCCGCGCCGTCGATCATCGGGAAGGACTTGATCTCGACGACCGTCCACCGCCCGTCGGGGCCGACGACCACCGCATCCGGCTCCAGGTACACCGGGGACCCGGCCACCTCCAGGGCGAGGAGCGGGTGGTCGAGCAGCGACCACGCGCCCGCCGCCGTCGCCTCGCGCAGCGCGAGCGCCGTACGGGCCGTCCGGCCCTGCGGACCGGACGCCGACAGGTCCGGCAGCAGCACCGCGCCGGGCTCCCCGACCCCCAGCAGCCGCAGCAGCTCACGGCCGCCGTCCGCCTTGACCTTCGCCTCGAAGGAGTTGCCCCGCACGATCGCGAACTGCGACTGCCCGAAGGGCGCGGGCGAGCCCAGCTTCGCGGCGAGCGCCGCCTTGTCGACCCCGGCGCCGTCGAGCAGCGCCCGCCGTCTGCAGCCCGGATTCGCGGCGAGCGCCGCGAGCGCCCGCGCGTCGAGGGCACGCGGAGCCGTACTCGGTCCGCGCAGCTCGGCCAGTTGATGACGAAGGGAAGCGCTCACCCGCCGAAGTCTCGCACCCGCCACTGACAACGGGGGGACATCCCGGTCCTTCCCCCCGCTTCGGCGATGATGGGAGAGGCACGACCCCACACCCGAGCCCCCACGTGACCCCTTGGAGAACGCTTCCCATGGCACCGCGCATCCTGCTCGCCCGGCACGGCCAGACCGAATGGTCGCTGCTCGGCCGACACACCGGCAGGACCGACATCCCCCTCCTCGACGAGGGCCGGCGCGGCGCGAAGCTGCTCGGCGAGCGGCTCCACCGGGGCCCCTGGCAGGGCCTGCCCGGCGTCGAGGTGCGCACGAGCCCGCTGGTCCGCGCGAGCGAGACCTGCGAGATCGCCGGGTTCGGGGACCGCGCCGAGCCCTGGGACGCGCTCATGGAATGGGACTACGGGGCGTACGAGGGGCTGACCCCGGCGCAGATCCAGGACATCCGCCCCGGCTGGTTCATCTGGCGCGACGCCGTCCCGGACGGCGAGACCCTGGCCGAGCTCTCCGCCCGCGCCGACGAGGTCGTGAACTGGGCCCGCTCCGCCGACCGCGACGTCCTCGTCTTCGCCCACGGCCACATCCTGCGCTCGATCGGCGCGCGCTGGCTCGGCGAGGACGTCTCCTTCGCCTCCCGCATCCGCCTCGACCCGACGAGCCTCTCGGTCCTCGGCTGGGCCTACGGAGCGCCGGCGATCGAGCGGTGGAACGACACCGGCCACCTGGAGCAGTAGCGAGCGGTACGGGAAGACCGGGCGGGATCAGTACGTCGACAGGACCCGGCTCGTCTCCGCCAGCATCCCGCTGATCCGCGCGGAGGCGATGCCGTCCAGCGAGTCGACGACCCGCCGCGCCTCCGCCGCCGCCTCATCGGGCCGCCGGGCGTGGGCCAGGTCCCGCGCCAGGTGGGCCCGGTAGAGCGCGAGGTTCCGGGCGAAGTACGGATTCTGCAGGACGGTCGCCCGCTGGGCGTGGCGGACGGCCCGGCCCCAGTCCCCCAGCGCCGACCAGCACTGCGCCTCCAGGGCCTCCCGCTCCGGCTCCCCGAAGAACGACATCCACTCGGGGTCGCCGTCGGACGCGCCCCGCTCGAAGTGCGCGTGGGCCCGGCCGAGCGCCTGCTCGCAGGCGCGGCGGTCGCCGAGCTCGGCCCACGCCCCGGCCTCCCGCAGGGAGAGCAGCGAGAGCAGCCGGTGCGAGTCGAGCGGCTGCGCGGCCCGCAGCCCCGCCTGGGCCGCCCGGACCGCCTCGCGGTGGCGGCCGGTGTCGCGGGCGAGGAACGAGGTGTTGCAGAAGGCGTGCGCCTCCAGGGCCGCGTTCCCGGACACCCGCGCGGTGGCGAGCGCCTCCGCGTAGTGGGAGCGGGCGTCCTCGTGGCGGCCGGAGTCGTGGGCCAGCCAGCCCACGGAGAGGGACAGCTCGCCCGCGCCCGCGTGCAGCCGGTCCTCGGTGGAGCGGCGGCTCGCGGTGCCCGCGTCGAGCAGGGCGTAGGCGGTACGGAGCGGTTGGGCGGCGATCTTGTAGAGCCCGTCGGCGCCGTGCCGGTCGTCGAGCGTACGGATCTGCCGTACCGCCTCCTCCACGGCCCGGACCTCGGTCTCGCCGATCCGGTGGGTGCCGCGGGGGGCGGGAATCGCGACGGCGGGGCCGCCGAGTCCCAGCGAGGCGGCCGCCAGGGTGGCGGAGCCGCTCGCAATGAATGCGCGACGCAGCACGTCGCTCTCCTCATCGTTCCGGGTCGGGATGGCGCCGGGAGCCGGGACCGCGACCGGGGCTGCCTGCCGCCGTCCGCGTACCGCCTCCCGCGCGGAGAACCCCAGGTCGCAGAGGCCGAGCCCGGGGAACATGTGCAGGAAGACCCGCTCGTACGCGTAGTTGGGGCAGCGGATCTCGCCCGCTTCCACGCGACCGATGTAGCGGGCGTCGCACGCGACCTGTTCGCCGATCTCCCGCGCCGCCCTGCGGACCGCCGCGGCGAACTCCGCCGGCGAGAGCTGTCCGCGCAGCCGGCGGAAGGCGAGATTGGGAACTGCCCGTGACATCGTCATGGCCCGAGCCCTCTCCTGGTGCTGCCGGGGTGTCCGGCGGCAAGAACGTACCTGCTGTGACCGGATGCCTACGCGGAGTTTGGCTACAAATCGGATATCTCGCCTACGATCTGCCATGAACTGCCATCCTTTGCGGCGGCATGGCGCCGTAGCTGTTGACGCGGACGGACGTTGAACCCTATGGGAGAGACGGAACGTGTCTCCTCTGGAGCGAGGAGGGGTCCATGTCGGAGATCGGATCGCAGTCGGCGGAGCCCTGGGACCTGGTGACCGTGCCCGTCCGGCAGGGCCTGGAGGCCGTCGACATCCTCCGCCGCGGCGGCGGCCCCACCGTCGGACCCGTCGTCCACGACGGCACCTGCGACACCCTCGGCTTCCTCGTGCCCCCCGGCACCGCCGCCGCCTGGGACGTACCCGGCAGCGCGTGTACGAGGACCTCGGGGCGCGGTCTCCGCCTTCCCGAGCTGCCCGAACTCCCCGAGCCCACGGGGGACACCCCGCGCCCGGCCGGCTGGCTGCTGCCGCCGGGGGAGTCCGAGCCCGTCACCGACCCCGCCGTCCTGCGCCAGGCGCTCGGCGAGGCGGCCCGCCTCATCGAGGCGGCCGACGGCTGCCACTGAGGCCGCCCCGCGGCCGCCCCCGGATAATGGACCCGTGGCCAGGAACAGACAGCGGGACCGGGCGGCGTCCGCCGCCACCGTCGAGGAGACCGTCGACGGCGGTCTCGCCCAGCTCATACCCGACAGGGAACGCCCGCGCGGCTGGACCCTCCTCATCGACGGCGCCCCCCAGTCCCACGTGGACCTGGACGATCCGGCACACCTCTCCTTCGAGTACCAGCGGCGCCTCGGCCACATCGCCGACCTCGTCGCCCCGCCGAACCGGCCGCTCCAGGTCGTGCACCTCGGCGGCGGCGCCTTCACCCTCGCCCGGTACGTCGCCGCGACCAGGCCCCGCTCCACGCAGCAGATCGTGGAGCTCGACGGGCGGCTCGTGCAGTTCGTCCGCCGGGAGCTCCCGCTCGACGCCGGAGCCCGCGTCCGCGTCCGCTCCACCGACGCCCGCGACGGGCTCGCCAAGGTGCAGGACGGCTGGGCGGACCTCGTCATCGCCGACGTGTTCGGCGGGGCCCGCACCCCGGCCCACCTGACCAGCACCGAGTTCCTCGCCGACGTGCGGAGGGTGCTGCGGCCCGGCGGCTTCTACGCGGCGAACCTCGCCGACGGCCCGCCGCTCGCCCACCTGCGCGGCCAGATCGCCACGGCCGCCACCGTCTTCCCCGAGCTCGCCCTCACCGCCGACCCGACGGTCCTGCGCGGCCGCCGCTTCGGGAACGCGGTGCTGCTCGCCTCCGACCGAGAACTGCCGGTCGCCGAGCTGACCCGCAGGGTCGCCACCGACCCGCACCCGGGACGCGTGGAGCACGGCAAGGCGCTCGCCGACTTCGCCGGGGGAGCGCAGCCGGTCACCGACGCGAGCGCCAAGCCCTCACCCGTACCGCCGGCGTCCGTCTTCCGGTGACGCCGGGGGTGCCTCGCACCCCTTCGGCCTCACAGCTTCCGTTCCTCGACCTGCACGTGGGGCGGGCCGTCGTGCCACAGGCAGAAGACCGAGATCTCGCGGCCGTCGCCGGTGAAGGTGACCCGGATCCAGGACGGGTCCTTCCACACCTGCATCTGCCAGCCGGAGGCCGGCGTCGCCGCGACGAGCTCCGCCGAGGACTCGCCCAGGTCGAAGGTCACCCGTCCGCCGTCGACCGTGAAGGTCTTCACGCCGCTGTCGGACGCCGGGGCGGGAGCGGCGGAGCTCGTCCCGGGGGCCGCGGCGGTGGTGGCGGCCGGAGCGTCCGTGGTGGGCGCCGGGCCGGCGGGCGAGGCGGGGGCGGGATCCGTCGCCCCCGGCGTCCCCGTCGCCGCCGGGTCGGCCGGAGCCGTGGACGCGGTGCCGACGGGAGCGCGGTCGGGGCTCTCGGTCGTCTCCGGGCGGGCGGAGGCCGCACCGCCGGGGGTTCCGGACGGCGGGCCGGAGGTCTCCGGGTTCCGCGTCGAGGACGTCAGCGGGTTCAGCGGATCGCCGCCCGCGAGCGCCGGTGCGTCGTCGGTCGTGCCGACCGGGAGCGGCAGGGCGCGCGGGGGGTCGTAGACCGTGCCGGACAGCACCGAGTGCACCCCCCACCAGGACAGGGTGACCGCCGCGCCGGTGGCGAGCGACCAGGCCAGGGCGTGAACGAGTCCTCTTCGCACCGGCTCATACTGCACCACCCCGGAGGGGTGCGGGCCGCAGGGTGGACATTGCCATGGTCATCACCCGAATGGCGTACGGTGCCGCCCATGGCAAGTGTGCTCGTGGTCGAGGACGACCAGTTCGTGCGCTCCGCCCTCATCCGGCAGCTGTCGGACGCCTCCCACACGGTACGGAGCGTCGGCACGGCCCTGGAGGCGCTGCGCGAGGTCGCCCATTTCCGCTTCGACGTCGTGATCCTGGACCTCGGTCTGCCCGACCTCGACGGGTCGGAGGCGCTCA
Source organism: Streptomyces sp. NPDC020807 (assembly GCF_040641575.1). NCBI lineage: Bacteria > Bacillati > Actinomycetota > Actinomycetes > Kitasatosporales > Streptomycetaceae > Streptomyces > Streptomyces sp. NPDC020807. The sequence goes on from NZ_JBFADU010000003.1 coordinate 177,465, forward strand.
AGATGCTGCGCGGGATCACCGACGTGCCGGTGATCATCGCGACCGCGCGGGACGACGAGGCCGAGATCGTCCGGCTCCTCCACGCCGGGGCCGACGACTACCTCGTGAAGCCCTTCTCGGTGGACCACCTCTCGGCCCGCATGGCCGCCGTCCTGCGCCGCGCGCGGTCCGCCGCCGGCGAGGCGCCGCCCACGCCGGTGATCCGGGTCGGCGGGCTCAGCGTCGACCCGCTGCGCCGTCAGGCCGAGCTCGACGGCGTGCCGTTGGACCTCACCCGGCGCGAGTTCGACCTGCTCGCCTTCCTCGCCGGGCGGCCCGGCGTGGTCGTCCCGCGCAAGGAACTGCTCGCCGAGGTCTGGCAGCAGTCGTACGGGGACGACCAGACCATCGACGTACATTTGTCATGGCTGCGGCGGAAACTGGGTGAAACGGCGGCGCGCCCCCGCTACCTGCACACCCTGCGCGGGGTCGGCGTGAAGCTGGAACCGCCCCGGGAGCCGCAGCCGTGAGATGGGCGCTTGTCAAGGTCTCGCTCGCCGTCACCGCGATGGTCGTCATCGCCTTCGCCGTCCCCCTCGGGCTCGTCGTCAAGGAGATGGCCAGGGACCGGGCCTTCTCCAACGCCGAACGCCGGGCCGCGGGACTCGCGCCCGTCCTCGCGATCACCACCGACCGCGAGGAGCTCGACAAGGCCGTCGCCACCACCGAGGACGGCGCCGCCGGACGGCTCGCCGTCCACGTGCCCGCCGGCGAACCCGGCGGCACGGACCTGGAGATCGGCACGCGCAGGGCCGGCGCGGAGGAGCTCGCGGCCACCCGCCGGCTCGGCCGCGCCTCCATAGCCGAGGTCCCCGGCGGCTTCGCGCTGCTCCAGCCCACCGCCCTCAGCAGCGGCGAGGTCGCCGTCGTCGAACTCTTCGTCCCCGAGGCCGAGGTCACCAACGGCGTCGCCACCGCCTGGCTCGTCCTCGCGGGCGTCGGCGTCGCCCTCGTCGTCGGCTCCCTCGCCGTCGCCGACCGGCTCGGCGTCCGCATGGTCCGCCCCGCCCAGCGGCTCGCGGGCGCCGCCCACGACCTCGGCGAGGGCAGGCTCGGGGCCCGCGTCCCCGAGGAGGGGCCGCCCGAACTCCGCTCCGCCGCCGTCGCCTTCAATGCCATGGCCGACCAGGTCGTCCAGCTCCTCGCCAACGAACGCGAGCTCGCCGCCGACCTCTCCCACCGGCTCCGCACCCCGCTCACCGTCCTCCGGCTCAACGCGGCCTCGCTCGGCTCGGGCCCCGCCGCCGAGCAGACCCGCGCCGCCGTCGAGCAGCTGGAACGGGAGGTCGACACCATCATCCGTACGGCCCGGGAGGCCAAGCCGCAGACCCAGACGACCGGCCCGGGAGCGGGCTGCGACGCCGCCGAAGTGGTGCGCGAGCGCATGGACTTCTGGTCCGCGCTCGCCGAGGACGAGGGCCGCCGGGTGCGGGTCGCGGGCGTCGAGCGGCCGGTCCGCATCCCGGTCGCCCGCCCCGAACTCGTCGCCGCCCTCGACGCCCTGCTCGGCAACGTCTTCCGGCACACCCCCGAGGGCACGGCCTTCTCCATCGACGTCCACAACGGCGACGACGCCGTCATCGTCCTCGTCTCCGACGCGGGCGGCGGCATCGCCGACCCCGCCGCCGCCCTCGCGCGCGGCAACAGCGGCGGCCGGGACGGCTCGACCGGCCTCGGCCTCGACATCGTGCGGCGGATGGCGGAGGCCACCGGCGGAGACGTCCGCATCGGGCACTCCGTCCTCGGCGGGACCGAGGTCCGCGTCTGGATCGCCCTCGACGGCGGCCGCGCGGAGCGCGCGGGCGGCGCGGGCCGCCGGGGCAGGCGCCCGGCCGGGCGGAGGCGCGGGGGCGCCAGGAGGAGCTGAACCTTTCGTGGCTCCGATGCCTTCCTTAAGCGGATCCTAAGGATCCCCACCCCCGCCCCCGACGCGCCTTTTGTCCCTTCTCCGCTCGCTAGCGTGCTGCCGTTCCCGACCCCCCCACAGAGGCAGGCACCGCGATGGGCACCAGTTCGCACCGGCGCACGGCGAAAACCCGGACCAAGGTCATCGGAGGGGTCGTCGCGGCGGCCGTCGTCGGCGGTGCCGCCTTCGCTCTCGCCGGTACGGCCCAGGCGGCCGGCGTCGGCGCCGCGTACACCAGGACCAGCGCCTGGACCGGCGGCTACACCGGCCAGTACGTCGTCACCAACGCGGGCTCCACCACCCAGACGGACTGGACCCTGGAGTTCGACCTCCCCACCGGGACGACCCTCGGCTCCCTCTGGAACGGCGAGCACACCGTCTCCGGCCGGCACGTCACCGTGAAGCCCGCGAGCTGGAACCGGCAGCTCGCGCCCGGCCAGTCGGTCACCGTCGGCTTCGTGACCTCGGCGTCGGGCGCGGCCGGGGACCCGGCCGACTGCCTCATCAACAAGGCCGCCTGCTCGGCGGGGGGCCCGGCGCCCACCCCGAGCGGCCGCCCGACGGAGCAGCCGACGGCGACGGCGACCCCCTCCACGACGGCGGCCCCCTCCGCCACGGCCACGGTGAAGCCCACACCGACCGCCACCGCGACGGCCACCGCCACCGCCACCGCGAAGCCCACGCCGACCACGGCCCCCACCACGGCCACCCCCGTTCCCACCCCCACCTCGACCGCCCCCGCCCCGGTCGCCGCCGCCAAGTTCGCGCCCTACGTCGACACCTCGCTCTACCCGACGTACGACCTCCTCGCGACCGCCGACGCCACCGGCGTCAAGGACTTCACCCTCGCCTTCATCACCTCCGGCGGCTCCTGCGCCCCGCTCTGGGGCGGCGTCACCGACCTCGTGAGCGACCGGGTCGCCTCCCAGATCGGCGCCCTGCGCGCCAAGGGCGGGGACGTCCGGGTCTCCTTCGGCGGCGCCGCCGGGCACGAGCTGGCCCTGAACTGCTCCTCCGCCTCGGCGCTCGCCTCCGCGTACGGCAAGGTCATCGACCAGTACAAGCTGACCAAGGTCGACTTCGACGTGGAGGGCGCGGCCCTGCCCGACACGGCCGCCAACACCCGCCGCTCGCAGGCGATCGCCCAGCTCCAGAAGTCCCACCCCGGCCTGGACGTCTCCTTCACGCTGCCCGTCATGCCCGAAGGCCTGACCCAGCCGGGCGTGGCCCTGCTCTCCGACGCGAAGAAGAACGGGGTCCGCGTCGACGCCGTCAACATCATGGCGATGGACTACGGGCCGGCGTACAGCGCGGACATGGGGACGTACGCGATCCAGGCCGCCACCGCGACCCAGGCGCAGATCAAGGGCGTCCTCGGGCTCTCCGACGCCGCCGCGTGGAAGGCCGTCGCCGTCACCCCCATGATCGGCGTGAACGACGTGACCAGTGAGGTCTTCCGGGTCGAGGACGCCACCCAGCTGGTCGACTTCGCGAAGTCCAAGGGGATCGGCTGGCTCGCCATGTGGTCCTCGACCCGCGACAAGCAGTGCGCCGCCGGTGCCGTGAACTACGCGGACGCCACCTGCTCCTCGATCCTCCAGCAGCCGCTGGCCTTCACGAAGGCGTTCGCCGCCTACAAGTAGCCCCGGCGCCCCCACCGAAGAGCCCCCCCCCACAGACGCGCGCCCCGACCGGTGAACCCCACCACCGGCCGGGGCGCGCCCCTGTGTCCCGTCCCGCTCGCCGTCAGGCGCGCGAGGCCTTCCACTCCTCCGCGTAGTCGTTGAAGATCGCCCGCAGGTGGTGGCCGATCTTCAGGTAGTCGAGGTCGTCGAGGTTGGCGAGGGAGACGCGGACGGACCACTCGGGGCCGTCGAAGCCGCCGCCGTTGAGCAGGACGACGCTGGTCTGCTCGGCGAGGCGGAACAGCGGGTCGACGGGCTCGTAGTTCTTCTCCAGGAAGGCGGCGAAGTCCTTGCCGTGGACGCGCTCGGCCTCGGCGAGCAGGTCGAGCTCGATGTAGTAGCCGGCCCGCTTGTCGTCGTCGGCGATCTTCATCTGCGCGCCTTCGAGGAGCAGGTCGAGGCGCTGGCGGACGATCGCGCGGATCTTGCGCTTGTACGCCTGGCCCTCCTCCAGCATGTCGAAGAGCGAGAACAGCGACATCTGCACCTGCTGCGGCAGTGACAGGCCCGCGGTGTGGTTGAGGGCCACCTGCCGGGAGTCGGCGACGAGGCGGTCGATGAAGCGGATCTTCTCGGGCTCCAGGGTGAGGGACCCGTACCGCTTGTTCAGGCGGTCCTTCTCCGACTGGGGCAGGTTCGCGATCATCGTGTCGATGACGTTGTCGTCGTGGAGGCCGATGACGCCGAGGCGGTGGCCGGTGCAGCCGTAGTGCTTCGAGTACGAGTACACGAGCAGCGTGTTGTGCGGCAGGTCGGCGGCCAGCGAGCGGAAGCCCTCGACGAAGGTGCCGTAGACGTCGTCGGTGACGATCAGCAGGTTCGGGTTCCTCGTCGCGACGATGTCCTTGATCTGGTTCGTGACCCGCTCGCTCATCGCCAGGGAGGGCGGGTTCGAGGGGTTCACCACGCAGACCAGCTTCACCGACGGGTCGGCGAGCTTCTCGACCTCCTCGGTCGGGTAGCGCCATTCGCGGACGCCGGTCTCGGCCATCATGCTGGCGTTGACGGTGACGACGTCGAACTCGTACGTGTCGAGCTCGGGGATCTCGATGTACGGGGTGAACACCGGGACCATGAGGGCGATCTTGTCGCCCTTCTTCAGGATCCCGTTCTTCATGAGCGAGTCGAAGATGTAGCACATGGCGGCGGTGCCGCCCTCGGTCGCGAAGTACGAGACGTTCCCGGCCGGCGGGCGCTTGTCGAACATCTCGTCGGCGACGTAGCCGCGGACGATCTGCTCGGTGTGGGTCAGGATCCGGTCCGGCACCGGGTAGTTGTCGCCGATCGTGCTGTCGGTCAGCTCGTGGACGAACGCGTCCTTGTCGAAGCCGAAGCGCTCGACGGCGTACTCGACGCAGTCCTTCAGGAGGTCGATGCCGGGCAGGTCCGGGTGCTGGCGGACGAAGGTGTCGAAGCGGGCTCCGGAGCCGGCGGCCTCCGGCATGCCGCCGAGGTTGTCGGCGGTCCACACCCGGCGGGACTCCGCGAGCGAGAAGTAGCCGAGGGCGTAGAAGGCCTCGCGGGGGCCGGTCGCGACCCAGTTCGGGTTGCCGCGGCCCGCGTTGAGCATCTGCGTCTGCGACTTGTCCTTCTGACCGGGCTTGTCGGCCTGGGCGGCCTGCGCGATCTGGATGAACTTGTCCTTCAGCTCGAACGGCGAGAGCTGGGCGAAGGACTGGATCTCCTCGCGGGAGAACGAGGTCTTGGGCACGGTGCGTCCTTTGGTTCGCGGGGATGTGCGCGGAGCGTGTTCGCGGAGGTGGGGGTGTCAGTGGTTGAGGATGACGATCACGGCGCCCCAGATGGTCAGCAGGACGTTGCCCACCGCGTAGGGGATCGTGTAGCCGAGCACCGGGACCTGGGACTTGGACTGCTCGTTGATGGCGCCGATCGCCGCCGTCGTCGTCTGGCCGCCCGCCAGGACGCCCATGAGGATCGGGAAGCGGATCTTCTGGATGTAGTGGCCGACGAGGAAGCCCACGAGCAGCGGGATCAGCGTCGCCACCGCGCCCCACAGGAGGAGGCCCCAGCCCGCCTCGGACAGGCCGCTGGTGAAGCTCGGACCGGCGTTGATGCCGACGACCGCGACGAAGGCGCAGAGACCGAAGGTGTCCATGAACCACTGGGCGCCGGGCGGCACGTTGCCGTACGTGGGGTACTTGCCGCGGATCCAGCCGAAGACCAGACCCATGATCAGCGCGCCGCCGGAGGTGGACAGCGAGATCGGGACGCCCGAGACGGTCAGGGCCGGGATGCCGATGCAGCCGCCGAGGAAGATGCCGAGACCCACCCAGAGCATGTCGGTGGCGAAGGACGTCGGGACCGGCTTGCCGATGGCCTTGCCCGCCGGGTCCACCAGCCGCTTCGGACCGGTCAGGACCACCGTGTCGCCGCGCTCCAGCTTCGTGCCCAGCCGGTACGGGAACTCCGCGCCCGAGCGGTAGATCTTGTCGATGTACACGCCGACCATGAACGGCTCGCGGCGCAGCTCGGCGACCGTCTTGCCGAGCTGCTCCTTGTTCGAGGCGACGACGTGCAGCGACTCGGTCTGGTAGCCGAGGAGCTCGACGTCGTCCGTCTCCGCGCCGACGTGCGTGCGGGCGTCGAAGTCGACGAGCGAGCCGCGCAGGGCGCTGACGGCCACGATGTCGTCCTGCCGGAGCACGGTCTGCTGGTCGTGGTCGAGGACCTCCCCGTCGCGCCGCACCCGGGTGATGTAGATGCGGTGGCCGAGGGCCTGCTGCTGGTTCTCGAAGTCGTCGATGGTGCGGCCGACGAGGTCCGGGCGCTCGATCCGGTACGCGCGGAGCACGACCTCGTAGTAGCCCTCGGCGAGGTCCGGGTTGTCGCTGGGGGAGTCCATCTCCTTGGCGATCTGCGCGGACTCGGCGGCCAGGTCGCGCTTGTAGATCTTGGGGAGGATGTTGGCGAGGAGGATCGCGCAGAGGATCGTGCCGAGCGGGTAGGTGACCGCGTAGCCGATCGCGACGAGGTTCTCCTCGTTCTTCAGCTGGTCCGAGGTGTAGCCGGGCAGGTTGGCGATGGCGTCCTGCGCGACACCGATGACGGCGGACTGGGTGAGCGCGCCGCCGAGGAGCCCGGCCGAGAGGCCGGGGCCGTACCCGAGCATCGAGGCGAAGCCCCAGCAGACGAGCAGACCGGTCACGCAGACCACGATCGCGTTGACGACCTGCGGCAGGCCGTCCTTCTTCAGGCCGCGGAAGAACTGGGGGCCGACCTTGTAGCCGAGGGCGAAGAGGAACATCGTGAAGAACAGGCTCTTCACGGTGCCGTCGATGGTGACCTTGAACTGCGCGCCGAGCAGAAGCCCGGCGACGAGGCAGCCGGTGACGGCGCCGAGCGCGATGGCCTTGTAGCGGAGCTTCCCGAAGAGGAAGCCCAGCGCCACCGTGATGAACACCAACAGCTCCGGATGGGGCTGGAAGATGTTCCTGTTGAGGAAGTCGATCATGAGGTCATGGGTCCTCTCACGCTCCGAGGATGCCGACGAGCAGTGGCCCGGTCAGGGGGAGCAGGAAGTTCGAGAGTGTGTACGTGATCGTGTAGCCGAGCATCGGGACCGAGCTCTGGGCCACCTGGGTGACCGAGGTGATCGCGGGGGTCGAGCACTGCTGGCCCGCGATGGCGCCGATGAGGATCGGTTTCTCGATCTTCAGCAGCTTGCGTCCGACGATCAGGGAGATGGTCGCCGGGACCAGGACCATGGCGATGCCGGCGAACGGGAGCAGCGCGCCGTACTCCTTGAGGAGCGGACCGGCCTGCGGGCCGGAGACCAGGCCCGTGCACGCGATGAAGATCGCCAGGCCCATGTCCTTGAGCGTCGTCGCGGCCTGGGGCGGGAAGGCTCCGAAGGTCTGGGTCCGCGAGCGGAACCAGCCGAAGAGCAGGCCCGAGATGAGGCAGCCGCCGCCGGTGCCCAGGGACATCGGGACGTCGCCGAAGGTCACGACGACCTGTCCGAGGAGCGAGCCCGCGACGATGCCGAGTCCGAGGTAGATGAAGTCGGTCGCGTCGTTCTTCACGACCGCGCCGATCTTCCCCGCCAGTTTGCCGAGGCCCGAGCGGGCGCCGACCAGGGTGAGCACGTCGCCGCGGTGGACGACGGTCTCGGGGGTGGCCGGCAGGTGCTGCTCGTTGCGCAGCACGTCCGTCACGTAGACCCCGCCGGAGGTGAACTCCGGGTGCTCCCTCGCCAGGTCGTCGAGGGACTTGCCGACGGCCGACTTGTCCGTGAGCGAGATCGCCGTGGTGGCGAGCGGGGTGTCGAGTCCGGGGACCGCCGGGGTCTCGGGGCCGATGACCCGCCCCGCCTCGATGATGTTGGCCCGTCGCCCGACGGTCAGGACCAGGTCCGAGAGGGTCAGTTCGAAGTCCGGCGGGGGCGGGGTGAGGATCTCGCTGCCCCGCTTCACCGCCTCGACCGTGACCCGGCCGCCCAGGCGCCGCTCCAGCTCGCCGACCTTGGCGCCGTCCGCGAGCGTGACGAGGTACGTCCGGCCGACCATGCCCGGGAGGGCTTCGCGCTCGTCCGACTCCAGGCTGCTGCCGCCGCCCCGCATCCTCTCCCAGAGCTCGCGCGAGGCGTCGCGGAGGTTGATCCGCAGCATCATCGGCATGATCTGGCTGGTGTAGATGACGATCGTGACGAGGCCGAAGAGGTAGCAGACCGTGTACGCGGTGGCCACGTGGCCCTGGTACTGGGTGATCTGCTCCTGCGTCAGGGTCGTGAGGTTGCCGATGGCCTCGGTGGCCGTACCGACGACCGCCGACTCGGTGGCGGCGCCGGCGAGGATGCCGGCGGCGGTGCCGACGTCGAGGTCGAAGGCCTCCGCGAGACCGAGGGCGATGCCGACGACGCAGACGACCTCGATGATGCAGAGGGTGAAGAAGCGCAGGCTCTTCCGGTTGAGGTTGGCGAAGAACTGCGGGCCCGCCATGTAGCCGAGGGAGAAGATGAAGAGCGCGAAGAAGATCGTCTTCACGTCGTCGGAGACGGTGACCTTCGCCCAGGCGCCGAGCAGCAGCGAGACGATCAGGGTGCCGCAGATGCCGCCGAGGGTGATGGGGCCGATCCGCAGCTTGCCCACGAGATAGCCGGCGGCAAGGCAGAGGAACAGGGCGAGTTCGGGATGGTCACGCAGGACTCCCATCGGCCGTCACCTCGCCCATGTGGGGAGGAAAAGTGAGAATCTCGGACATAAGGGGAAGTTAACAGGGGGCAGGATCAAGCGGATCTTCGCCTCGCCCGAACGAGTGAGGTGCATCCGTTCGAGTGAACGTCCCTCGTGCGAGTGAACTCGGCTCCGCCTCTCAGCCCTTCACCGCGCCGCGCATCACCCCGCCCACGATGTGCCGCCCGAACAGGGCGAGCACGAGCAGCAGCGGCAGGGTCCCGAGGAGCGCGCCCGCCATCACCACCGACTGGTCGGGCACGGTGCCGCGGCCCAGTCCCGTGAGCGCCACCTGCACGGTCGGACTGCCCGTCTGCGACAGCGCGAGGACCGGCCAGAAGAAGTCGTTCCAGGCGGCGACGAACGACAGCATCCCGAGCACCGCCATCGCCGGGCGCGCGGCGGGGAAGACCAGGTGCCACACCGTCCGCGCCGTCCCCGCGCCGTCCACCCGGGCCGCTTCGAGCACCTCCGTCGGCAGGGCGCGGTCCAGGTGCTGCCGCATGAAGAACACCCCGAAGGCCGAGACCAGCGCGGGCAGGACCACCGCCTGGAGCTCGTCCGTCCACCGCAGCCGGGCGATCAGCAGGTACAGCGGGACGACGCCGAGTTGAGGCGGTACGAGGAGGGTCGCGCCGACGAGCAGGAGCAGCGGCCCGCGCAGCCGGAACCGCAGCTTGGCGAAGGCGAAACCGGCGAGCGTCGAGAAGAGCACGGTGCCGACGGCGACGGCGCCCGCCACCACGGCGGTGTTGGCGAGGGCGTCGCCGAGCCGGGCGTCGGTCCAGGCGATCCCCAGGTTCCGGGGCAGGTTCCGGCCGAAGCGGAAGGGCGGCGGGGTGGCGGCGAGGCGGGTGCTCGTACGGGAGGCGGCGATCGCGGTCCAGAGCAGCGGGAACAGCGACACGGCGGTGAACAGCACGAGCAGGAGGTACGTGCCCCAACGGGGCCGGCGCGTGCCCCGGCGGGGCCGGTCCGTGCCCCGGCGGGGCCGGGAGGCCCGCATCAGAGCGCCCCGCGCGCCCGGCGCACGCCCCGGACGCAGGCGAAGGCGACGGCGAGGCCGAGGAGCATGACCCAGGCGAGGGCGGCGGCGCGGCCGAGGTGGAGGTTCACCCAGCCCTGCTCGTACAGGTAGAGCCCCAGGGTCTGGTACTGGTGGTCCGCACCGCCCGTCGCACCGGCGCCGCTGCCGAAGAGCAGCGGCTCGCCGAAGAGCTGCACGGCGCCGATGGTCGACACGAGCAGCGTGAACGCGATCGCCGGCCGCACCCCCGGCAGCGTGACGTGCACGAACTGCCGCCACCGCGAGGCCCCGTCGAGCGCGGCGGCCTCGTACAGCTCGCGGGGGACGGTCTGCATCGCCGCGAGGTAGATCAGCGCGTTGTACCCGGTCCAGCGCCAGACGACGATCGAGGACACGGCGAACTTCGAGGCCCACGCCCCGTTCTGCCAGTCGACGGGCCCGACGCCGAGGAGCCCGAGCGCCCAGTTGGCCATCCCGTGGTCCCGCCCGTAGAACAGCGCGAACACGAGCGTCGCGGCGGCCACGGAGGTGGCGTACGGCGCGAGCGCCACGACCCGGAAGAAGCCGCGCCCCCGGATCCGTACGTCGAGGAGGTGCGCGACCCCGAGGGCGAGGAGGAGCTGCGGGACGGTCGAGAGGACCCCGATGACGACGGTGTTGGACAGCGCGTTCCAGAAGAAGCCGTCGTCGAGCAGCCGCGCGTAGTTGTGCAGCCCGACCCACTCGCGGTCGGCGGGCGCGGTGAGTTCGACCCGGTGGAAGGAGTCCCAGCCGGTGGCGAGCAGGGGGAAGACGCCGAAGGCGGCGAAGAGGAGGAAGAAGGGCGCGAGGAGCGCGTAGGGAGCCCAGGGGGAACCGATGGGGGTGGGACGGACCCGTACGGCCCGTCCGACCCGGGGCCGGGCCGATGGCTCCGCCGGTTCCCGCGGCGCCGGGCGGTTCACGCGCGTCTCCGTCATCTTCTCCTGCTCGCCCCCGTCCTCATCGGTCCAGCGCGTTGTCGATCGCCCGCATCGACTCGTTCCAGGCCGACTCGGGGGAGCGGCCCGTCTGGTCGACCTGGAGCATGCCGACGTCGGAGAGGGTCTGCGAGACGAGGGCGTCCTTCGGGCCGACGGGGGCCCGGGGCACGCCCCGGGCAGCCGAGGCGAAGACGCGGCCCACCGGGGCGTCGGCGAAGTACGGGCTGCGGGCGTCCGCCACCGTCGGGAGGGTGTACGAGGCCACCGCGCTCGGGAAGCTGCCGCGGCGCGCGAAGAGCACCGCCTGCTGGGCGGGGGCGGTCAGCCAGGCCGCGAGGGCCGCTGCCTCCTGGCGGTGGCGGCCCGCCGAGGGGACCACCAGGAACGAGCCTCCCCAGCTGCCCGGCCTCGGCGCCGCCGCCACGTCCCACAGGCCCCGCCCGGCCGGGCCCGCCTTGTCCCGGATGTAGCCGAGCATCCAGGCGGGACAGGCCACCGTGGCGAACGCGCCGTTCGCGAAGGCCTGGTCCCAGCCGGGCGTGAACTGCTGGAGCCTGGCCGTCAGCCCCTGCCGGGCGAACGTCGCCGCGAGGTCCCAGGCCTCCCGTACCGCCGGGTTCTCCGCCACGATCAGCCGGCCCCGCTCGTCGTAGTAGCGCAGCGCCGCGCTGCCCGTGACCGCCGAGAGCACCCCGGAGGCCGAGTCCGTGAACGCCGGTCCCGACGGCAGCCGCCGACGGTAGGACAGACCCGCCGCCAGGTACTTCCGCCAGTCGCCCGCCCACAGACGGCCCACCTCGTCCCGGTCCGTCGGCAGCCCCGCCCGCGCGAAGAGGTCCCTGCGGTAGCAGACCGCCTGCGGCCCGATGTCCGTGCCCAACGCGAGCGTCCGGCCGTCCGCCGCCGTGCCCTGCGCCCACTTCCAGGGGAGGAAGGCGGACGGGTCGACGCCCGGCGCGGACCCCAGCTCGACCAGCCGGTCGCCCTGGGTCTCCAGGACCTCCGCGATGTTCCCCACCTCCACCGCCTGCACGTCCGCGAGGCCCGAGCCGGCGGTCAGGTGGGTGAGCAGCTGCGGGTAGTAGACGTCGTTCCGGGTGAGGGACGTCTGCCGGATCGCGATGTCCGGGTGCAGCCGCATGTACGCGTCGTACAGGCCGGCCTCCTGCATGCCGAAGGTGCCGAAGACGCCGACGGTGAGGGTGGTGCGACGGGCGGCCGCGTCGGCGGGGGCGCGCGGTGTGTACGGACGGGGCTCGGGCGGGTCGGTGGCGCAGCCCGCGACGAGGGCGATGGCCGTGAGCAGGAGGACGAGGGGCGGGACCCGGCGGGGCGCGGAGGGCCGCTGCGCGGGGCCGTACCCCACCCCGCCCCTTCCCGAAACCGGGGGCGCTGCCCCCGGACCCCCGCGCCTCAAGCGCCGGCGGGGCTGGATTTCCCGCCCTGCGGGCGGAAATCCAGCCCGCCCGGCGTTTGAGGGCACGGCCGTCGCACAGCGGCCCCGTCCGCACCGCCCACCCCGTCGCCAGCCCATGGCCTCGGACCGTAGCCACGTCCGTTCCGGCCGGGTCGCCGCGACACCCCGGACTCACCTCACCGGCCCAGGGCGATTCCGGTGTGCGCTCCGTCACATGGGCGACCGGTAGGGGGCATCCGGCACATGAGAACGACTCAGGCCCCGGTTCTTCCGAACCGGGGCCTGAGTCCATCAGGGTGAGTAACGGGACTCGAACCCGCGACATCCTGGACCACAACCAGGTGCTCTACCAGCTGAGCTATACCCACCATGACCGGCGGTTTTCCCGAAGGTTTCCCTGACCGGCCGAGAAGAAGTCTACAGGGTCTCGGGGGGTGCTCGCGCCCGCATTCGCGCCGGGGGCGAGCGACCCCCTCCGGAAGGCTCTATTCGGCGGGCAGGACGTGGCGCGCGGCGATCCGCTTGGCGGTCTCCGAGTCCGGTCCCGGCTGCGGGACGAAGACGGCCTCGCGGTAGTACCGCAGCTCCGCGATGGACTCGCGGATGTCCGCGAGCGCGCGGTGGTTGCCGTTCTTCTCCGGACTGTTGAAGTACGCCCTCGGGTACCAGCGGCGGGCCAGCTCCTTGACCGAGGACACATCGACGATCCGGTAGTGCAGGTGGCTCTCCAGGGCGGGCATGTCCCGCGCGAGGAAGCCGCGGTCCGTGGAGACCGAGTTCCCGCAGAGCGGCGCCTTGCCCGGCTCCTTCACGTGCTCGCGGATGTACGCGAGGACCTGGGCCTCCGCGTCGGCGAGCGTCGTGCCGTCGGCGAGGGCGTCGAGCAGGCCCGAGCTCGTGTGCATCTGGCGCACGATCTCCGGCATGGTCTCCAGGGCCGCGTCCGGCGGGCGGATCACGATGTCCACCCCGTCGCCGAGCACGTTCAGTTCCGAGTCGGTGACCAGTGCGGCCACCTCGATGAGTGCGTCGTCCGTCAGCGAGAGCCCGGTCATCTCGCAGTCGATCCACACCATGCGATCGTTCATGCGTCCACCTTAGGGGTTCTCGACTTCCTCGACCCCGTGGGGGAAACGGCCGACGGGCGCCCGGGGAGGTGTCCCCGGACGCCCGTCGTTCCTGCGTTGCGCGGCTTGTGGCCCCGCGGGTCGGTGGTGACTTACTGCGCGCTGCGCTGGCCCGGCAGGGAGGGGCGGCCGGGAACGAAGACGTCAGCGTGCGGTTTCCCCGGCTCCAGCGCGGCGGACGGCCGCCTGACGCCTGCCGAGACCTGGACGGGCACGACCGGGTCGAGCACCGCCGTACTCCCCTCGCCCTGCGGGCGACGGGCGCGGTACGCGGCACGGTAGGCCGCCGGCGAGGAGCCGAGCTGCCGCCGGAAGTGGCCGCGCAGCGCCACGGGGGACCGGAAGCCGCACCTGCCCGCGACCTCGTCGACCGAGTAGTCGGAGGTCTCGAGCAGCCGCTGCGCCTGGAGCACCCGCTGCGTGATCAGCCACTGGAGCGGGGCGGAGCCCGTCAGCGAGCGGAACCGGCGGTCGAAGGTCCGCCGTGACATGTACGCGCGCGCGGCCAGGGTCTCCACGTCGAACTGCTCGTGGAGGTGCTCCAGCGCCCAGGCGACGACCTCGGCCAGCGGGTCGGCGCCGATCTCCTCCGGTAAAGACCTGTCGAGGTAGCGCTCCTGACCGCCGCTGCGCCGCGGCGGGACGACCAGCCGGCGCGCCAGCGCGCCCGCGGCCTCGGTGCCGTGGTCGGTCCGCACGATGTGCAGACACAGGTCGATTCCGGCCGCGGTCCCGGCGGAGGTGAGGACGTCGCCGTCGTCGACGAAGAGCTCCCGCGGGTCCACGTGGACCGAGGGGTAGCGCTTGGCGAGCGTCGGCGCGTACATCCAGTGGGTGGTCGCCGGGCGGCCGTCGAGCAGGCCGGCGGCGGCGAGGACGAAGGCGCCGGTGCACAGACCGACGATCCGCGCGCCCTCCTCGTGTGCCCGGCGGAGCGCTTCGAGCGCTTCCGGCGGCGGCGGCGAGGTGATCGACCGCCAGGCGGGCACGACGACGGTGCCCGCCCTGCTGATCGCCTCCAGGCCGTACGGCGCGGTGAGTTCGAGGCCGCCGGTGGTCCGCAGCGGGCCGTCCTCGCCGGCGCAGACGAGCAGCCGGTAACGCGGCACGCCGGCGTCCTGCCGGTCGATGCCGAAAACGGAGAGCGGGATGGAGCTCTCGAAGATGGGGCCGCCGCTGAACAGCAGCACCGCGACGACTTCGCGACGTCGGCGCCCGGACAGCTTTCGCGCGACCTCCGGTACTACGGCGGAGTCCTGGCTCATGACGCTAAGCCCCCCTCGGTGTTCGCGTCTCCCTGGTCGTGTCGCACCTGCACGTTTCCCCTCGGTTTTGCACGAAACCCCAGTCTTCGGTACCCATGATCGAATCTACTGTGTCCCGTGGCGCCGCCGTGACAAGTTCTCCATCCGGTGGATTGTCGACAAGGCCACTTGGCGTGAAGCGATCGTTGGCGAAGCCTTTCACCCGGAGAGCGCGGGAGGAAGGCGTCGTGGCGCGAACATCCCGTGGACGTAGGGTCAGGGGCTTCGGCACAGGGGTTCGGGGTGGGTGGGCAGGGGGGTTGGCCAACCGTTTCGCCAAGGACGCGCCGACAAAAAGAAGTTGGCTGAAAACATATGGGTGCGGGTGTACGAGCCTGTCAACTCGAAGGGTTCCCGGGGGGCGTGGGGAGGCCCCGGCGATCAGTTCCGGCGCCTCGTTCGTCCGGATTCGGCGTGCAGTCCGCGCTCCGAGCGGCGGAGCAGGACGCGGCAGGCCGCCGTCACCGACACGAGCCCGAACGCGGTGCCCGCGGCCCCGCCGAGCGAGGTGCCGTAGGCGAGGAGCACCACGGGGACGAGCACGCAGCAGAACGCCGACCAGCGGACGACGTCGCCGGCCGGGTCGCCGCCCGTGCCCTCCGCGGTGCCGGTCGTCGGTTCGGGGAGCGCGCCGGAGCGGGGGCCGCGGCCGGAGCGGCCGGAGCGAAGGGTCCGGGAAGGGCCGGAGGGGCGGGGAGTCGGGACGGGGGCGGTGGAGGGCCGGTCGGCGGCGGGCGTCGATGGTGCGTGCACGGGCGGGCTCCCTGCGACGGTGGGCTGGACCTGTGGCAACGAGGAGTGGAACGTTCCGGTCACTGTGGGCGACGTCCGTTTGGCCCCCTCGCCCCGGCCCCCTCGGGGGCCCCGGCGCACGAGCGGCATTGCCAGATCCCGAACCCCTCGTGCATGCTCCCTGGGACGCCGCGCGCGAGCGGCGTGCACGCCGGGGCGTGACACGGCGGGCTCTGGGCAGGAGAGGAGTGTCGCCGTACCCTTGGGGGTATGGGATGGGGAAGATGATTCCCGGACACGGCTCCTGCCGCGACCCGTGGTTCCGCCCCTCGTACCACCCCTTCGCGCCACCCTCCCTTTCCGTCCTTCTCTCCCCCCTCTGTCCCCGCCCCTTCCCACGAGGACTCCCTTCGCCGAGACATCGATGGCCGGTCACGAATTCTCCGAACCCGCGGACCGCAAGCGCGTCGCCGACTCCACGGTCGACCCCCTCGCGGTAGAACAGCCACGCCACGCCTGCGACCCGGCCTTCCGGCACGGGGTGGTGGTCGGCTTCGACGGCTCCACGTCCAGTGAGCGAGCCCTCGCGTACGCCATCGGCATGGCCCGCCGCTCCGGCTCCGGCCTGATCATCGTGCACGTGGCCAACCGGCTGCCCACCACGGTGTGGGCGGGCTGCGAGCCGCCGGTCTTCGTCGACGTGCCGGATCACCGCACCGAGGTCCTCGGCCTCGAGCTGGCCTGCGCCGACCACCTCTCCGAGGTGCCGTGGATCCTCGTCGAGCGCGGTGGGGACATCTGCCACGAGCTGGAGGAGGTCGGACGGGAGTACTCGGCCGACGCGATCGTGGTCGGCTCCACGCACGGGATCGTCGGCCGGATCTTCGGCTCGGTCGCCGGGCGCCTCGCGCGCCGCGCGCAGCGGCCCGTGATCGTGATCCCGTAGCCGTCTCCCCGGCGGCTCCCGCTCTCCCTTCGGTGTCAACTGGCGCCCGTCGGCCATAAATTCAGCCGTCCTCAGGTGAATTGTGCGCTTGTGAAGGGTAGATAAAGGTCACACGATCACACCCCTGAAGGGAGCCCGCCGTGGACAACGAAGTCGCCGCGGGAAACAGCACCTCCACTCTCGGAAACCTCGCACTCGGACTGACCCTGCTGGCCTTCGGGTTGGGCGGGACGGGTCTCGTCGACAACGTCGCGGCAGCGGATGCCGCGGGCCTCGCCACCTGGGTCGGCGGGGTGGCGCTCTTCCTCGTCGGCCTCCTCGCCCTGCGCGCGGGAGACAAGGGCGAGGGCACGGCATTCGCCGCGCTCGGCGCCTTCTGGTTCACCTGGGGCACGGCCGTCGGCGGCGGGGCCTCGGCGGACGCCGTGGGCGTCTTCATGCTCCTGTGGGCGCTCCTGGCGCTCACGCTGACGCTGGCCGCCGGGGGCAGCGGCCTGTTCGGGCAGGGCGTGTACGGCCTGCTGTTCGTCGCGCTGCTGCTGATCGGCATCGGCGCCCTCTCCGACACCGGCAGCCTCGCGGAGGCGGGCGGCTGGGTGGCGGCCGTGGCGGGCCTGGTCGCCTGGTACGGGGCCACGGCGGCGGTCGCGGGCTGGCCGACGTCCGTACGGCGCGCGGCGAGCGCTCCGGCCGCGGGGTGATCCGCGGGGCCGGCGAAGCCGAGCCCTGAAAAGAGGGGAAGGGGCCCTCCCGCACCTGGGTGTGCGGGAGGGCCCCTTCGGGTGTCCGGTCGAACCGCCGGGGGACAGGCCCGGCGGGTGCGGTGTCGGGGGGACAGGCCCCGACGGCGGCGCCGGAGTGACAGGCTCCGGCGCCTTCGCGACTACTCGACCGTGACGGACTTGGCCAGGTTGCGCGGCTTGTCGATGTCGCGGCCCATGGCGAGCGCCGTGTGGTACGCGAGGAGCTGGAGCGGGATGCCCATGAGGATGGGGTCGAGCTCGTCCTCGTTCTTCGGCACGACGATGGTGTGGTCGGCCTTGGCCTGCGGCTGGTGCGCGACCGCGAGGATGCGGCCGGAGCGGGCCTTGATCTCCTCCAGGGCGGCGCGGTTCTTCTCCAGCAGGTCGTCGTCGGGGACGATCGCGACCGTCGGCAGCGCCGGCTCGATGAGGGCGAGCGGGCCGTGCTTCAGCTCGGAGGCCGGGTACGCCTCGGCGTGGATGTAGGAGATCTCCTTCAGCTTGAGGGAGGCCTCCAGGGCGACCGGGTAGCCGCGGACGCGGCCGATGAACATCATCGACTGGGCGCCGGCGTACTCCGCGGCGATCTTCTTGATCTCGTCCTCGGACTCGAGGATCTCCTGGATCTGCGCGGGCAGCTTGCGCAGGCCCTCGATGATCCGCTTGCCGTCGGTGACGGACAGGTCGCGGATGCGGCCCAGGTGCAGGGCGAGCAGCGCGAAGGCCGTGACGGTGTTGGTGAAGCACTTGGTGGAGACGACGCAGACCTCGGGTCCGGCGTGGACGTACACGCCGCCGTCGGCCTCGCGGGCGATGGCCGAGCCGACGACGTTGACGACGCCGAGGACGCGGGCGCCCTTCCGCTTCAGCTCCTGGACGGCGGCGAGCACGTCGTACGTCTCACCGGACTGGGAGACGGCGATGTAGAGGGTGTCGGGGTCCACGACCGGGTTGCGGTAGCGGAACTCCGAGGCCGGCTCGGCGTCGGCGGGGATGCGGGCCATGGACTCGATGAGCCCGGCGCCGATGAGGCCGGCGTGGTACGAGGTGCCGCAGCCGAGGATCTTGATGCGGCGGATGGTGCGGGCCTCGCGCGGGTCGAGGTTCAGGCCGCCCAGGTGCACGGTGGAGAAGCGGTCGTCGATGCGGCCGCGCAGCACGCGGTCGACCGCGTCGGGCTGCTCGGAGATCTCCTTGTGCATGAACGTGTCGTGGCCGCCCATGTCGTAGGAGGCGGCCTCCCACTCGACGGTCTCGGGGGTGGCCGTGGTGGAGGCGCCCGAGGTCGTGTAGGTGCGGAAGTCGTCGGCCTTGAGGGTGGCCATCTCGCCGTCGTCGAGGGTGACGACCTGGCGGGTGTGGGCGATCAGCGCGGCGACGTCCGAGGCGACGAGCATCTCCTTCTCGCCGATGCCGAGGATGACCGGCGAGCCGTTGCGGGCGACGACGATGCGGTCGTTGAAGTCCGCGTGCATGACGGCGATGCCGTAGGTGCCCTCGATGACCTTGAGCGCCTCGCGGACCTTCTCCTCGAGGGTGGCGGCCTGGGAGCGCGCGATGAGGTGGGTGATGACCTCGGTGTCCGTCTCGGAGGCGAAGACGACGCCGTCGGCCTCCAGCTTGGCGCGGAGCTCCTGGGCGTTGTCGACGATGCCGTTGTGGACGACCGCGACCTTGTTCTCGGGGTCCATGTGCGGGTGCGAGTTGATGTCGCTCGGCGCGCCGTGGGTGGCCCAGCGGGTGTGGGCGATGCCGGTGGTGCCGGTGAAGCGCTTCGGGACCTTGGCCTCGAGGTCGCGGACGCGGCCCTTGGCCTTGACCATCTTCAGGCCGCCGGCCTTCGGGCTGGTCACGACCATGCCGGCCGAGTCGTAGCCGCGGTACTCCAGGCGGGCGAGGCCCTCCAGGAGCAGGGGGGCGACGTCGCGCTTACCGATGTAACCGACAATTCCGCACATAAAAGGTGAAACCCCTCCGGGTAGACGGTGGTGCTGCTTGCTGATCGGTCGGTCGGGACCGTCAGCCGTAGACGATGCGACGCAGCTGGCGGAGCGAGAGCTCCGGCGGCGCCACGGCGCGATGGGGGAGTTCGGCCGCGATCCGTTCGAAGATCTCGGCGTTCACGGACCCGCCGGCCTGCAGTTCGCGGTGGCGGCGGCGGACGAACTCCTCGGTCGACTCGTCGAAGTACGCCAGCACGTCGAACACCACCCGGGCGGCCTCACCGCGTTGGAGCGCGGTGCTGCGGACCAGGTGGTCGACGAGGTCGTCATGCGACGGGCGGCGATCGAGCACCCATGAATATTGAGGGGTCGCTCCCGTTTTACGCAAGAATCCTGCCCGAATTCGGGCAGGGGGAGCAAGATCGACGCCGAATACCCGCTCATTGGTCCAGACCTTGACGAGGAGTAACGGAAAAGGTACGGAGTGGCGTGCACCGGATATAGACAACAGAGGACCGACGTGAAAGAGGCCCCGCCCGTGATCCAGCGCCGCACCCTCCCCCGCCTGATCGGCTCGCTCCTCCTCGTCACCGCCGCGGCGGGCGCCGGGTACGGGGAGGCCGCCGCCGACGACAGACGCGACGGCACGGCGGAAGCGGGGGTACGCCCCCTGGGCCGCATCGTGCCCGTACCGGCGTCCGTCACCCCGCACGGGGACCCGTACACCCTCACCGCCGCGACCCGGATCGGCGTCGACCCGGCCTCCCGCGAGACGAGGGCCGTCGGCCGCTACCTCGCCGGGCTGCTCCGCCCGTCCACCGGCTTCCCGCTCCCCGTGGTCGACGAGGAGGACGCGGCCGACGGCGACATCCGCCTCCTCCTCGCGCCCGAGGAGACCGCACTCGGCGCCGAGGGCTACCGCCTGGACTCCGCCCCGGACGGCCTGACCGTCACGGCCCGCGAACCCGCCGGCCTCTTCCACGGCGTCCAGACCCTCCGCCAGCAGCTCCCGGCGGCCGTCGAGCGCCGGACCCTCCAGGGCGGCCCCTGGAAGGTCGCGGGCGGCACCCTCACCGACACCCCGCGCTTCGCCTACCGGGGCGCGATGCTCGACGTCGCCCGCCACTTCTTCACGGTCGAGGAGGTGAAACGCTTCGTCGACCAGCTGGCGCTCTACAAGATCAACACCCTGCACCTGCACCTCACCGACGACCAGGGCTGGCGGATCGCCGTCGACTCCTGGCCGAGGCTCGCCGAGTACGGCGGGTCGACGGAGGTGGGCGGCGGCCCCGGCGGCTTCTACACGAAGGCGCAGTACAAGGAGATCGTCCGGTACGCGGCCTCCCGCCACCTGGAGGTGATCCCCGAGATCGACATGCCGGGCCACACCTTCGCGGCCCTCGCCTCGTACGCCGAGCTCAACTGCGACGGCGTGGCCCCTCCCCTCTACACGGGCGTCAAGGTGGGCCTCAGCTCCCTCTGCGCGCCGAAGGAGGTCACGTACGACTTCGCGGACGACGTGATCCGCGAGATCGCGGCGCTCACCCCCGGCCGCTACCTCCACATCGGCGGCGACGAGGCCCACAAGACGAGCCACGAGGACTACGCGACCTTCATGGGCCGCGTCCAGCCGCTCGTCGCCAAGCACGGCAAGACCGTCGTCGGCTGGCACCAGCTCACCGGCGCGACGCCGGCGGAGGGCGCGGTGATCCAGTACTGGGGCCACGACCGCACGTCGGCGGCGGAGAAGGAGCGGGTGGCGGCGGCGGCCCGGCGGGGCGCGGGGCTGATCCTCTCCCCGGCGGACCGCTCCTACCTCGACATGAAGTACACGCCGGAGACGGAACTCGGCCTGGCGTGGGCCGGGACGGTCGAGGTCCGCAGGTCGTACGACTGGAACCCGTCGACGTACCTCCCGGGGGCCCCGGAGTCGGCGGTCCTCGGCGTCGAGGCCCCGCTGTGGACGGAGACCCTGGCCACCACCGCCGACCTCGACGTCATGACCTTCCCGCGCCTGCCGGGCCTCGCGGAGCTCGGCTGGTCCCCGGCGTCGACCCACGACTGGGACGACTACCGGGGCCGGCTCGCGGAACAGGCCCCGCGTTTCGACGCGATGGGCGTCACCTACTACCGCTCACCGGAGGTGCCGTGGGCGGGGGAGTAGCCCCGGCCGCGGATCAGAAGACGCCGTTCAGCTCCCACCACTCGCCGTCCGTCAGCTGCCCGGCCGCGTACGCGCCGGTGCCGAGACCGCGGTAGCCGACGAGCCACCCCGGGTGCCCCTTGGAGCCGTTGATGGCGTAGCCCTCGTTGGTGACGGTCGAGAGGTCGGGGCGGCCGTCGCCGGTCGTGTCGCCGACTGCGAGGAACGTGTCCATCGCGTTCCAGCCGCCGGAGCCGATGAGCTTCCGGGCGCCGAAGCCGCCGGACCCGGTCCCAGGGTAGAACCAGAGCTTGCCCGTGGACGCCTCGCGGGCGACCAGGTCGGGCCGGCCGTCGCCGTTGGTGTCACCGGCGCCGACGAGGGCGTTCATGGAGTTCCACCCCGAGCCGACGAGCTTGCGCGCGCCGAGCGCGCCCGTCCCCGTGCCGGGGTGCAACCACAGCTTGCCGGTGGCCTTCTCGACGGCGAGCAGGTCGGCGCGGCCGTCGCGGGTGAGGTCGCCGGCGCCGACGATCCGGCTCATGCCGTTCCAGCCGCCCGAACCGATCTGCTTCCGGCTGCCGAGCGCGCCCGTCCCGGTCCCGGGGTACAGCCACAGCGTGCCGGTGGCCTTCTCGCGAGCGATCAGATCCTCGCGGCCGTCACCGGTGAAGTCCCCGTGCCGGGCGAAGGCGTCCATGGCGTTCCAGCCGCCGGAGCCGGCCATCCGGCCCGTCCCGTCGCCGGGCAGGAACCACAGCCGCCCCACCAGGTCCCGTACGAGGGCGTCGGCCCTGCGGTCCCCGTTCAGGTCACCGAACCCGGCTGCCTTGGGGGACAGCACCGACCGCCACTCGGGGTAGGCGGCCTGCGAGCACTCGCGCTCGGTCCTGACGAACTTGACCGAGGCGATCGTGGTCGGGCTCCAGCTGGTCCAGGACCCGTTGCTGGACGGCTTCTCGGACCGGTACCCGTCGTACGCCTTGTAGCCCGGGCTGTTGTACAGGCAGGCGACGACGGAGGTCCGGTTGATGTACGAGAGGAACGCGGTGCCCGCCGAGCCCGTCGTGTTCATGTCCGTCTTCGTCTTGAACATCGCCCCCTTGGCGCCCTCCTGCGTCCAGGCGCAGAAGTACCCCTGCGGGCAGTCGCCCACGGCGGCCTGGGCGGGCGAGGCGGTGGCGACGGCGAGGGTCCCCAGGGTGGCGAGACCCAGCAGTGACGCCAGGGCTCGGTTGGTCGGCTTGCGCATGGTGGTGTTCCCGTGTTCCCCAGGTCAGAGTAAAGCTTTGGCCAATGATTCTAAGGGGGTGAGGGGGAGGTCTGGACCAGGTGTCCATGCGGTGGTGACCCGGACGGGGGGCGACGGACACGACGCGAGCCCCGCCGGAGGACCGTACTCCGGTGGGGCTCGTGTCTGCTGGGGGTGGGTTACGCGAAGCGGGCGATCGGGTTCGTGAGGTCGCCGACCAGCTGGAGGGCCGCCGACGGGTCCGCCAGGTCGACCATCTGCTTGTTGTTGCGGAGCTGCAGGCGGTTCAGGGCCGACAGGGCGAAGGTCTCCGCGAACATGTCGTACTCGGTGAAGCGGTCCTGCAGTTCCGGGTGCGTCTGCTCGTAGCCGCGGACGCACTCCGCGACCGTGCGCCAGAACTCGTCCTCCGCGAGGACGCCCTCCGTCGCCAGGTTCGCCGCGAGGAAGCGGAAGAAGCAGTCGAAGACGTCGGTGAAGACCGACAGCAGCTTCATGTCCTCCGGGACCTCGGCGCGGACGCGCTCCACCGCCGGCGGGAGGACCGCCGTCGGGTCCATGACGACGATCTCCTCGGCGATGTCCTTGAAGATCGCGCGAGCCACGTTGCCGCGCTCGTCGAGGACCAGGATGACGTTCTCGCCGTGCGGCATGAACGCCAGGTCGTACGCGTAGAAGCTGTGCAGGATCGGGAGCAGGTAGGCGTCCAGGTAGCGGCGGAGCCAGGCCGTGGGGGCCTCGCCGGACTCCCGGATCAGGGCGCCCGCGAAGGACGCGCCCTCGTGGTCCACGTGCAGCAGGGACGCCATGGTCGCCAGGCGCTCGCCCTCCGCGAGGGTCGGGACCGGGGACTCGCGCCAGAGCGCGGCCAGCATCTTCCGGTAGGGGGAGTAGCGGTCGGTGGCCGCCTCGTACTCCAGGTGCCGGTAGCCGACCGCCGCCCGCTCGCGGATGATCGAGAACTCCGCCGACTTGAAGGTCGCGTCCGACTCGATCAGCTGGTGCAGCCAGTCGTTGATCGCCGGGGTCGCCTCCATGTACGCGGCGGACAGGCCGCGCATGAAGCCCATGTTGAGGACCGACAGGGCCGTCTTCACGTAGTGCTTCGACGGGTCGCTCGTGTTGAAGAACGTACGGATCGACTGCTGCGCCAGGTACGTGTCGTCGCCCTCGCCGAGGTAGACGAGACGCTGCTGCGCGACCTCGGCCGCGAAGGTGACGGACAGCTTGTTCCACCACTGCCAGGGGTGGCACGGCATCAGCAGGTAGTCGGCCGGGTCCAGGCCACGGGCGGCCAGGGTGGCGTGGAAGCCGTCCACCGTCCCGTCGCCCAGCTCGGCGCGGATGAACGCGTCGTACTCGATGTCCGCGCCCGCCGTGAACGTCGTGCGGTCGCGGCGCGCCGCCAGCCAGATCAGGTGGATGCCGCTCGCGGCCTCGGGGGCGTACGCGCGAAACTCGTCCACGCCGAAGCCGAGACGGCCGTTGTTCGCGACGAAGCAGGGGTGGCCCTCGGTCATCCCCGTCTCGATCGCCTGGAAGCCGGCGCGGGCCAGCTCGGCGGAGGTGACCGGCTCCTTCGTGGACTTGAACGCCGTGCCCGCCAGGGTGGAGGAGATCTCCTCCAGGTACACCGGGAGGATCTCGTCGCTCAGGCCGAGGGAGGAGCGGAGCTCGGTGATGAACTGGAGCGCGTCGAGCGGGAGCTGCTGGTCGCCGCAGTGGCGGCTGATCGAGTCCGCGTAGACCTGCCAGTGGTCGAGGGCGAAGCGGTCCGCCGTGAAGCGGTACTCGGTCTCGCCGTCGTCGCTGAGGACCTTGTAGCGGGACTCGCCCAGCTCCTGCGGGTGCAGCAGCCTCTCGTGGGCGAACTCGGCGAGACCCTTGCGGATCAGCGCGCGGTTGGCGTCGGCCCAGCGCTCCGGGGTGAGGTGCGCCACCGGGTCGGTCGGGGTGAGGGGGGTGGTGGTCATATCGCTGCTCCCACTGCGGCCTCGAACTGCGCGCGCGTGCAGAAGCTCAGCAGCGCCTTCTTCTCGGGCTTCTGGATCTCGCGGTCGGCCACGAAGCCGACGGCCTCGTTGAGCGCGTGGACCGCCTTGTTGCGGACGTCCGGTTCCACGACGACGCGGGCGGTCGCAGGGTCGGAGAAGAGTTCGGCCATGACGGCGGTGATCACCGCGCGGGTGAAGCCGTGGACCGGGGTGTCCGTCGGCGCCACCAGGAAGTGCATGCCGACGTCGCCGGGCTCCGGGTCGTACAGGCCGACCAGCTCCAGCTTCGAGGGGTCGTACTTCTCCATCAGGATGGCGGGCTCCCCGTCGACCTCGCCGACGAAGGCGTCGTGGTGCGGGTGCGCCGTGATCGCCATGTACTCGCGCTCGACGTCCTCCAGCTTCGCGTCCTGCATCATCCAGAACGCGGCCTTGGGGTGGGTGACCCAGCCGTGGAGCAGCTCCGCGTCCTTGAGGGGGTCGAGCGGGCGGAAGCGGATGGCGGGGGTGGTGGGGGCGGTCATGCGGTGAACTCCTGGAACGCGATGGTCTTCTCTACGGGGTAGTACTCGGAACCCAGCATCTCCCCGATGATGTACGCGTTGCGGTACGCCCCCATGCCCAGGTCGGGCGAGGTGACCGAGTGCGCGTGCACGGCGGCGTTCTGGAGGAAGACCCCGCGGCCGGTGGTGTCGACCGAGTAGTTGCGGGCCACGTCGAAGCGGCCCTGGGAGTCCCAGTTGAGGCGGTCGCGGACCGGCTCCAGGAAGGCGGGGACGGTGTACTTGTAGCCGGTGGCGAGGATCAGGCCCTCGGTCTCGATCGTGAAGTCCTTCTCCTGCTCCTCCTGGCGGAAGCCGAGTTCGTACGTCCTCGTCGACTCGTCGTAGCCGGCGGTGTGGAGGGCGGAGTTGGTGAGGAGGCGGGTGGGGACGGGGCCGGCCAGCTTCTTCTGGTAGAGCAGGTCGAAGATGGCGTTGATCAGCTCGCCGTCGATGCCCTTGAAGAGGCCCTTCTGCTGGGTCTCCAGGCGGTAGCGGGTCTGCTCGGGGAGGGCGCGGAAGTAGTCCACGTACTCCGGGGAGGTCATCTCCAGCGTGAGCTTCGTGTACTCCAGGGGGAAGAAGCGCGGGGAGCGGGTGACCCAGTTGAGCTGGTAGCCGTGGACGTCGATCTCGGACAGGAGGTCGTAGTAGATCTCCGCCGCGCTCTGGCCGCTGCCGACCAGGGTGATCGACTTCTTCTTCTGGAGCTCCTCCTTGTTCGGGAGGTAGCGCGAGTTGTGGATGAGGTCGCCGCCGAGCCCGCGGCAGGTCTCGGGGACGTACGGCGGGGTGCCGGTGCCCAGGACGAGGCGGGCGGAGCGGAACGTTTCTCCGGTGTCGGTGGTGACGACGTAGACCTCGGCGGTCTCGTCGTAGGTGACCTCGGTGACCGTGGTCGACCAGCGGACGGACGTCAGCTTGGCGGCGGCCCAGCGGCAGTAGTCGTTGTACTCGGTCCGCAGGGGGTAGAAGTTCTCGCGGATGTAGAACGAGTACAGGCGGCCCTTCTCCTTCAGGTACTGGAGGAAGGAGAACTTCGACGTCGGGTCGGCCATCGTGACGAGGTCCGACATGAACGGCGTCTGGAGGTGGGCGCCTTCGAGGAACATGCCGGCGTGCCACTCGAAGTCCGGCTTGGACTCCAGGAAGACGCCGTCCAGGTGGTCGATGGGCTCCGTGAGGCAGGCCAGACCGAGGTTGAACGGACCGAGGCCGATGCCGATGAAGTCGAGCTTCTCCGTGGTCTTCTCGATGGTCTTCTCAGGCGTGGACAAGGGTCTCTCCCAGGTACTGCTCGGCGTGGCCGGCGATCAGGTCGAGGACGGCGGCGATGTCGGCCGCGGTCGTCTCGGGATTGAGCAGGGTGAACTTCAGGTACTGGCGGCCGTCGACCTTGGTGCCCGCGACCACGGCCTCGCCGGAGGCGAAGAGCGCCTTGCGGGCGTAGAGGTTGGCGCGGTCGATGTCGGCCGGCGAGGTGACGGCCTCGGGGACGTAGCGGTAGACGAGGGTGGAGAGCTGCGGCTCGACCACGACGTCGTAGCGCGGGTCGGCGGCGAGCAGGGCGTGTCCCTCGCGGGCCAGGGCGCAGACCTCGTCGAAGAGTTCGCCGATGCCGTCGGCGCCCATGACGCGCAGGGTCATCCACAGCTTGAGCGCGTCGAACCGGCGGGTCGTCTGGAGGGACTTGTCGACCTGGTTCGGGATCTGCTCGGCGACGGTGCGGCGCGGGTTGAGGTAGTCGGCGTGGTAGGTCGCGTGGCGCAGGGTCGCGCCGTCGCGGACCAGGACGGCGGAGGAACTCACCGGCTGGAAGAAGGACTTGTGGAAGTCGACGGTGACGGAGTCGGCGTTCTCGATGCCGTCGAGGAGGTGGCGGCGGGTGGTGGAGGCGAGCAGTCCGCAGCCGTAGGCGGCGTCGACGTGCATCCAGGCGCCGTACTCGGCGGCGAGGGCGGCGATCTCGGGCAGCGGGTCGATCGAGCCGAAGTCGGTGGTGCCGGCGGTGGCGACGATCGCCATCGGGACGAGGCCCTCGGCGCGGCAGGCCTCCAGCTCGGCGGCGAGGACGACGGACTGCATGCGCTTCTCGCGGTCGACCGGGATGGCGATGACGGCGTCGCGGCCGAGACCGAGGAGCTGGGCCGACTTCTGGACGCTGAAGTGGCTGCACTCGGAGGAGAAGATGCGGAGCTTGGAGAGGTCCTGGCTGCCGGCCTCCTCGCGGGCGAGGAGCAGGGCCTGGAGGTTGGACTGGGTGCCGCCGCTGGTGAACACGCCGTCGGCGAGCGGGCCGAGGCCGATCCGGGCGGTGGTCCAGTCGATGATCTTCCGCTCGATGAGCGTGCCGCCGGCGCTCTGGTCCCAGGTGTCGAGCGAGGAGTTGACCGCCGAGAGGACCGCCTCGCCGAGGACGGCCGGGATGACGACCGGGCAGTTCAAGTGGCCCAGGTAGCGCGGGTGGTGGAAGTAGACGGCGTCCCGGAGGTAGACGTCCTCCAGCTCGTCGAGGGCCGCGGAGGCGTCGCCGAGCGGGCGGTCGAGGTCGACCGCGTCGATGACGGGGGCCAGCTCGGCGGGCGTCACGCCCGTGAACGGGCGGCGCGTCGCGGCGAGTTTCCCCGCCACCCGCTCGACTCCTTCGGTGACGGAGCGCCGGTAGCTCTCCGCCGTGGCGTCGTTGAGCAGGTGGGAGCGCATTGTGGGGGCCCTTTCGGAAGGGAATGCCGGGAGGTACGCGTGAAGAGCGCCGAGCGCGCGCCGCAGGGGCCCGCTCGCTTTAAGTAAGGTTAGCCTAACCTAATTTGGAATCGCAATGGCCCCCAGCCCATGAAGGGTTGGGGGCCAATGGATGACCGTGAGGGGTGGGGCCTATGCCTCTTCCTGTGTCTCGTCAGGGACCTCGCGCAGCGCGTCCTCCGAGAGGCCCTTGCGCCAGTACCCGACGAACGTCACGCGCCTGCGGTCGAGTTCACGATCGCGTACGAAATGACGGCGCAGCGCCTTCACGGCACCGGACTCGCCCGCGATCCAGACGTACGGGGCCTCGCCGGGCAGTTCCACCTCGCGCACCGCGTCGACCGCGGAGGGCGCGCCCTCCTCCCGTACGAGCCAGGTGACCGTGGCGTCCGCCTCGGTCCGCAGCTCCATCCGGTCGCCGGAGAACGGCACTTCGAGGAAGACCCGGGCGCGGGTCTCCGCCGGCAGCCACTCCAGGATCGCGGAGGCGGCGGGGAGGGCGGTCTCGTCCGCCCAGATCAGGACGGAGTCGGCGTCCTCGGGGAGCTGGAAGCGGACGCCCGTGTTGGCGGCGACGGCGGGGCCGAGGACGACCACGCGGTCACCGGCCTTGGCGCGGCCGGCCCAGCGGCAGGCCGGACCGCCGTCCTCGTGGATCGCGAAGTCGATGTCGACCTCGTTCGGGTCCGTGCGCTGCTCGCGGACCGTGTACGAGCGCATGACCGCGCGCTCGTCGTGCGGCATCGCGCGCCAGGCGCCCAGGATCGCGTACATGTCCGGGTCGTCCAGCGGCGGCAGGACGGGGGCGTCCTGGCCGGGGTGCGGCAGGAAGAGGGAGAGCGACTGGTCGCGGCCCCCGGCGGCGAAGCGCTTGAGGTCCTCGCCGACGAAGGTGACGCGGACCAGGGACGGGCCGAGCCGCCGCGTCCGGTCGACCTGGAGGGAGAAGAACTGGAACGGGGCGGTCTCGGCGGTCGTCATGGGTCAGGACACCTTCTTGGCGTTCTCCAGGGCCTTCGCGAGGTCCTCGAGGAGCGGGGCGCACTTGGCGTACGAGTAGATGGGCTCGGTCACGCGCGGGATGACCTGGCCGGCCTTGACGGCGGGCAGGGCGGCCCAGGTCGGCTTCGACTTGAGCTGCTCCGGCTGGAGGGTGCCGGTGCGGTTGTCGAGCATGATGACGTCGGCCTTGTACTTGTCGACGTTCTCCCAGCTCAGACCCTCGAACCAGCCGCCCGCGTCCAGCTTGTTCGGGACGACGAGGTTGACGCCGAGCTCCTTGAAGAAGAGCGTGTCGGTCGGGCGGACCGGGGTGGAGACGTAGAACAGGTCGGGGGAGCCCGAGCCGATGAGGACCTTGATGTCCTTCTTGCCCTGGGCGGCCTTGCGGACGCGCTCGGCGGCGGCCTCGAAGCGGGCCTTGTCCGCCTTGATCTGGGCGGTCTCGACGTCGGCGCCGAGGGAGGCGGCCAGGTCGGCGTGGCGCTGGAGGACGGTCGGCATGGAGTTGTCCGCGGCCCACAGGGCGACGCTGGGGGCGACCTTGAGGATCTTCTCCTTCTGCTCCGCCGGGACGTACCAGAGGTCGTTCTTCTCCCACATGTCCGTGACGAGGAGCTCGGGCTGGAGCTTGAGGTACTCCTCGATCTTGAACTCGCCCCAGACGTTGCCGATGACGCCGACCTTGTTGATGTCGAGGTCGCCCGCCTGGACGTCCGGCTTGCGCTGCTTGGTCTTCGGGTCCTCGACGTAGGTCGGGCCGAAGACGCCGACGGACTCGACGCCGAAGTCCTTGAGGGCGGCGGCGGTGCCGGTGAAGGCGACGATCCGCTTCGGGGTGGTCTTCGCCTTGGCGACGACGCCGCGGTCGTCCTTGAACTCCCAGGCGCCGGACTTCGCCGGGGCGGTGGCGGAGGAGGAGCCCTTCGGGGAGGAGGAGTCCTTGGTCTCGCCGCCGCAGGCGGCCAGCGCGGCACCGAGCCCGAGGACGCTGCCGGCGGCGATCAGGCCGCGGCGGGTGAGAAGGGTGGCTCGGGCGTTGCGGGGCATGGCGGAGTCGCTTTCGGTACGTGCCGGTATCAGCCGGCCGGACTAAGTCGAAGGTAGGTTAGCCTAACCAAATTTTCTGGGGTAGTGGTGGGGGCGAGAGGTCTGGGTCACAGGGGGGTCCGGAGTGCCCCCGGAGGGCGCCGCGGGAAACGCCGGAGCCCGCCGCCCCCTGACGGGACGACGGGCTCCTGGGGCGGTCGGCGGCGTCAGGCCGACAGGCCCAACTCCCTTGCGATCAGCATCCGCTGGACCTCGCTCGTGCCCTCGCCGATCTCCAGGATCTTCGAGTCGCGCCACATGCGGGCCACCGGATACTCGTTCATGAAGCCGTAGCCGCCGTGGATCTGGGTCGCCTCGCGGGCGTTGTCCACGGCCACCGTGGAGGAGTACAGCTTCGCGATGGCCGCCTCCTTCTTGAACGGCTCGCCGAGCACGAGCCGCGAGGCCGCGTCGCGCCAGCCGATGCGGGCCATGTGCGCCTTCGTCTCCATGTCCGCGATCTTGAACTGGATGGCCTGGTTGTCGGCGATCGGCCGCCCGAAGGCCTGCCGCTCCTTCGCGTACTTCACCGACTCGTCCACACAGCCCTGGGCGAGGCCCGTCGCGAGCGCGGCGATGGCGACCCGGCCCTCGTCGAGGATGCGGAGGAACTGGGCGTAGCCGCGGCCCTCCTCGCCGACCAGGTTCTCCACCGGGACGCGGACGTCGGAGAAGGACAGCTCGCGCGTGTCCGAGGCGTTCCAGCCGACCTTCGAGTACGGGGCGGCGACGGTGAAGCCCGGGGTGCCGGACGGGACGAT
The DNA here is from genome assembly GCF_040641575.1 of Streptomyces sp. NPDC020807. Taxonomy (NCBI): domain Bacteria; kingdom Bacillati; phylum Actinomycetota; class Actinomycetes; order Kitasatosporales; family Streptomycetaceae; genus Streptomyces; species Streptomyces sp. NPDC020807. Next base: position 208,010 of record NZ_JBFADU010000003.1, read on the forward strand.
GATCGAGGAGATCAGCGGACGGCCGTCGGGCTTGCGGCCCGTCACGGCCGTGACCGTGACCAGGCCCGTGATGTCCGTACCGGAGTTGGTGATGAAGCACTTCGAGCCGTTGACGACCCACTCGTCGCCGTCCCGGACGGCCGTCGTGCGGGTGCCGCCGGCGTCGCTGCCCGCACCGGGCTCGGTGAGGCCGAACGCGCCGAGCACCTCGCCCGCGCACAGCTTCGGCAGCCACGTCCGCTTCTGCTCCTCGGTGCCGAAGAGGTAGAGCGGCATCGCGCCGAGCGAGACGCCCGCCTCCAGGGTGATGGCGACGGAGGAGTCGACGCGGGCCAGCTCCTCCAGGGCGATGCCGAGGGCGAGGTAGTCGCCGCCCATGCCGCCGTACTCCTCGGGGAACGGCAGGCCGAACAGGCCCATGCGGCCCATCTCGGCGACGATCTCGTACGGGAACTCGTGGCGCTCGTAGTAGTCGCCGATCTTCGGGGCGACGACGTCGTGCGCGAAGGCCTCGACGGTGCGGCGGAGTTCCTGGTGCTCTTCGGAGAGCCGGTGGTCGAGGGACATGGGCGGTGTCACTCCTTGTGGGAGAGGGCGCGGACGGTACGGGAGGGGCTGGGCCGCCCCAACTGCTCGGCCATCCATCCGCTCGTGGCGGTCAGGGCGGCCAGATCGACCCCGGTCTCGATGCCGAGGCCGTCGAGCATCCACACGAGGTCCTCGGTGGCGAGATTGCCGGTCGCGCTCTTCGCGTACGGGCAGCCGCCGAGGCCGCCCGCGGAGGCGTCGACCGTGGTCACCCCGTGGCGCAGGGCCGCCAGGGTGTTGGACAGGGCCTGTCCGTACGTGTCGTGGAAGTGCACGGCGATACGGGAGGTGGGGACCCCGGCGTCGCCCAGCGCCGTCAGGAGGGCCTGGACGTGGCCGGGGGTCGCGACGCCGATGGTGTCGCCGAGGCTCAGCTCGTCGCAGCCCATCTCGACGAGGGCCTTCGAGACGCGGACGACCTGCTCGATCGGGACGGCGCCCTCCCAGGGGTCGCCGAAGCACATCGAGAGGTAGCCGCGGACGCCGAGCCCGGCCTCTATGGCGCGGATGACGGTCGGGGCGAAGAGCGCGAGGGCCTCGTCGACGGTGCGGTTGAGGTTGGCCTTCGCGAAGGACTCGGTCGCCGAGGCGAACACGGCGATCTCGCGGACGCCGAGGGCGAGCGCGCGGTCGAGGCCGCGCTCGTTCGGCACGAGGACCGGGAGGCGGACCGGCAGGTCGCGGACGAGGGGGAACAGCTCCTCCGCGTCGGCGAGCTGCGGCACCCACTTGGGGTGCACGAAGCTCGTGGCCTCGACCGTCGTCAGGCCCGCGGCGGCGAGCCGCCGGACGAACTCGGCCTTCACGGCGGTCGGGACGGCCGTCTTCTCGTTCTGCAGACCGTCGCGCGGGCCGACCTCGTGGATGCGGACCCGCTTCGGAAGCGTGGGGTCGGGCACGGCCATGGGCAGGCTCATCCCGCCGCCTCCTCGTCCTTCGCGGAGTCCTCGCGCGGGGTGACGACCGCGAGGACCTGGTCCATGGCGACGGTGGCGCCGGGGGTGACGTCGAGCTCGGTGACGGTGCCGGCGTGCGGGGCGGAGATGACGTGCTCCATCTTCATCGCCTCGACGACGAGCAGGCTCTGCCCGGCCTCGACCTCGTCCCCGACGGCCACCTTCACGACGGTGACGGTGCCGGGCATCGGCGCGGCGAGCGTGTCGGCACCGCCGTGCCGGGCGCCGGTGAGGGCGGCGGCGACCGGGTCGTGGTCCTGCACGTGCCAGGAGTCGCCGTCCCGGCCGAGCCAGGCGCCCGCGCGGCGGAAGTGTTGGGAGACGCCGTCGACCGTCACGGTCACCCGGGTGTCCGTGACCCGGCCGTCGGCCGGGGCCTCCACCGTCACCGGCTCGTGGCCCGCGATCCGGAACGGGAACGCGAGCGGCTTCGGCACGCCGCCGACGCGCCACCCGCTGGGCACGTCGAACGGGTCGGTCCAGCCGTCCCGGGGAGCCGGGGCCAGCCCGGCGCGGCGCACGGCGGCCGCCGCCGCGTACACCTCCTCCGGGACGCCCGACGGGATCAGGGCGTCCGCGTCGCGCTCGACCAGGCCGGTGTCCAGGGCGCCCGCGACCACGTCCTCGTGGGCCAGCAGGCGGCGGAGGAAGCCCGCGTTCGTCGGGACGCCGAGGGTGACCGTGTCGGCCAGGGCCGCGCGGAGCTTGCGCAGGGCCGTCGGGCGGTCGGCGGCGTGGACGATGACCTTGGAGAGCATCGGGTCGTAGAGCGAGGAGACCTCCGTACCCTCGCTCAGGCCCGAGTCCGTGCGGACCCCGTTCCCCGACGGCTCGTCCAGGGCGAGGACCGTGCCACCGGAGGGGAGGAAGCCGCGGGACGGGTCCTCCGCGCAGATGCGGGCCTCGATCGCCCAGCCGGTCAGGGTGATGTCGTCCTGGGCGAAGGGGAGGGGCTCGCCGGCGGCGACGCGCAGCTGCCACTCCACCAGGTCCACGCCCGTGATCAGCTCCGTCACCGGGTGCTCGACCTGGAGGCGGGTGTTCATCTCCATGAAGTAGTACGAGGACGGGTCGCCGCCCGGAACGATGAACTCGACCGTGCCCGCGCCGACATAGCCGCAGGAGCGCGCCGCCTCGACGGCCGCCGCGCCCATCGCGGCGCGGATCTCCGGGGTCAGGAGGACGCTCGGCGCCTCCTCGATGATCTTCTGGTGGCGGCGCTGGAGGGAGCACTCGCGCTCGCCGAGGTGGACCACGTTCCCGTGGGTGTCCGCGAGGACCTGGATCTCGATGTGCCGGGGGCGGTCGATCCACCGCTCCACGAGGAGCGTGTCGTCGCCGAAGGAGGAGCGCGCCTCGCGGCGGGCCGCCGCGATCTCGTCGCCGAGGACGGACAGGTCGCGGACGAGCCGCATGCCCTTGCCGCCGCCGCCCGCGCTCGGCTTGAGCAGGACGGGCGCGCCGAGTTCGCGCGCCGCGGCCTCGATCTCCGGGTCGGCCGCGCCGGGGACGACGGGCACGCCGGCCTTCTTCACCGTCTCCTTGGCGCGGATCTTGTCGCCCATGAGCGAGATCGCCTCGGCCGACGGGCCGATGAAGACGAGACCGGCCTCGGCGCAGGCGCGCGCGAAGCCCGCGTTCTCCGCGAGGAAGCCGTAGCCGGGGTGGACCGCCTGCGCGCCCGTGCGGCGGGCCGCGTCGAGGAGCGCCGGGACGGAGAGGTACGACTCCGAGGCCGGCGGCGGCCCGATCCGGACCGCCGTGTCCGCCTCCCGTACGTGCCGGGCGTCCGCGTCCGCGTCGCTGTGGACGGCCACCGAGCGGACGCCGAGCGCCCGCAGGGTGCGGATGACGCGGACCGCGATCTCGCCCCGGTTGGCGACGAGGACCGTGTCGAACATCTGCTGCATCTCCTGGGGTCCCTTACATCCGGAAGACGCCGAACTGGGGTTCTCCCAGCGGCGCGTTGGCACAGGCGGTCAGCGCGAGACCGAGTACCTGACGGGTGTCCGTCGGGTCGATGACCCCGTCGTCCCAGAGCCGGGCGCTCGCGTAGTAGGCGCTGCCCTGGGTCTCGTACTGCTCGCGGATCGGCGCCTTGAACGCCTCCTCGTCCTCCGTGCTCCACCCGTCGCCGAGCTGGTCGCGCTTGACCGTCGCGAGGACCGAGGCGGCCTGCTCGCCGCCCATGACGGAGATCTTGGCGTTGGGCCACATCCACAGGAAGCGGGGGGAGTACGCCCGGCCGCACATCGAGTAGTTGCCCGCGCCGTAGGAACCGCCCACGACCACGGTCAGCTTGGGGACCCGGGTGGTCGCCACGGCCGTGACCATCTTCGCGCCGTGCTTCGCGATGCCGCCGTGCTCGTACGCCTTGCCGACCATGAAGCCGGTGATGTTCTGGAGGAAGACCAGCGGGATGCCGCGCTGGTCGCACAGCTCGATGAAGTGCGCGCCCTTCTGGGCGGACTCGGCGAACAGGATGCCGTTGTTGGCGACGATGCCGACCGGGTGGCCGTGGATCCGGGCGAAGCCGGTGACCAGCGTCTGCCCGTACTCGGACTTGAACTCCTGGAAGCGGGAGCCGTCGACGACCCGGGCGATGACCTCGCGGACGTCGTACGGGGTGCGGGAGTCCACCGGCACCGCGCCGTACAGGCCGGCCGGGTCGACCTTCGGCTCCTCGGCCGGCTCGACCGACCAGGGGAGCGGGCCGCGCTCGGGGAGCGTCGCCACGATGTTCCGGACGATCCGCAGGGCGTGGGCGTCGTCCTCGGCGAGGTGGTCGGTGACGCCGGAGATCCGCGAGTGGACCTCGCCGCCGCCGAGCTCCTCGGCCGTCACGACCTCGCCCGTCGCCGCCTTCACCAGCGGCGGTCCGCCGAGGAAGATCGTGCCCTGGTTCCGGACGATCACGGCCTCGTCGCTCATCGCCGGGACGTACGCGCCGCCGGCCGTGCACGAGCCCATGACCGCCGCGATCTGCGGGATCCCGGCTCCGGACATGCGGGCCTGGTTGAAGAAGATCCGGCCGAAGTGGTCCCGGTCGGGGAAGACCTCGTCCTGCATCGGCAGGAACGCGCCGCCCGAGTCGACCAGGTAGAGGCAGGGGAGACGGTTCTCCAGGGCCACCTCCTGCGCCCGGAGGTGCTTCTTCACCGTCATCGGGTAGTACGTGCCGCCCTTGACGGTCGCGTCGTTGGCGACGATCACGCACTCGCGCCCGCTGACCCGGCCGATGCCCGCGATCACACCGGCGGCCGGCGCCTGGTCCCCGTACATCCCGTTGGCCGCGAGCGGGGCCAGCTCCAGGAAGGGCGAGCCCGGGTCGAGGAGGGTGTCCACCCGGTCGCGCGGCAGCAGCTTCCCGCGCGCCGTGTGGCGCGCCCGGGACTTCTCGCCGCCGCCGAGCGCGGCCTGCGCGAGCTTGGCGCGCAGGGTCGCGGCCAGCTCGTGGTGAGCGGCCTCGTTGGCCTGCCAGGCCGCGGACGCGGGATCAGCCGCGCTCGTCAGCACAGGTGCCTGCTGCATCCGTCGAGCTCCCTTGCTCGGTCTGTGCGGTCTACGCTGCCCACTCGGTTAATGAGCGTTAACGTACGGCGCCCAGGTTAACGAGCGCTAACCGCGTTGTCTAGAATCGAATCCATGACCACGAGCCCCACGAGCGCCCCGACCCGACGCGAGCAGATCCTCAAGGAGGCCGCCCGCCTGTTCGCCGAGCGCGGCTTCCACGGGGTCGGCGTCGACGAGATCGGGGCGGCCGTCGGGATCAGCGGCCCCGGGCTCTACCGGCACTTCGCCGGCAAGGACGCGATGCTCGCCGAACTCCTCGTCGGCATCAGCGAGCGCCTCCTCGACGGCGGACGCGTCCGGGTCGAGAAGGCCTCCGGCGCCCCCGAGGCCGTCCTCGCCTCCCTCGTCGACGGGCACATCGACTTCGCCCTCGACGACCGGCCGCTGATCACCCTCCACGACCGCGAGCTCGACCGGCTCAAGGAGGAGGACCGCAAGCGGGTCCGGCGGCTCCAGCGCCGGTACGCCGAGCTGTGGGTGACGGTCGTGCGGGAGCTGTACCCGGCCTCGCCCGAGGACGAGGCGCGGACCGCCGTCCACGCGGTCTTCGGCCTCCTGAACTCGACCCCGCACCTCGCGGCGCTCGACCGCCGCGAGATGGAGGAACTGCTGCGACGGCTCGCCCACGGAGCCTTCGGCGCGCTCGCCTCGGCCTGAGCCGGGCGCCGGTCCCGCCAGACGGAACGGGTTCCCCGTACCGCCCGGCCCTCCGACAGAATGAACCCCATGCCGATACTCAGCCGCGCCGCCCTCGTCGAGCACCTCGTCCGCACCCGGATCGCGGGAGACGTCGCCACCCCGCGCGACAACAACCTCGCGCACTACAGAAGGCTCGCCAACGGCGACCGGCACTACTGGTTCGGCCTGGAGCTCGGCGACCGCTGGACCGACGAGCAGGACGTCCTCGCCGTCATGGCCGAGCGCTGCGGCGTCGTCGACGACCCCGCCCACCGCGTCGGCCAGGACACCATCGACCCGGAGCTGACCGTCGACGGCCTCGACCGGCTCGCCGCCCGGCTCCGCAAGGCCGCCGCCGGCCGCGAGCGGGTCCTCTTCGCGACCGGCCACCCGGGCTCCCTCGTCGACGTCCACAGCCGGATCGCCGGCGCGCTGCGCGCCCGGGGCTGCGACGTCGTCAGGATCCCCGGCGGGCTCGTCGCCGACGAGGGGTACGTCGTCCAGTTCGCCGACGTCGCCGTCTTCGAGCGCGGCGCGACCCTGTGGCACACCCACTCCCCGGAGCCGATGAACGCGATCCTCGACGCGCTCGGCGAGGACGGGCGGCCGGACCTCGTCGTCGCGGACCACGGCTGGGCGGGCCGCGCGGGGCAGCGCGGGATCGACTCCGTCGGGTACGCGGACTGCAACGACCCCGCCCTCTTCATCGGCGAGCAGGAGGGGACCATGCAGGTCACCGTCCCGCTCGACGACCACGTCGTCGACCCCCGGTTCTACGAGCCGATGACCGCGTACACGCTGGCGGCGGCCGGCCTCGCCTGAGCCTTCGCGGGCGCTCGCGAAGCCGGCCCTCACAGGTCCGGCGGCCGCTGCGTCAGGCCCGGCGTCGGGTCCAGGTAGACGTGCCGGACCGCCGGGAACCGCTCGCGGAGCCGCTTCTCGGCATCCTCGCAGGCCCACTCGATCTGCTCGGCCGACGCCATGTCCCGGAAGTCGATCTTCGCGGCGACGAGGACCTCGTCGGGCCCCTGGATGAGGGTCGTCAGTTCCATGACGTCGACCACGTGCGGGACCGTGAGCAGCTGCTCGCGGACCGCCCGGCGCAGGGGCTTCGGCAGCGGGCGGCCGATGAGCAGCTGCGCGTTGGAGCGGCCGAGGACCCAGGCCACGTAGACGAGCAGGCAGCCGATGAGGATCGAGGCGACGCCGTCCCAGACGCCGGAGCCGGTGATCTGCCCGCCGAGGAGGCCGCCGGCCGCGAGCATGAGGCCGGCGAGGGCCGCCGAGTCCTCCATGACGACGGCCTTGGTCGTGGTGTCGGGGGTGAGGCGGAGGTACGTGGCGAAGGGGGCCTTCATCCGCTCGGCCTCGCCCCTGGTCTGCCTGACCGCGGTCCGGAGGGAGTACCCCTCCAGGAGGAACGAGATCCCGAGGACGACGTACGAGATCGTGGGGTCGCCGAGCTCCTCGCCGTGGACGAGCGTGTGGATGCCGTCGTAGAAGGCGAAGACCGCGCCGCCGACGAAGGTCGCGACCGCGGCGAGCATCGCCCAGACGTACCGCTCGCCGCCGTACCCGAGGGGATGGTCCTCGTCGGCCGGCTTCTCGCTGCGCTTCAGCGCGGTGAGCAGCATGAACTCGGTGACCGTGTCGGCGACCGAGTGGGCGGCCTCGGAGAGCATCGCGCTCGATCCGCTGATGACGCCGGCGACGGCCTTGGCGACGGCGATCCCGAGGTTCGCCGCCGCCGCCACGATCACCGTGAAGGTGCTCTCGCTGTTGCCCTTGTTCTCCGTGGGGGCGCCCGCGCCGCCGTGTTCCGCCATGTATCGGACGGTATGTCCGATCATCAGCGCGGCACGCGAACGACACCCTCCTGAATCACGGAGATCGCGAGCTTCCCGTCCTGCGTCCAGATCCTGGCCTGGCCGAGGCCGCGCCCGGCGGAGGCGGAGGGCGACTCCTGGTCGTAGAGGAGCCATTCGTCGGCCCGGAAGGGCCGGTGGAACCACATCGCGTGGTCGAGCGAGGCGCCGACGACGTCCCCCACGGCCCAGCCGCCGCGCCCGTGCGCGAGAAGGACGGAGTCGAGCAGCGTCATGTCGGAGACGTACGTGGCCAGGCAGACGTGCAGCAGGTGCTCGTCGGCGAGCTTGCCGTTGGTGCGGAACCACACCTGCGACCGCGGCTCGCGCGGCTCCCCGACCGAACCCCACGGCGGCGTGTCGGCGTACCGCAGGTCGACCGCGGCCCGCGCCTCGACGAGACGGTTCGCGACCTCCTTCGGCAGGTGCCGGGGAAGCATCTCGGCGGCCGTCGGCAGGGACTCGGGGTCCGGCGCGGACGGCATGCCGACCTGGTGGTCGAGCCCCTCCTCGTACGCCTGGAAGGAGGCGGAGAGGTGGAAGATCGGGTGGCCGTGCTGGACGGCGACGACCCGGCGGGTGGTGAAGGAACGGCCGTCGCGGATGCGGTCGACCGTGTAGACGATCGGCGCGCCCGGGTCCCCGGGCCGCAGGAAGTACGCGTGGAGCGAGTGCGCGAGCCGGTCCTCCGGGACCGTGCGCCCGGCCGCCACCAGCGCCTGGGCGGCCACCTGGCCGCCGAAGACGCGGGGGACGATCGAGGCACGGGACGCGCCCCGGAAGATGTCCTGCTCGATCCGCTCCAGGTCGAGCAGGTCGAGCAGGTCATCCAGTGCCGAAGGTGCAGCGGGCACTTAGAGGCCCATGCTCTTGGCGATGATCGACTTCATGATCTCGCTGGTGCCGCCGTAGATGCGGTTGACGCGGTTGTCGGCGTACAGGCGGGCGATCGGGTACTCGTTCATGTAGCCGTATCCGCCGTGCAGCTGGAGGCAGCGGTCGATGACGCGGTGCGCGACCTCGGTGCAGAAGAGCTTGGCGCTCGCGGCCTCGGCCGGGGTCAGCTCGCCCGCGTCGAGGGCCTCCAGGGCGCGGTCGGCGACGGCCTCGGCCGCGTCCACCTCGGCCTGGCAGGCGGCCAGCTCGAACTTGGTGTTCTGGAACGAGGCGACCGGCTTGCCGAAGACCGTGCGGTCCGTGACGTACTGCTGGGCGAAGCGGACGGCGGCCTTGGCCTGCGCGTAGGCGCCGAAGGCGATGCCCCAGCGCTCGGAGGCGAGGTTGTGGCCGAGGTACGAGAAGCCCTTGCCCTCCTCGCCGAGGAGGTCCTCGACGGGGACCTTGACGTCGACGAACGCGAGCTCGGCGGTGTCGGAGGTGCGCAGGCCGAGCTTGTCGAGCTTGCGGCCGATCGAGTAGCCCTCGGACTTGGTGTCCACGGCGAAGAGGGAGATGCCGAAGCGGCGGTCCTCGGCCGAGGGGGCGGAGGTGCGGGCGCAGACGATCACGCGGTCGGCGTGGACGCCACCGGTGATGAAGGTCTTGGCGCCGTTGAGGACGTAGTGCGTGCCGTCCTCGGAGAGCTTGGCGGTGGTCTTCATGCCCGCGACGTCGGAGCCGGTGCCCGGCTCGGTCATCGCGAGGGCCCACATCTCCTCGCCGGTGACGAACTTCGGCAGGAAGCGCTTCTTCTGGTCGTCGGTGGCGAGCATCTTGATGTACGGGAGGGCGAGCAGCACGTGCACGCCGGAGCCGCCGAACTGGACGCCCGCGCGCGAGGTCTCCTCGTAGAGGACGGCCTCGAACTTGTGGGTGTCCAGGCCCGCGCCGCCGAACTCCTCGGGCACGTTGATGCCGAAGATGCCCAGCTCGCCGAGCTTGTCGTAGAACTCGCGGGGCGCCTGGCCCGCCGCGAACCACTCGTCGTAGACGGGGACGACCTCGGCCTCGATGAAGGCGCGGATGGTCTCCCGGAACGCCTCGTGGTCCTCGTTGAATACGGTACGGCGCACGGTACGACTCCTCCGGTGTGCGGGGCGGGCCCAAATTGTCTAAGCGCTTGCTCAGGGTTGTGGATACGAAGTTACCGACCGGTCAACCCCTCTGTCCAGACTCCTCGCCTGTGATCCAGGCCCGTCCCTCGGAGTCGTACCGGTGGACGGGCCGCCCACCCGCCCCGCTCGTGCGGAAGGGGAGGCCGTCCTCGTCCCCGATCCGGACCGTGCCCCGACGCCCCTCCGAGCTCCACTCCAGCTCCAGGAACCAGCGGCAGTCGCACCCCGTCGCCCCCGCCGACACGAGCAGCTCCTCCGGTTCGGCCGCGTTGACCACGTACGGGAAGGAGACCGCCGGGAGCGTCCGGCCCTCCTCCCCGGAGGCGTCGTAGCCGTCCACCGCCCGCGCCACGGGCCGCGGCCGGTCCAGGTCCACCTCGAAGAGGCGCGGCGTCACTGCCCCGCCGCACCCGTCGTCCGTCCGGTACGCCGCCCACGGCAGCGGCGCGGACCGCTCCACCACGCGCACGTGCAGCGACTGGAGCACCACGGCCGCCGCGCTCTTCCCCTGCACCGACACCCGCACCAGCGTCTCCCCGCCGTCCACGGCCCCCTGCGCCGTCGCCCAGCTCCGCGCGTCGGCGGCCTCCGGCGGGGGAGGGGGCGTCCGCTCCACGAGGTAGGTGTGCCCGCACCCGTACTTCCAGAGGGACGAGGAGACCGTCCACGTCAGTGGCGGTGGGGGTGGCGGCGGCGGTGCGGCGGTCCGCTCCCGGGTCTTCCCGGGCAGGAGTACGGCTCCGAGGGTCACCGCCCCCACGACCGCCAGCGCCCCGCCGACCAGGCCCGCCCGGCCCCAACGAAGCCTCCGCCACGCGGACGGGAGGCGCGGCACGCGCGCGTGCACGGGTGCCGGTTCTGGTGCCGATTCCGGCACCGGAGGGCGGCGGGCGGCGTCCGCGCGGGTCCAGGCCGCCTCCAGGGCCCGCCGCTCCTCCGCGTCCGCCCCGCACAGCACGGCGAGGCGGTCGACCACGGCGAACCCCTCCGGGACGGTCGCGCCGGAGCAGTAGCGGTGGAGGGTGGACGCGCTGACGCCCAGGCGCCGGCCCAGCGCCTCGTAACTCCGCCCGTCCCGCGCCTTCAGCGCGCGCACGAGCCGCGCGAACTCCTCGACGGCGGCGTCCTTCGGCATGTCGTCCCCCTCGGCCCGGCGTCCCACCCTTCACGTCCTTGCACGTCAGCAGGGGTGGAATGGTTCCGGGACGGAGCGCGGGCGCGTCACCGTTGCGGGGGGCGGACGACGGCCCGACGCTGGTGGAGCGCAGACGCACTGACGCACCGACCGAACGACCCACGGGGGATCCACCACCATGAACAAGCTCCGCACCGCACTCGCCACCGCGGCCGCCGCCGCCCTCGGCCTCGCGGCCCTCGCCACCGCCCCGGCGCAGGCCGCCGCACTGCCGGCCTTCCTCTCCGCCTCCCAGATGCCGCCGTCGTCGACGCCGTGGACCGCCACCGCGATCTTCGCCGGCGTCCCGGAGAACGGCGGCGTCCTCTGCGCCCCGTACAAGATCCCGGCGCAGAACACCCGCTACCGCGAGTTCAGCACCGAGCTCGACACCAACGGCGTCCAGGTCACCACCGTCGCCCGCACCGAGGCCGACGCGGTGAAGCTGGTCGACACCCTGCGCAAGGCCCTCGCCGGCTGCGGTCCTCTCCTTGAGCAGCAGAACCCGGGCCTGAAGGCCGTCAGCGCCTCCCACGGCAGCATCGCCGTCGAGGAGGGCGCCTGGGTCTACAGCCTGGACACCGCCGACCCGCAGATCGGCAACACCGACATCCACCTCTTCGCCGTCGGCCGCGACGGCCGCACGGTCACCCTCGTCCGCTGGGGCCAGATGGGCGACCTCGCCGACGCCCCGCTGACCGCCTTCCGGACGACGACGAAGACGGCCGTCAACAAGCTCTACTGACGCGCTGCCCACCGGCGCAGCGCGAACCACAGCTCCATCCGTACGTCGGGGTCGTCGAGGTCCCGGTCGAGGAGCGAGGCGCAGCGGACGATCCGCTGCCGGACGGTGTTGCGGTGGACGTCCAGCGCCGCCGCCGTCCGGTCCCAGCCGCCGTGCAGCGAGAGCCAGACCCGGAGGGTCTCGGCGAGCGGTTCGGTGAGCGGGGCGAGGAGGGCACGGGCGTACGCGGCGGCCTCGTCCCCGTCCACCAGGGCGTCGAGGCCGCCCGGCCGGTGCCGGACCAGGGGCACCCGGGTGGCCTCGGCCCGCCGCAGCGCCCGCCCGGCCTGCGCGTCGGCGGCGGGCAGCTCGGCGGCCTCGACGGGTGCGGAGACCCCGAGCGTCCAGCCGGGCGGAGCGACGACCTCACCGCCGGAGGCCAGCAACAGCCGCAGGACCGGGCCGACGGGGCCCGTGCCCCGGCCGGCGGCGTCCGAGCCCGTGTCCACCAGCGCCGTCCCCAGCGCCGCCGCCAGGCTCGCCGCCGCGAACGGGGTGCCGTCGCCGCCCCGGGCGTGGACCACCGTCCACGGGCCGGCTCCGAGCGCGGCCGCGGCCTCCGCCGGGGGCGCGCCCAGGAGGAGCCGGACCAGGGCCCCTTCCCGTACCGTCGCGTCCGCGCCCCGATGGGGGGCGGTCAGCAGGGAGAGCAGGACCACCGCGACGCCCGCGACGGTGTGGTCGCCGGGGGCGAGCCGCTCCGTCGCCACGCCGAGCGCGAGGCCCTCCCCGCCGCCGAGCGCGTACGCGGCGAGCCGCAGCCCGCCGCCGTCGCCGCTCGCCGACGCGGGCGCCCGCGTCGTGGCCTCGCCGACGACCCCCGCGAGGTCGCGCAGGGCCCGTGCCGCCTCGGCGGGGATCTCCCGGCCGGCCGCGAGGGACACCGCGCCGTCCGGGTCGAAGAGCACCGCCCGCCCGCCGAGCCGGGACGCGAGCGCGCCGAGCACCGCCGGGACCGGCGCGGGCCGGGCCGCCGCCCGAGCCAGGGCCTGCTGGGCCTCCGTCACCCGCCGCAGCTCGCGCGTCCTGGCCTCGGCCATCAGCCGCCACAGCGCGCGGGCCACGGCCGTGAACGGGGTCCGCGGCGGTACCTCCACGAGCGGCAGGCCGTGCCGCTCGCACGCCTCGACCAGCTCCGCCGGGACCGTGTCGTACACCGGCGTCACCCCGAAGCCGAGCGCCGCCGCTCCCGCCTCCACCACCCGCTCCACGAACCGAGCGGGTTCGGTGAGCTGCACGCCGGCGGTCAGGAGCAGCTCGCCGCCGAGGAGGTACGGGTACGGGTCGGCCATCTCCGAGGTGTGCACCCAGTGCAGCGGCGCGTCCTCGGGCCCGGCGAGCAGCCGGAGGCCGAGGTCGGGGCGGTGGAGGAGCGCGGAGAGGGGGACCGGGGGCGCCGGGGGAGCGGCGGCCGGTTCCGTGGGGGACGTCGACATGGGTCCATTCGTACACCCCTCGCTCGTACAGTGGATGAAGTGTCCACTTCTCCGCCCCTTTCGTGGCACTTACCGTCGAGCGCGAAGCGATCCTCGGACACCCCCACCCACCCCCAGGAGGCCCCGGCCATGAGCAGCAGCGACCAGAACACCCCGCGCGGCCCGATCGACTCGTCCCGCGTCCCGCGGTACGCCGGTCCCGCGACGTTCGCCCGTCTGCCGCGGCTCGACGAGGTCGGCACCGCCGACATCGCCGTGGTCGGCGTCCCCTTCGACAGCGGCGTCTCCTACCGCCCCGGCGCCCGCTTCGGCGGCAACGCCATCCGCGAGGCCTCCCGTCTGCTCCGCCCGTACAACCCGGCGCAGGACGCCTCCCCGTTCGCCCTCGCGCAGGTCGCCGACGCCGGTGACATCGCCGCGAACCCGTTCAACATCAACGAGGCCGTCGAGACGGTCGAGGCCGCCGCCGACGAGATCCTCGGCACCGGCGCCCGCATGATGACCCTCGGCGGCGACCACACCATCGCGCTGCCGCTGCTGCGCTCCGTCGCCAAGAAGCACGGCCCGGTCGCCCTGCTCCACTTCGACGCGCACCTCGACACCTGGGACACCTACTTCGGCGCCGAGTACACCCACGGCACGCCGTTCCGCCGGGCCGTCGAGGAGGGCATCCTCGACACCGAGGCGCTCTCCCACGTCGGTACGCGCGGCCCGCTGTACGGCAAGCAGGACCTCACCGACGACGAGAAGATGGGCTTCGGCATCGTAACCTCGGCCGACATCTACCGCCGCGGCGCCGACGAGGTCGCCGACCAGCTGCGCCAGCGCATCGGCGACCGCCCGCTGTACATCTCGATCGACATCGACTGCCTCGACCCGGCCCACGCGCCCGGCACCGGCACCCCCGAGGCCGGCGGCATGACCTCGCGCGAGCTCCTGGAGATCCTGCGCGGCCTGTCCTCCTGCAACCTGGTCTCCGCCGACGTCGTCGAGGTCGCCCCGGCCTACGACCACGCCGAGATCACCGCCGTCGCCGCCTCGCACACCGCGTACGAGCTGACGACGATCATGAGCCGCCAGATCGCGGCGGGCCGCGCCGCCGAGGCGAAGTAGGCCTCTCACCCCGCGCGAGCCGCGAAGTAGCCTCGGGAGGGCCGGGACCCACCGCACAGGGACCCGGCCCTCCCGCCCGTCCGCCCGCCGAGCCACGCCCCGAGGGACCTCATGACCCACGACCACGACCTGGTGCTCCGGCCCACCGCCGCCCAGACCGAGGCGGCCCTGAACCCGCCGCCCGGCCGCATCGGCGGCGACCTCGTCGTCGAGACCCTCGCCGGGCTCGGGGCGACCACCGTCTTCGGTCTGCCCGGTCAGCACGCCCTCGGCATGTTCGACGCGCTGCGCCGCTCGTCGCTGCGGTACGTGGGGCTGCGCGTCGAGAACAACGCGGGCTTCGCGGCCGACGCGTACGGCCGGATCACCGGCGAGGCGGCCCCGCTGCTGCTCTCCACCGGCCCCGGCGCGCTCATGTCGCTCGCCGCGCTCCAGGAGGCGGCCGCCGCCTCCGCGCCGGTCCTCGCGATCGGCAGCCAGATCCCGGAGGCCGGGCTCGGCGGCGGGCGCCACGGCTACCTGCACGAGCTCCGCGACCAGCAGGCCTCGTTCCGGGACGTCGTGAAGTCCGTCCACCTCGTCCGTACGCCCTCCCAGATCCCCTCGGCGATCGCGGCGGCCTGGGAGTCGGCCCTGACCGCCCCGCACGGGCCGGTCTGGGTGGAGATCCCGCAGGACGTGCTCCTCGCCGAGACGATCCTGCCGGTCGTCACCGCGATCGACGCGACGCCCGAGGAGGCCGCGCCGCGCCCCGAGCTGACGGCGCTCGCCGCCCACCTGCTCACGAACGCCGAGCGTCCGGCGATCATCGCGGGCGGCGGAGTCGTCCGCTCCGACGCCTCCGGCAAGCTGCGGCAGCTCGCCGAACGCCTCTCCGCCCCCGTCGTCACGACCTTCGGCGGCAAGGGCGCCTTCCCCTGGAACCACCCGCTGTCGCTCCAGTCCTGGCTGGAGGACCGCCACACCACCGACTTCCTCGAAGACGCCGACGTCCTCCTCGTCGTCGGCTCCGGCCTCGGGGAGATGTCCTCGAACTACCGGACGTTCGCGCCGCGCGGCCGCGTGATCCAGATCGAGGCAGACTCGGGCAAGCTGGAGTCCAACTACCCGGCCCTCGGCATCCACGCCGACGCCCGCCTCGCCCTCCAGGCGCTCCTGGAGACGGTCGGTCCGCGCGAGGACCCGACCGCCCCCGAGCGGGTCGCGGCCGTCCTCGGCAAGGTCGGGGAGCGGATCGACGCCCAGGGCCTCGACCTGGAACAGCGGGTCGTCGCCGCCGTCCGCGAGGCGCTCCCGGCCCGGGCGCCGAGCTTCTGGGACATGACGATCCTGTCGTACTGGGCCTGGTCGGCCTTCGACGCCCGGCACCCGAACACCATGCACTCCGCCCAGGGCGCCGGCGGCCTCGGCTACGCCTTCCCCGCCGCCCTCGGCGCGGCCGTCGCCGACCCCTCGCAGCCGGTCCTCGCGGTCTCCGGCGACGGCGGCGCGATGTACTCGATCGCCGAGCTCGCGACGGCGAGGCAGTACGGCCTCGACGTGACGTGGCTGATCGTCGACGACGGCGGCTACGGCATCCTCCGCGAGTACATGACCGACGCCTTCGGCGCGACCACGGGCACCGAGCTGACCCGCCCCGACTTCGTCGCCCTCGCCGAGTCCTTCGCGGTCCCCGCCGTCCGCACCACCCCGGAGACCCTGGCGGCCGACCTCGCGAAGTCCCTCGCCACCCCCGGCCCGTCGGTCGTCGTCCTCCCGGCCCTCCTGAGGATGTTCGAACCGACCCACCTGTGACCTCCGATCCGTGAGGTGCGCGGCGGGCCGTGGTCCTAGGACCACGGCCCGATCTTTGTGAACGCGGGATGAAATGGCACGTCGGCCGTGTTGGGGCTTCCGGTAGAGCAGGACGGACGGGAGGCCACTCGTGGCGGCGGTGGGGCAGAAACAGGCGGCGGAACGGCAGCAGGGGTGGGCGCGCAGGCTCACGGGGTACGCGTGGCGGTACAAGGCGAACACCCTCCTCGCCCTCGGGTCCTCGCTCGTCGGCATGGCCGTGCTCGCGCTCGTGCCGCTCGTCACCAAGGTGATCATCGACGACGTCATCGGGACGAAGACCCGTGACCTCGGCCTGTGGACCGGGCTCCTCATCGGCGCAGCCGTCCTCGTCTACGTGCTCACGTACATCCGCCGCTACTACGGCGGCAAGCTGGCCCTCGACGTCCAGCACGACCTCCGCACCGACATGTACGGGACCATCTCCCGGCTCGACGGGCGGCGGCAGGACGAGCTGTCGACCGGGCAGGTCATCGGCCGCGCCACCAGCGACCTCCAGCTCATCCAGGGCCTCCTCTTCATGCTCCCGATGACCATCGGGAACATCCTGCTCTTCGTCATCTCGCTCGCCGTCATGGCCTGGCTGTCGATCCCGCTGACGCTGGTCGCGCTCGCCGTCGCCCCCGCCCTCTGGTTCATCGCCAAGCGCAGCCGTACCCGCCTGCACCCCGCCACCTGGCACGCCCAGCAGCAGGCGGCCGCCGTCGCCGGCGTCGTCGACGGGGCCGTCACCGGCGTCCGGGTCGTCAAGGGCTTCGGCCAGGAGGACCAGGAGACCGGCAAGATCCGCGAGGCCGGGCGGAAGCTCTTCGCCGGGCGCCTGCGGACGATCCGGCTGAACGCGAAGTACACCCCCGCCCTCCAGGCCGTCCCCGCCCTCGGCCAGGTCGTCGTCCTCGCGCTCGGCGGCTGGCTCGCCCAGCGCGGACAGATCACGCTCGGCACCTTCGTCGCCTTCTCCGCCTACCTGGCCTCCCTCGTCGGCCCGGTCCGCATGCTCGCCGTGGTCCTCACCGTCGGCCAGCAGGCCCGCGCGGGCGTGGAGCGGGTCCTCGACCTCGTCGACACCGAGCCGGCCATCGAGGACGGCACGAAGGAGCTCCCGGCCGACGCGCCCGCGACGGTCGAGTTCGACGACGTGTCGTTCGGGTACGAGGGGGCCAACGGCAAGACCAGCCCGGTCCTCGACGGGTTCTCGCTCTCCATCCGGCCCGGCGAGACCGTCGCCCTCGTCGGCGCCTCCGGTTCCGGCAAGTCGACCGTCTCCCTCCTCCTGCCCCGCTTCTACGACGTCGGCCACGGCGCCGTCCTCGTCGGCGGCCACGACGTCCGCGAGCTCACCCTCGACTCCCTGCGCGCCGCGATCGGCCTCGTCCCCGAGGACTCCTTCCTCTTCTCCGACACGGTCCGCGCCAACATCGCGTACGGCGTCCCGGACGCCACCCGGGAGCAGGTCGAGGCGGCGGCGCGGGCCGCGCAGGCGGACCGTTTCATCGCCGAGCTCCCCGAGGGGTACGACACCAAGGTCGGCGAACACGGCCTCACCCTCTCCGGTGGCCAGCGCCAGCGCGTCGCCCTCGCCCGCGCGATCCTCTCCGACCCCCGGCTCCTCCTCCTCGACGACGCGACCTCCGCGATCGACGCCAAGGTCGAGCACGAGATCCACGAGGCCCTGAAGTCGGTCATGGCGGGCCGCACGACCCTGCTCATCGCCCACCGCCGCTCCACCCTCGGCCTCGCCGACCGCATCGCCGTCCTCGACGGGGGACGCCTCTCCGACATCGGCACCCACGAGGAACTGGAGGCCCGCTCCGCGCTCTACCGCCGCCTCCTCACCGACCCCGACGAGCTCGGCGCCGTCTCGCCCGGCCACGCGCTCCCGGCCGACGGCCCCGAGGGTGCCGAGGACGCCGCCCTGCGCGCCGAGCTCGACGCCGAGTTCGACGCCGAGCGGGGCATCACCCCGGCCCTCTGGGTACGGGAGGACGGCGCCGCCGACCGCGAGAGCGACGCCCCGGGAGCCACGCCCGAGCTGCTGGCCGCCGTCGAGGCGCTGCCGCCCGCCACCGACACCCCCGACGTCGACGAGGTCCGCGCGGTCTCCCCCGAGGACACCTACGGCCTGCGCCGCCTCCTCAGCGGCTTCGGACTCCCGCTGCTCATCAGCCTCGGCCTCGTCGCCCTCGACGCGGGCATGGGCCTCCTGCTGCCGGTCCTGATCCGGCACGGCATCGACGAGGGCGTGAACCGGCTCGCGCTCGGCGCCGTCTGGGCGGCCTCCG
The DNA here is from genome assembly GCF_040641575.1 of Streptomyces sp. NPDC020807. Lineage (NCBI taxonomy): Bacteria > Bacillati > Actinomycetota > Actinomycetes > Kitasatosporales > Streptomycetaceae > Streptomyces > Streptomyces sp. NPDC020807. The sequence goes on from NZ_JBFADU010000003.1 coordinate 226,346, forward strand.
CGCTCGCGCTCCTCACCGTCCTCGTCCAGTGGGCGGCGCAGACCGCCGAGATCCGGATGACCGGCCGCACCGGCGAGCGCGTCCTCTACGCCCTGCGCCTGAAGATCTTCGCCCAGCTCCAGCGGCTCGGTCTCGACTACTACGAGCGCGAGCTCACCGGCCGGATCATGACCCGGATGACGACCGACGTCGACGCGCTCTCGACCTTCCTGCAGACGGGCCTGGTCACCGCGTTCGTCTCCGTCGTCACCTTCTTCGGGATCATGGTCGCGCTGCTCGTGCTCGACCTCCAGCTCGCCCTGGTCGTCTTCGCGACCCTGCCGGTCCTCGCCGTCGCCACGTACTTCTTCCGCCGGTCGAGCGTGAAGGCGTACGAGCTGGCGCGCGAGCGGATCGGCGTCGTCAACGCCGACCTCCAGGAGACCGTGTCCGGCCTGCGCATCGTGCAGGCGTTCCGCCGCGAGCGGGCGGGCGTGGAGCGGTTCGGCACGCGCAGCTCCGAGTACCGCGAGGCGCGCGTCCGGGGCCAGTGGCTGATCTCGGTCTACTTCCCCTTCGTCACCCTGCTCTCCTCGGTCGCGGCGGCCGCCGTGATGATCGTCGGCGCGAACCGCATCGAGGCCGGCACCCTCACCACGGGCGCGCTCGTCGCCTACCTCCTCTACATCGACCTCTTCTTCTCCCCCGTCCAGCAGCTCTCGCAGGTCTTCGACGGCTACCAGCAGGCCGCCGTCTCCCTCACGCGCATGCAGGAGCTCCTCCAGGAGCCGACCTCGACGGCGCCGGCCGCCGAGCCGAGGGACGTCCGCGAGCTGCGCGGCGAGATCGCTTTCGAGGACGTGTCGTTCGCGTACGGCGACGAGGAGGAGGCGCTGACGGGGATCGACCTGCGGATCCCCGCCGGGCAGACCGTCGCCTTCGTCGGCGAGACCGGCGCGGGCAAGTCCACCCTGGTCAAGCTGGTCGCCCGCTTCTACGACCCGACCGGCGGCCGGGTCACCGCGGACGGCACCGACCTGCGGGAGCTCGACCTGACCGCCTACCGCCACCGGCTCGGCGTCGTCCCCCAGGAGGCGTACCTCTTCCCCGGGACGGTCCGCGACGCCATCGCGTACGGCCGTCCGGGCGCGAGCGACGCCGAGGTGGAGGCGGCGGCCCGCGCGGTCGGCGCCCACGACATGATCGCCACCCTCGACGGCGGCTACCTCCACGAGGTCGCCGAGCGCGGCCGGAACCTGTCCGCCGGTCAGCGGCAGCTCATCGCGCTCGCCCGCGCCGAGCTCGTCGACCCGGACGTCCTGCTCCTCGACGAGGCCACGGCGGCCCTCGACCTCGCCACCGAGGCGCAGGTCAACCAGGCCACCGAGCGGCTCGCCGGCCGTCGTACGACCCTCGTCGTCGCCCACCGTCTGACGACGGCCTCGCGCGCGGACCGGGTCGTGGTCATGGACCACGGGCGGGTCGCGGAGGACGGCACGCACGACGAGCTGCTCGCCCTGGGCGGGCGGTACGCGGCGCTGTGGAGCACGTTCATCGGCGAGGCGGAGGAGACCGGGAGCGAGGAGGCGGAGCCGGAGCGGGTCTGACCCCACCGGCCCGGAGGCAACCATTCCGGGTGCTCGTGCGTCGTACGCCCGTACGACGCATCGACACGCCCGGGAGGGGCCCATGCCCAAGGACACGCCTGACGCACCGCCGCACCGCCTCCGCCGCCGGCTGCTCGCCCGTGTCCTCGGCCCCCTCCTCGCAGCCCTCGCCCTGCTCCTCGTCCCGCTGCCCGGACTCGGCTCCGGCGGCGCCGCCGGCATCGGCCCCGGAGCCGGCACCGCCGAGGCCGCCTCCGTCTGCCAGGGCCGCCCCGCCAGGACGTACACCTTCGCCACCGGCGAGCTGCGCCTCTACCGGACCCGCCACTACGCCTGCGCCACGACCGTCGCCAAGGGTCCCGCCGCCCGCCGCCCCATGACGGTGTCGCTCCAGCCGCGCGGCGGCCGGGCCGCCGTTCGGTCCGGCAAGTTCACCCGGCAGGCGGGCCCCGTCACGGTCCACGCGCTCAACCGCTGCGTCCGCGCGTACGGTTCGGTCTCCGGCAAGGGCAAGTCCACCGTCTGGATCCTCTGCTGAAGCACAGGAAAGTCCAAAGGTAAGGAGCGTTTTGCTCTGGCGGTCCGCACGGTGCCCCCGCTAGGTTCGCGTCACCGTTGTGAACCAAGGGGAGGACGCATGCGCAAGTCGCTCAGATGGCTGGTGTCGCTTTCGGTGCTGATAGGCACCGTCGGCTCCACGGGCGTGGCCACCGCCGCGGACACGGAGACCGACGCCACGGCCGTCGCCGACGCGCAGTCCGCGGAGGCGCAGAGCGCGGACATCAAGGACCGCATCCTGGCGATCCCCGGGATGAGCCTGATCGAGGAGAAGCCGTACGCCGGTTACCGCTTCTTCGTCCTGGAGTACGAGCAGCCGATCGACCACCGGCGCCCCTGGCAGGGCACGTTCAAGCAGCGGCTCTCGGTCCTGCACAAGGACACCGGGCGCCCGAACGTCTTCCGCACCAGCGGCTACGGACTGAGCACCACGCCCAGCCGCGCCGAGCCGACGCGGATCGTCGACGGCAACCAGATATCCATGGAGTACCGCTTCTTCACGCCGTCCCGCCCGCAGCCGGCCGACTGGTCGAAGCTCGACATCTGGCAGGCGGCCAGCGACCAGCACCGCATCTACCAGGCGCTGAAGACGATCTACGGCAAGAACTGGCTGTCCACGGGCGGCTCGAAGGGCGGCATGACCGCCACGTACTACGAGCGCTTCTACCCGCGTGACATGGACGGCGTCGTCGCCTACGTCGCCCCGAACGACGTGGTGAACAAGGAGGACTCGGCCTACGACCGGTTCTTCGAGAACGTCGGCACCGAGGAGTGCCGCGACCGGCTCAACGCCATGCAGCGCGAGGCGCTCGTCCGCCGCGAGCCGCTGGAGAAGAAGTACAAGGCGTGGGCCGAGTCCGAGGGCGCGACCTTCAACACGATCGGCTCCCTCGACCGCGCGTACGAGGCCGTCGTCCTCGACTTCGTGTGGGGCTTCTGGCAGTACTACGGCGAGAGCGTCTGCTCCGAGATCCCGGACGCGGCGACCGCGACCGACGACGTCGTCTACGACACGATCGACGCGTACTCCGGCTGGTCCGCCTACACCGACCAGGGCCTCGAGTACTACACGCCGTACTACTACCAGGCGGGCACCCAGCTGGGCGCGCCCACCATCCAGCAGCCGCACCTGGACGGCCTGAGCCGCTACGGCTACCAGCCGCCGCGCAACTTCGTCCCGGGCGACATCCCGATGAAGTTCCAGCCGCAGGTCATGCGGGACGTCGACGACTGGGTCCGCAAGAACGCGCACCACATGCTCTTCGTCTACGGCCAGAACGACCCGTGGGGCGCCGAGCCGTTCCGCGTCGACAAGGGCGCGCGCGACAGCTACGTCTACACCGCCCCGGGCATGAACCACGGCGCCAACGTCGCCGGTCTCGTCCCGGCCGAGCGTGACGCGGCCACCGCCCGCATCCTGGAGTGGGCCGGCCTGTCCGCCCCGACGGTCCAGGCGGCGGAGCCGCTGGCGCGCTTCGACGCCCGGATCGACAAGAAGGTCGACGAGGACGTGGAGCGGGGCCACGGCCTGCGGCCGTAACCCCTTCCGCACGACAGGTGCCCGGCGGCCGTCCGTGAGGACGACGCCGGGCACCTTCGTCCCCCGGCCGCGCTACTCGTCGTACGACAGGCCGTGACCCACCGGGTAGAGCACCCGGTCCGGGTCGTCCGCGCTCTGTATCGGGACCGGCAGGCTGCCGAGCGGCCGGGCGCGGCCGGCCAGGACCCGGACGGCGGCGCGGAGTTCGACGTCGGTCCAGGAGTAGCTGGCGAGGGTGGCCCGCTGGCCGCCGATCCGGGCGATGTCGTACGGGTTCCGGATGGCGATCGTCACGACGGGCACGCCGGTGGCGACGAGCCGGGCGACGAGGGTGCGCTGCGGGCTGGTCGCGGAGACGTTGTACGTGCCCACGACGACGAGGTCCTTCCCCGCCGACGCCGCGACCGCCTCGTCGATCCTCGCGGCGGTCGGCGTGATGCCCGTGGAGAGCGCGGTGGCGGAGAAGCCGAGCTCGGTGAGGGCGCCCGCGAGGGTGGTGGTGGGCGGCCCGGTGGTGCCGGACGGCGAGGCCGGGTCGGCGCCGACGACGAGGACGGAGCCGTGGGAGGCGGGGGAGACCGGCAGGAAGCCGCCCTCGTTGAGGAGCAGCGTGGTCGTGCGCTCGGCGATCCGGTCGGCCTCGGCGAGGTGGGCCGGGGTGCCGACCGCGCGGTCGACGCCGGCCGGGTTCACGTACGGCTGCCGGAAGAGCCCGAGCTTCGCCTTGAGGCGCAGGACGCGCAGGACCGAGGCGTCGAGCCGCTCCTCGGTGAGCTCGCCGTCCTTGACGGCCCGGAGGACCGCGTTCCAGGCGACGTCGATGCTGGGCGGGTTGAGCAGCTGGTCCACGCCGGCCTTGAGCGCGAGGACGGGGACGCGCGCGTCGCCGTACTTGGTGCGCACGCCCTCCATGCCGAGCGCGTCGGTGACCACCACTCCGTCGTAGCCCAGCTGTTCCCGCAGGATGCCGGTGAGGATGGGCCGGGAGAGGGTGGCCGGGTCCTCGCTGGGGTCGAGCGCGGGGACGACGATGTGCGCGGTCATGATCGAGTCGATGCCGGCCGCGATCGCCGAGACGAACGGCGGGGCGTCGAGCGCGGCCCACTGCTCGCGGGTGTGGGTGATGGTCGGCAGGCCGTAGTGGCTGTCGACGGCGGTGTCGCCGTGGCCGGGGAAGTGCTTGGACGTGGCCGCGACCCCGGCCCGCTGGTACCCCTTGACCTGGGCGGCGACGAGTCCGGCGACGGCCTTCGGGTCGGAGCCGAAGGAGCGGACGCCGATGACCGGGTTGGCCGGGTTGACGTTGACGTCGGCGACGGGGGCGTAGTTCTGCCGGATGCCGACGGCGGCGAGCTCGGTGCCCGCGATCCGGGCGGCGTTGCGGGCGTCCGCGTGCGCACCTCCCGCGCCGAGGGCCATCGCGCCGGGAAGCAGCGTCGCGGGCTCGCCGACGCGGCAGACGATGCCGTGCTCCTGGTCCGTGGAGATGAGCACCGGCAGGGGCGTCGGCTGGGCGAGCGCGGCGCGCTGGATGCCGTTGGAGAGCTCGGCGATCTGGTGCGGGTCGCGGGTGTTGTGGGCCCAGGCGAAGTAGATGATCCCGCCGACGCGGTACCGCTCGACGAGCTCGGCGGCGGTGCGGACGCCGATCTCCCTGAGGTTGGCGTCGATGTCGGCCTGGTCGGGTGCCGTCGCGGAATGCCCGTACACCCGCATGACGAACAGTTGGCCGACCTTCTCCTCCAGGGACATCCCGTCGATGATCCGCCGGAGCCGGTCGTCCTGCGGGCGGTCCTGGTCGGCGCGGGCCGAGGGGGCGACTGCCCCGGTGACCGCCGCGGCGGCTGCGGCTGCGGTCACCGTGAGAAGGGTGCGTCGTTGCATGGTGCTCCTTCCGGCCGTGCGAGTGGGTGAGGTGGGGCTGAAGGAAACTTCCAAGGGGTCACGGATATCCGGAAAATAACTGCCAGGTCAAGGATGTGCGCAGGAATCGCCCGCGCACTCCCTACGTGGCGGAGGCGATCGCGGGCCAGAGCTCCTGGAGCGTACGGACCGTCTCCCGGATCGCCGGCCGCCGCGCCGCACCCGTCCGCCACATGGCGTGCAACCGCCGCGTCGGCACCGGGTCGAGCCGCACCGGCGTCACCTCCGGCGGCAGCGCGCCCCGCCCCAGGCGCGGGACGAGCGCGATGCCGAGACCGGCCGCGACCAGCGCGACCTGGGTGTGGTTCTCCTCCGCCTGGTGGGTGATCAGCGGCTCGAAGCCCGTCGCCCGCAGCGTGCGCGTGAGCCAGTCGTGGCAGACCGTCCCCGGCGGCTGCGAGATCCACCGCTCGGCCGCCAGCTCCTCCCGGCGCACCGACTCCCGTGCGGCGAGGGGGTGGTCGCGGTGGACGAGGATGTCGCACCGGTCGTCGCCGATGACGGCCCGCTCGACGCCCGGCGGGGTCGGCAGCGGGGCGATGTCCCAGTCGTGCGCCACGGCCACGTCGATCACGCCCCGCGCGACCAGGTCGACCGAGAGGTGCGGATCGACCTCGGAGAGGCGGGCGTCGAGGTCGGGGTGGAGGCGGGCGAGCTCGGCGAGCGCCCGGGGCATGAGTCCGCGTGCCGCGCTCGCGAAGCAGCCGATCGCGAGCCGCCCGGCGGGGCGCCCGCGCCGTTCCTCCAGCCGCACCTCGGCCTGCTCGACCAGTGCGAGCAACTCCTGTGCTGTGGAAGCAAGTTGATGGGCCTCGTCGGTGAGCCGGACGCCGCGTCCGCTGCGCTCGACCAGCGTCGTCCGGGTCTCCCGTTCCAGCTTCGCGATCTGCTGGGAGACGGCGGACGGGGTGTAGCCGAGGGCGGTGGCGGCGGCGCCGACGCTGCCGTGGACGGCGACGGCGTGGAGGGCGCGGAGGCGGCCGAGATCGAGCACGGAAGCTCCTCTTCGATGAAGCGTTGCTTCATCCCATCATGAAGGAACCCGTGCTGGTGCTACACGGTCACCGGCGGTCATGCTCGATGCCATGCGCCCGTCCCACATCGCCCTCGCCGCGCTCGTCGCCGCGGTCTGGGGAGTGAACTTCGTCGTCATCGAGATCGGCCTCGACCACTTCCCGCCGCTGCTCTTCTCCGCCCTCCGCTTCCTCGCCGCCGCCCTGCCGGCCGTCTTCCTCGTCGGCCGCCCCACGGTGGCGTGGAAGTGGATCGTCGGCGTCGGACTCGTCCTCGGCGTCGCGAAGTTCGGACTGCTCTTCACCGGCATGGACCTCGGCGCCCCGGCCGGACTCTCCTCCCTCGTCCTCCAGGTCCAGGCCGTCTTCACCGCCCTCTTCGCCGTCGTCGCCCTCGGCGAACGCCCCGGCCCCCGCAAGCTCGCCGGCATGGCCGTCGCCCTCGCCGGCATCGGGGTCGCCGCCGTCGACGAGGGCGGCTCGGGACCGCTCGCCGGCTTCGCCCTCGTGATCGCGGCGGCGGCCTGCTGGGGCGTCTCCAACGTCCTCACCCGCAAGGCCGCCCCGCCCGACGCGCTCAACTTCATGGTCTGGGTCAGCGTCGTCCCCGTCCTCCCGCTCCTCGCCCTCTCCCTCCTCCTGGAGGGCCCGGACCGCGACCTCGCCGCCCTGCGCGGACTCGACTGGACGGGCGTCGGCGTCATCGTCTACGTCGCCTGGATCACGACCGTCTTCGGCTTCGGCGCCTGGGGATGGCTCCTCCGCCGCCACCCCGCCTCCTCCGTCGCCCCCTTCTCCCTCCTCGTCCCCGTCTTCGGGATGTCCTCGGCGGCGCTCTTCCTGGGCGAGGGCGTGAGCCCGCTCCGGTGGTGCGCCGCCGCGCTCCTCGTCGGGGGAGTGGCGCTGACGTCCCTCCCGGGCAGGGCGGTTAACCGGTCGACGGCGGACGTGCCCCGGGTTACGGTGGCGCCCGCGCATGATCGTCCGTAACCGTCACGGCAAGAGGATCCACCCCGTATGACCTTCGAGAACATCGTCGTCGACAGTGCCGAACCCGCCCCCGGCGCCCTCCTGCTGGCCGGAATCCCGGGAAGCGGCAAGTCCACCGTCGCGGCGGCGCTCTCCGCCCGGTTCACGCGGGCCGCGCACATCGAGATCGACCACCTCCAGGAGCTGATCGTCCAGGGCTGCCACTGGCCGAACCCGGACGGCGACCCGGAGGCGGACCGGCAGATCCTGCTGCGCGCCCGCAACGGCTGCCTCCTCGCGGACAGCTTCGCGACGGCGGGCTTCCTGCCGGTCTTCGACGACGTCGTCGTCCGCCGCTCCCACCTGGACTTCTACCGCGCCCACCTGAAGGCGGTCCCGCTCCACGTCGTCATCCTGGCCCCTGGTCCGGACAAGGCGTGGGAGCGGAACAACGCCCGCCACAAGAAGCTCACGACGAACTGGGCGTTCCTCGACGAGGCCATGCGCGCCGAACTCTCGGACCAGGCCGTCTGGATCGACAACGCGGAGCAGACCGTCGAGCAGACCGTGGACGCGGTCCTCGCGGCGACGGGCCTGGGGGCCTACGCGGACGCCGGCCGGGCGGACACCGGCCCTGTCCGGCCCTGATCCGCCGGACGGGCCCTAGGGGGTGTGTCGACAGTGGCGCCTGCCCGGCGGCGCCCGGCACACGCCCTAAGCGGACTCGAAGGCGAACGGCTCGGCCGCCTCGTAGCGGCCGCTGACGTCGCCGACCAGCCCCTCCGCGGAGAGGTCGAGCCGGGCCGCCCGGTCGAAGTCGACCGCGTCGAGCCGGGTCCAGACGATGTCGGGGGAGTACGAGGACTCGAAGCCGTACACCCCGTTCGTCAGGTCCGCGAGGGTGCGCCAGATGGTGGCCGAGATGTTCGGCCGGGCCGGATCGGGCGTGCCGAAGGGCTGGGCGGCGTTCCGCATGACGCTGAGCAGCGCCGCGTAGGCGTGCGCCGGGGTCTCGGCGGGCGGCAGCCGGTCGAGGTAGTAGGAGGCGCGGACGAAGCGGTCGGCGGCCTGGGTCGTCCCGGGCAGCGGCAGCTCGCCGCCGAACCCCTCGTACCGCTTCAGGTGCTCCAACTGCTCGTCGAAGGGCGGGGAGTTGGTCATGACGGCGTAGGCCGGGTCATGGTGGATACGCGGCTTCCCGTCGAGGAACTCGACGATCGCCGAGTCCCCGCCCGCGTCCTCGATCGCGAGGTGGACGGTGCTCCACGTCCCGGAGCGCTCGTCGCCCTGCGGCCGCACCTGGAAGGGTTCCGCTTCCATCGAGGCGACGGCCTCGGCGACGGTCGCGAACCGGTCCAGGACGTACTGGGTCCACATCGAGACGCTCAGCGCGGGCAGCCCGGTGTCCCGCTCGCCGAACTCCGACTCGGCCAGCCACAGCAGGTGCGCCCCGAGTCCGCGCTCGTTGACCCCGTCGGTCGTGGCGGCGTCGTACGCGGTGGCGACGACGCTCCCGTACGCGGCGGTCCACCGCAGGGGGTTCTCCCCGTCGACCCCGACCCGCTCGACCCCTCGCGGCAGCACCCACAGGTTGGTCCCGAGGCTCTGCTTCCAGTCCATATTGCGACCGACGACCACCGGCTGCCCGGCGGCCCGCCACATGACACGTGTGCACATGCGGCCAGGCTAATCGGGTGAAACCCGGACGAAGGGCGTGACGCGCTCAGTCCCCGCAGCGCGGGAAGCCGTCCGTCCTCACGACGACCTCGCGCCCATCGAGGGGAGGGCCGGGTACTCGCCGGCTCCTACCCCCGCGGCCCCGCCGTGGACCCCCGTACCACCAGTTCCGCCGCCACCGTCTCCAGGCCGCCCGCCGGAGGCTGCTCCGCGCCCATGGCCAGGCGGCCCGCGCGGATCCCCGCCTCGTGCAGCGGCAGGTGGACGGTCGTCAGGGCCGGCACCGCGTCCACCGAGAACGGGAGGTCGTCGAAGCCCGCCACCGAGACGTCCCCCGGTACGGACAGGCCGCGCTCGCGGAGCGCCGCGCTGACGCCGAGGGCGACCGTGTCGTTCGCGGCGACGACGGCCGTCACCTCCGGGTCCCGGGCGAGGAGCTCGACCGTCGCCTCGTAGCCGGCGCGGCGGTCGTACGGGCCGTGGACCGTCGGCCCCTCGGTGACGCCCGCCGCCGCGAGCGCCTCGCGGTGGCCCTCCAGGCGGTGTCGGGTCGTCGTGCGGTCGGCGGGCCCGGCCGCGTAACCGATCCGCCGGTGCCCGAGTCCGAGCAGGTGCTCGGTCAGGCGCCGCGCGCCCGCGCGGTTGTCGAAGACGAGCGCCGCCGCGTGCGCGTCGCCCGGTGCGGGCGGCCGCCCGCACAGGACGACCCGCGTCCCCGCCTCCGCGAGCTTGGCGAGCTTGGCCGCCGTCGCCGCCAGGTGCTCCGGGTCCTCCAGGGAGCCGCCCATGAGGATCACGGCCGCGGCCCGCTGACGCTGGAGCAGCGTGAGGTAGGTGAGCTCGCGCGCGGGGGAGCCGCCCGTGTTGCAGACGACGGCGAGCTTCTCGCCCCCGCCGCGCCCCGACGCGCTCTCCCCGATCGCGCTCTGCGCCGCGCTCGCCATGATCCCGAAGAAGGGGTCGGCGATGTCGTTGACCAGCACGCCGACCAGGTCGGACGTCGCGGCGGCGAGCGAGCTCGCGGGCCCGTTGAGGACGTAGTCGAGCTCGTCGACGGCGCGGAGGACCCGCTCGCGGGTGGAGGCGGCGACCGGGTAGTTGCCGTTCAGGACGCGGGAGACGGTCGCGGGGGAGACCTGAGCGCGTGCGGCCACGTCGGCCAGGGTGACGGTCATCGCGTGCGTACCTCCAGGGCCTTGTCGACGGCGATGTCGGCAGGCTAGCGTCATCCTCCATAGAAAGCGCTTTCTTTCGACTTCTGTCGGGTCCTGTCGGCTTCCGTCGACTTCCGCCGAGAGCGCGGCACCCCGAGGAGAGGAACCCTCCGTGACACGCAGGACGGTCCGCATCGCCATGAACGGCGTCACCGGACGCATGGGCTACCGCCAGCACCTCGTCCGCTCGATCCTCGCCCTGCGCGAGCAGGGCGGCCTCGACCTCGGCAACGGCGAGACCCTCTGGCCCGAGCCCGTCCTCGTCGGCCGCCGCGAGCACGCCCTGCGCGCCCTCGCCGAGCGCCACGGCCTCACCGAGTGGTCCACCGACCTCGACGCCGTCCTCGCCGACGACACGATCGACGTCTACTTCGACGCCCAGGTCACCTCAGCCCGCGTCGACGCCCTCACCAAGGCCATCGACGCCGGAAAGCACCTCTACACCGAGAAGCCCACCGCCGCCGACCTCGCCGGCGCCCTCGACCTGGCCCGCCGCGCCGCCGACAAGGGCGTCAAGCACGGCGTCGTCCAGGACAAGCTGTTCCTCCCGGGCCTGCTCAAGCTCAAGCGCCTCATCGACGGCGGCTTCTTCGGCGAGATCCTGTCGATCCGGGGCGAGTTCGGCTACTGGGTCTTCGAGGGCGACTGGCAGGACGCCCAGCGCCCCAGCTGGAACTACCGCGCCGAGGACGGCGGCGGCATCGTCGTCGACATGTTCCCGCACTGGGAGTACGTGCTCCACGAGCTCTTCGGCCGCGTCACGAGCGTCTCCGCACACGTCGCCACGCACGTTCCGCAGCGCTGGGACGAGCAGGGCAAGCCGTACGCCGCCACCGCCGACGACGCCGCCTACGGCATCTTCCAGCTGGAGGGCGGCGCGATCGCCCAGATCAACTCCTCCTGGACCGTCCGCGTCAACCGCGACGAGCTCGTCGAGTTCCAGGTCGACGGCACCCACGGCTCCGCCGTCGCCGGCCTGCGCGGCTGCCGCGTCCAGCACCGCTCGGCCACCCCCAAGCCCGTCTGGAACCCCGACATCCCCGTCACCGAGTCCTTCCGCGACCAGTGGCAGGAGGTCCCCGACAACGCCGAGTTCGACAACGGCTTCAAGGCGCAGTGGGAGCTCTTCCTGCGGCACGTCGCGCTCGACGAGCCGTACCACTGGGACCTCCTCGCCGGCGCGCGGGGCGTCCAGCTCGCCGAGCTCGGCCTGCGGTCCGCCGCCGAGGGCCGCCGCCTCGACGTCCCGGAGGTGGCCCTGTGACGCTGCGCCTGCCGCTCCCGGACGGCTCCACGCGCGCGTACACCCCGCGTACGGAGCCGCTCGCGCTCGCCGCGACCGGCCCGCTGACCTCCCGTACGGTCTTCTCCGCCGCGCACGTCGTCGCCGACCCGTACGCCGACACGAGCCCGGACTCGCCCGCCGCCGTCGACTGGGACGCCACCCTCGCCTTCCGCCGCCACCTCTGGTCCCACGGCCTCGGCGTCGCGGAGGCGATGGACACCGCGCAGCGCGGGATGGGCCTCGACTGGGCGGGCGCGGCGGAGCTGATCCGCCGCTCGGGCGCCGAGGCGAAGGCCGTCGGCGGCCTGATCGCCTGCGGCGTCGGCACCGACCAGCTCACCGGCTCCGCCACCCTCCCCGAGATCCGCGCCGCGTACGAGGAACAGCTCGCCGTCGTCGAGGAGTCCGGCGCGCGGGCCATCCTCATGGCCTCCCGCGCGCTCGCCGCCGAGGCGGTCGGCCCGGAGGACTACCTCGACCTGTACGGGCACCTGCTCCGCCAGGCGGGCGAGCCGGTCATCCTGCACTGGCTGGGCCCGATGTTCGACCCGGCGCTCGACGGCTACTGGGGCTCGGCGGACCTGGACGCGGCGACGGAGACCTTCCTCGACGTCATCGCGGCCCACCCCGACAAGGTCGACGGCATCAAGATCTCCCTCCTGGACGCCCGGCGCGAGGTCGAGCTCCGCCGCCGCCTCCCGGAGGGCGTCCGCTGCTACACGGGCGACGACTTCCACTACCCGGAGCTGATCGCGGGCGACGAACAGGGCTTCAGCCACGCCCTGCTCGGGATCTTCGACCCCCTGGCGCCGCTCGCGGCGGAGGCGGTCCGCACCCTCGACACGGGCGACACGGAGGGCTTCCGCAAACTCCTCGACCCCACCGTCGCCCTCTCCCGCCACCTCTTCCAGCCGCCGACCCGCTTCTACAAGACGGGCGTGGTCCTCCTCGCCTGGCTCGCGGGCCACCAGACGCACTTCACGATGGTCGGCGGCCTCCAGTCCGCCCGCTCGCTGCCGCACCTGGCGACGGCGTACGAACGGGCGGACGGCCTGGGCCTGTTCCCGGACCCGGCGCTGGCCGAGGCCCGCATGCGCACCCTGCTCTCGCTCCACGGAGTCGACCAGTGAACCTCGACCGTTTCAGCATCAACCAGATGACGGTGAAGCAGCTCGCCCTCCCCGACCTGGTCGCGGAGTGCGTCCGGCTCGGCGTCCCGGGCGTGGGCCTGTGGCGCGAACCGGTCCGGGCGTACGGGGTCGAGGCCGCCGCCGCGCTCGTACGGGAGGCGGGCCTCGCCGTCACCACCCTCTGCCGGGGCGGCTTCTTCACGTCGGACGGCTGGGAGGAGGAGAACCGGGCGGCGATCGACGAGGCGGTGACGCTCGGCACCGACACCCTCGTCCTGGTCTCCGGCGGCCTGACGGCCACCTGCCCCGACCTCCCGTCGGCGCGGGCCCGCATCACGGAGGCGATCGCCGAACTGGCCCCGTACGCGGGCGACCGGGGCGTCCGCCTGGCGATCGAACCCCTCCACCCGATGTACGCCTCCGACCGCTGCGCGGTGTCGACCCTCGACCAGGCCCTGGAGATCGCGGAACGCTTCCCCGCCGACCAGGTCGGCGTCACGGTCGACACGTACCACCTGTGGTGGGACGACCGGGCCCCGGCGGCGGTCGCACGCGCGGGCGTGGCGGGCCGCGTCCACTCCTTCCAGCTCGCCGACTGGACGACCCCCCTCCCGGAGGGCGTCCTCAACGGCCGGGGCCAGCTCGGCACGGGCTCGATCGATCTCCGAGCCTGGTCCGCCATGCTCGATGAGGCCGGTTACGAGGGTCCGGTGGAGGTCGAACTCTTCAACGACGCCCTGTGGGCCAGGGACGGCGTGGAGGTCCTGGAGGAGACCCTGGACCGCTTCCTCGCGGTCTGACGAACGCCTCGGCGGCCCCTTGTGCGGAGGGGCCCCGAGGAGCACGAGGAGCCGCCCGGCCGTGCGGGGCCGGGCGGCCCGTCGTGCTTCGCGGCCCGGGCGGCCCGTCGTGCTTCGCGGCCCGGCCCTACTTCGCGGCCCGGCCCTACTTCTTTGCCGGCCCTACTTCTTCGCCCCGCCGCCCCCGCCCAGCAGGTCCCCCAGACCGCCCCCGCCGCCCTTCTTCGCGGCGGCCCTCTTGGTCAGGGCCGCGATGACGACGGGCACGAGGATGTCGACGGCGCGGTTCACCGTCGCCGGGGGCAGGCCCGTGCGCTTGGCGACCGCGTTCGCGGCCGGTTTGGCGAGCTTCGCGAGGACGCCGGCCATCAGGCCGCCCGCCGCGAGGCCGCCGAGCGCGGCGACACCCTGGAGGGGCGGCTCGGCCGAGGCCACCTCGTCGACCGCGGCCCGCACCTCGTCCGCGCTGCCGGGCTCGGCCGCCGCCTGCCGCAGCTCGCCGGAGAGCTCGTGAACCGACCCCTCCACGAGCCGGCGCGCCCCGTCCGCGTCGGTGCCGAGCAGTCCGGCGATCTCCTGGAGCCGGTCGTCGCCGAGCTCGTTCAGCACGTCGTCCTGGAATGAGGAGTCAGTCATGCCGGAAACGCTACGGTTCCTCCCGTTTCCCGGCATCCTGAACGCGAGGTTGTCCACAGGCCCGCCCCGCACTGTCCGTCCCCTTCGCTACGGTCGGTCCATGTCCAACTCCCAGCCCGGTGAAGGGCACGGTCCGGCGCGCACGGCGGTCGTCGAAGGGGTCCTGGAGAGGATCACGTACGCCAACGAGGAGAGCGGGTACACGGTCGCGCGCGTCGACACCGGGCGCGGCGCCGGGGACCTGCTCACCGTCGTCGGCGCGCTGCTCGGCGCCCAGCCGGGGGAGTCGCTGCGGATGGAGGGCCGCTGGGGGTCCCATCCGCAGTACGGCAAGCAGTTCAGCGTCGACAACTACACGACGCTGCTGCCGGCCACGATCCAGGGCATCCGCCGCTATCTGGGGTCCGGACTGGTCAAGGGCATCGGCCCGGTCTTCGCCGACCGGATCACCCAGCACTTCGGGCTCGACACCCTCGACGTCCTCGAAGAGGCGCCGGGCCGGCTGATCGAGGTTCCCGGACTCGGCCCCAAGCGGACGAAGAAGATCATGGACGCCTGGGAGGAGCAGAAGGCGATCAAGGAGGTGATGGTCTTCCTCCAGGGCGTCGGCGTCTCCACCTCCATCGCCGTGCGGATCTACAAGAAGTACGGGGACGCCTCCATCTCCGTCGTCCGCAACCAGCCCTACCGCCTCGCCGCCGACGTCTGGGGCATCGGCTTCCTCACCGCCGACAAGATCGCCCAGTCCGTCGGCATCCCGCACGACAGCCCGGACCGGGTGAAGGCCGGTCTCCAGTACGCGCTGTCGCAGTCCACCGACCAGGGGCACTGCTTCCTCCCCGAGGAGAGGCTCATCGCGGACGCCGTGAAGCTGCTCCAGGTGGACACGGGCCTCGTCATCGAATGCCTCGCCGAGCTCGCGGAGGACCCCGAGGGGGTCGTACGGGAGCAGGTGCCCGGCCCCGAGGGCGTGCCGCTCACCGCCGTCTACCTCGTCCCGTTCCACCGGGCCGAGCTCTCGCTCGCCGGGCAGCTCGGCCGCCTCCTGCGCGCCGGGGAGGACCGCATGCCGGGCTTCCGCGACGTCGCCTGGGACAAGGCCCTCGCCTGGCTCGCCGACCGGACGGGGGCGACGCTCGCGCCCGAGCAGGAGGAGGCGGTCCGGCTCGCCCTGACCCGCAAGGTCGCGGTCCTGACCGGCGGCCCCGGCTGCGGCAAGTCCTTCACGGTCCGCTCGATCGTGGAGCTGGCCCGTGCCAAGAAGGCGAAGGTGCTCCTCGCCGCGCCCACCGGCCGGGCCGCCAAGCGCCTCGCCGAGCTGACCGGCGCCGAGGCCTCGACGGTCCACCGGCTCCTGGAGCTCAAGCCGGGCGGCGACGCGGCCTACGACCGGGACCGGCCGCTCGACGCCGATCTGGTCGTGGTCGACGAGGCCTCCATGCTCGACCTGCTCCTCGCGAACAAGCTGGTCAAGGCCGTGGCACCCGGTGCCCACCTGCTCCTCGTCGGGGACGTCGACCAGCTGCCGTCGGTCGGTGCGGGCGAGGTCCTCGGCGATCTGCTCGCCCCGGGCAGCCCCGTGCCGTCGGTGCGGCTGACCCGGATCTTCCGCCAGGCGCAGCAGTCCGGCGTGGTGACCAACGCCCACCGGATCAACGCCGGCACCCCGCCCCTCACCCAGGGCCTGCCGGACTTCTTCCTCTTCGTCGAGGAGGAGACGGAGGACGCCGCCCGGGTCGCCGTGGACGTCGCGGCCCGGCGGATTCCGGCCAAGTTCGGCCTCGACCCGCGCCGGGATGTCCAGGTTCTCGCCCCGATGCACCGCGGCCCGGCCGGAGCGGGCTCCCTCAACGGGCTGCTCCAGCAGGTCATCACCCCGGCCCGCCCGGACCTCCCCGAGAAGAGGTTCGGCGGCCGGGTCTTCCGCGTCGGGGACAAGGTCACCCAGATCCGGAACAACTACGACAAGGGCGCCAACGGCGTCTTCAACGGCACGGTCGGCGTCGTCACCGCCCTCGACCCCGTCGAACAGCGCCTCACGGTCGTCACGGACGAGGACGAGGAGGTGCCGTACGACTTCGACGAGCTGGACGAACTCGCCCACGCGTACGCGGTCACCATCCACCGTTCGCAGGGCAGCGAGTATCCCGCCGTCGTGATCCCGGTCACGATGAGCGCGTGGATGATGCTCCAGCGCAACCTGCTCTACACGGCGGTGACCCGCGCCAAGAAGCTCGTCGTCCTGGTCGGCTCCCGCCGCGCCATCGCCCAGGCCGTCCGCACGGTCTCGGCCGGGAGGCGCTTTACCGCACTGTCCCACCGGCTCACAGGGGGCGCCGTCGTGTGAAAGATCACGGAGGGGTACCGGAACCGGGGCGAAGGGGGCAGGATATGAAGGTTGGCGGCACTGAGTGCCGCCGATTGGCCCAATGGTCGACCCCGAGTGCACTCTCCTGAGCCAAATGGGGGATGGTAGAGACAGTCAGGGCACCTCGAAGAAGAGGCACTACGTCGGTGAGGGATGACGTGAGCGACAACTCTGTAGTACTGCGGTACGCGGACGGTGAATACACCTACCCGGTGGTCGAGAGCACCGTCGGCGACAAGGGCTTCGACATCGGGAAACTCCGAGCCCAGACCGGACTGGTCACCCTGGACAGCGGATACGGCAACACCGCCGCCTACAAATCCGCGATCACCTACCTCGACGGTGAGCAGGGGATTCTGCGGTACCGCGGCTACCCCATCGAGCAGCTCGCCGAGAGCTCCACCTTCCTTGAGGTGGCCTACCTGCTGATCAACGGCGAGCTCCCGAAGGCCGACGAGCTGTCGACCTTCCAGAACGAGATCACGCAGCACACGCTGGTCCACGAGGACGTCAAGAACTTCTTCCGCGGCTTCCCGCGGGACGCCCACCCGATGGCCATGCTGTCCTCGGTGGTCTCCGCGCTGTCCACCTTCTACCAGGACAGCCACAACCCGTTCGACGAGAAGCAGCGTCACCTGTCCACGATCCGGCTGCTCGCCAAGCTGCCGACGATCGCGGCGTACGCGTACAAGAAGTCGATCGGCCACCCCTTCGTCTACCCGCGCAACGACCTCGGGTACGTCGAGAACTTCCTGCGCATGACCTTCTCGGTCCCCGCCCAGGAGTACGAGCTCGACCCGGTCGTCGTCTCGGCGCTGGACAAGCTGCTGATCCTGCACGCGGACCACGAGCAGAACTGTTCGACGTCCACCGTGCGCCTGGTCGGCTCCTCGCAGGCGAACATGTTCGCCTCGATCTCCGCCGGCATCTCGGCCCTGTGGGGCCCCCTGCACGGTGGCGCCAACCAGTCGGTCCTGGAGATGCTCGAGGGCATCCAGGCCAAGGGCGGCGACGTCGACTCCTTCATCCGCAAGGTGAAGAACAAGGAGGACGGCGTCCGCCTGATGGGCTTCGGCCACCGGGTGTACAAGTCCTTCGACCCGCGCGCCAAGATCATCAAGGCGGCGGCGCACGACGTCCTCTCGGCGCTCGGCAAGGACGACGCGCTCCTGGACATCGCGCTCAAGCTGGAGGAGCACGCGCTCTCCGACGAGTACTTCGTCTCGCGCAACCTCTACCCGAACGTGGACTTCTACACGGGCCTCATCTACCGCGCGATGGGCTTCCCGACCGAGATGTTCACCGTGCTCTTCGCGCTCGGCCGCCTTCCCGGCTGGATCGCCCAGTGGCACGAGATGATCAAGGAGCCCGGCTCCCGCATCGGCCGCCCGCGCCAGATCTACACCGGCGAGGTCCTCCGCGACTTCGTCCCGGCCGACGAGCGCTGAGCACTCACGCCGGCGAGTGAGCCGAAGGGGCGCGGATCCGGCGCCCCGGAGGCGAACCGAGCCCTGAAAAAGAGAAGCGCCCCGCCTGTCGATCCCCCCACGGGTCGACGAGCGGGGCGCTTCCCATATCCCGGTGCGGATTCCCCCCACGGGATCCGGGCCGGGCGCCTGGGCGCGGCCTGCCGGGGTACGTACGGGAGGGCCGCTCAAGCTCCCCGGTACGCACCCCAGCGCCAACGCTTGCCTAGGAACATCCCCCAAGACATTCCACGAACGTCCCCCAAGACGTTCTCGGCATCGCCCACTTAGACTCACGAGCAGCCCAGATGGTTACCCCCCAATATCTGTGATCTAGGTCTCCTTGTGAAGGTCCTGTGCGTCACACGTAAGTGAATTCACGCGAACCGGCGCAGCCGCAGGCTGTTGGAGACGACGAAGACGGACGAAAAGGCCATGGCCAGTCCGGCGATCATCGGGTTGAGGAGCCCCGCCGCGGCGAGCGGCAGCGCGGCGACGTTGTAGCCGAAGGCCCACGCGAGGTTGCCCCTGATCGTCGCGAGGGTGCGCCGCGCGAGCCGGATCGCGTCCGCCGCGACCCGCAGGTCGCCCCGGACCAGGGTCAGGTCGCTCGCCTCGATCGCCGCGTCCGTGCCCGTCCCCATCGCGAGCCCCAGGTCGGCCGTGGCGAGCGCGGCGGCGTCGTTGACGCCGTCGCCGACCATCGCGACCGTCCGGCCCTCGGCCTGGAGCCGTCGGACGACCTCGGCCTTCTCCTCCGGCAGGACCTCGGCGACGACCTCGTCGATGCCGACCTCGGCCGCGACCGCCTCCGCGACGGCCCGGTGGTCGCCGGTGAGCAGGACGGGCCGCAGGCCGAGGCCGCGCAGCCGGGCGACGGCCTCGGCGCTGGTCTCCTTGACGGTGTCGGCGACGGTCAGGGTGCCCCGGGCGACCCCGTCCCAGGCGACGTGGACGGCGCCGGGCTCCGCCGTGCCCGGCGACTCCACGGCGACGCCTTCCGCCGCGAGGAGGGCGGGGCGCCCGACGAGGACGAGACGGCCCTCGACGGAGCCGCGCACGCCGAGGCCGGGGACGTTCTCGAAGGTCTTCGGTATGGGGAGTTCGCCGCACCGCGCGGCGGCGTCGGCCGCGACCGCGCGGGCGACCGGGTGCTCGGAGGAGTGCTCCAGGGCGCCCGCGAGCCGCAGGAGCTCGGTCTCGTCGGTGGAGCCGAGGGCGTGGACGCCGGTCAGCGTCATGCGGCCGGTGGTGACGGTGCCGGTCTTGTCGAGGACGATCGTGTCGACCTTGCGGGTGGTCTCCAGGACCTCGGGTCCCTTGATGAGGATGCCGAGCTGGGCGCCGCGGCCGGTGCCGACCATGAGGGCGGTCGGGGTGGCCAGGCCGAGGGCGCAGGGGCAGGCGATGATGAGGACGGCGACGGCGGCGGTGAACGCGGCCGTGACGTCGTCGGTCACGAGCAGCCAGGTCACGAGGGTGCCGAGGGCGACGAGGAGGACGACCGGGACGAAGACGGCGGAGACGCGGTCGGCGAGCCGCTGCACGTCGGCCTTGCCGTTCTGGGCGTCCTCGACGAGCCGCGCCATGTGCGCGAGCCGGGTGTCGGCGCCGACCCGGGTGGCCTCGACGACGAGGCGGCCGGAGACGTTGACGCAGCCGCCGGTGACGGCGGTGCCCGGGGTGACGTCCAGGGGAACCGATTCGCCGGTGAGGAGCGAGGCGTCGACGGCGGACGCGCCCTCGGTGACGGTGCCGTCGGTGGCGATCTTCTCCCCGGGCCGTACGACGAAGAGGTCGCCGGTACGGAGGGCGGTGACCGGTACCCGTACCTCCGTGCCGTCCCTGAGGACCGCCACGTCCTTGGCGCCGAGCTCCATCAGGGCCCGCAGCGCGGTGCCCGCCTTCCGCTTGGCGCGGGCCTCCAGGTAGCGGCCGAGGAGGATGAAGGTGACGACGCCGGCGGCGACCTCCAGGTAGATCGAGGAGGAGGCGTGGGCGCGGTCGGCGGTGAGGTCGAAGCCGTGGCGCATGCCGGGCATGCCGGCGTCGCCGAGGAAGAGGGCCCACAGGGACCAGCCGTAGGCGGCGAGGGTGCCGACCGAGACCAGGGTGTCCATGGTGGCGGCGCCGTGCCGGAGGTTGGTCCAGGCGGCCCGGTGGAAGGGCAGGCCGCCCCAGACGACGACGGGCGAGGCGAGGGTGAGCGAGAGCCACTGCCAGTTGTCGAACTGGAGGGAGGGGACCATCGCGAGCAGGACCACCGGCGCCGAGAGCAGCGCGGAGACGAGGAGCCGCTGCCGGAGCGGGGCGAGCTCGGGGTCGGCGGCCCCGTCCCGCGCGTCGGGGGCCTCCGGCTCGGGCGGCGCCGGTTCCTCGGCGGTGTAGCCGGTCTTCACCACGGTGGCGATCAGCGCGTCGACGCCGACCTCGGGCGCGTGCTCGACGTGCGCCTTCTCGGTGGCGTAGTTGACGGTGGCCGTCACGCCGTCCATCCGGTTGAGCTTCTTCTCGATGCGGGCGGCGCAGGAGGCGCAGGTCATCCCGCCGATCGTCAGCTCGGTGGTCGTGAGGCTCATGAGTGGTTCCCAAACGAGAGCAGGGCCGTACGGGACAACCGTACGACCCTGCGGACAGGTCCTGCCGACACGTGCGGCGGGCGTCAGACCAGCTCGTAACCGGCCTCGTCGACGGCGGCGCGCACGGCCTCCACGTCGAGCGGTGCGGCGGAGACGACGGTGACCTCGCCGGTCTTGGCGACGGCGGTGACCGAGGAGACGCCGGGGAGCTCGGAGATCTCGGAGGAGACGGCGCCTTCGCAGTGGCCGCAGGTCATGCCCTTGACCTGGTAGACGGTGGTGAGTTCGGTCTGCGTCTCGGCGGTCATGGCGCTCTCCTTCGGGGGTTCGGGGCTTACGGCTCCAGAGTATACCCCTAGGGGGTATGAATGCGAGGCTGGGCCGCGTGCGGATCCCGGTCGTGTCGCGCGAGGGACCGCAACCACACCAGTCCTACCAGGGTCACCAGGGCGAGCCCGCCCACCGAGAAGAGGGTGAAGAGGTGCTCCTGCTGCTCGGTGGGCTGCGGGAGGTAGCCCTGCGCGAAGAGCGAGCGGTCGAGGTCCGTGGTCGTCATCCGCAGCACCAGCCAGAGCGCGATGCCGTGCATCGAGTCCCAGAGCGCGTGCAGCACCGCGACCCCGAGGTACGTGCCGATGACGGCCCCCGTGAAGCGGAAGCGGCCGTCGGGGCGGCGGAAGGCGAAGAGGACGCCGCCGGCGATGGCCGTCCACAGGCCGTGGCCGAAGGGGGCGAGGACGCCGCGCAGGATCTCGGTCTCCAGGAGCGAGCGGAGGTCGATGCCGTCCATGGTGACGGCGGCGTTGAAGGCGTACCCCGCGCTCTCGAACGCGGCGAAGCCGAAGCCGACCGTGCCGCCGAGGACGATGCCGGCGCGTACCCCGCGCAGGCCCGGGTAGCGGCGCACGACGAACATCAGGGCGACGAGCTTCACGGCCTCCTCGATGAGGCCGACCCCCAGGAAGATCCAGAGGGAGGGGTGGAGCAGGTAGTACTCCATGACCGAGGCGCCGAGCACGCCGAGGATGCCGCCGGTGAGGAAGCAGCCCAGGATCACCGGCACGCCGAAGTCCTGGCCGTGCCGCTCGTACGCCCACAGGACGAAGACGGCCGGGACGAGGAAGCTGCCGAGCAGGATGAGCGTCGGGAGCAGGGTGGTGTTCTCGGTGGCGTACGTGACGACCGCCGTCAGGACCCAGAGGGCGAGACCGCCCCAGAGGCAGCGCTTCCACAGGCCGGGGCGGGGCTGCGGGACCGGCGGGGCGGCCGGGGGCGGGGGCGTGTGGGTGCTGGGCGGGTACTCGTGCACGGGAAGAAGACCTCCAAGTCCCTCCGCCGACAGGGCATCTGACTGGAGCTTATGGTAAATACCCGTTATGTCGCATTCGGGGAGCACGCTCGTTCTGATCATGGCGATCGCCGTCCTGGCGCCGCTGCTGGCCTACGGAGTCGGCCGCCGCATCCCCGTGCCCCTCGTCATCTTCGAGATCCTGCTCGGCATCCTCATCGGCCCCGACGTCCTCGGCTGGGCGCATTCGGACGAACTGATCGACGCCCTCTCCGAACTCGGCCTCACCATGCTGATCTTCCTCGCCGGGTACGAGATCGAGTTCGGCAAGGTCCGCGGCGACACCCTCAAGCGGGCGGTCTGGGCGTGGGTCGCCGCCCTCGTCCTCGGACTCGGCACGGGGATACTGCTCGGCGGCGGATGGGCCAAGGGCGTCTTCATCGGCGTCGCGCTCACCAGCACCGCGCTCGGCACCGTCCTGCCCGTGCTCCGCGACTCCGGCCAGCTCCACGGACGGTTCGGCTCCGTCGTCATGGCCTTCGGCGCGGTCGGCGAGTTCGGGCCGATCATCGCGATGGCGCTGCTGCTCAGCGGGCGCGCCGCCGCCGAATCCACCGTGCTCCTCGCGGTCTTCGCGGCGCTCACGGCGGGCGCCGTCTACTGGGCGCTGCGCCCGCGCCCGCCGTGGTTCTCGAACGTCATCGCCAAGACCCTCCACAGCAGCGGGCAGTTCGCCATCCGCTTCGTCTTCCTGCTGCTCGCCCTCATGCTCGGCGCGTCGACGGCGCTCGGCCTCGACGTCCTGCTCGGCGCGTTCGCGGCCGGTCTCATCACCCGGCTCGTGCTCACCGGGGCGGCCCCGGAGTCGGGCCCCGAGATCCTGGGCAAGATCGAGGCGGTCGGCTTCGGCTTCCTCGTGCCCGTCTTCTTCGTCGTCACCGGGATCGAGTTCGACCTGCAGTCGCTCCTCGACGGCGGCAGGGCCCTGATCCTGCTCCCGGTCTTCCTGCTGCTCTTCCTCGTGGTGCGCGGCGGGCCGATCTGGTTCCTCGCCCCGCGCGACCTCGACCGGCGCGACCGGGGCGCGCTCGTCCTGTACGGCTCCACGGCGCTGCCGCTCGTCGTCGCGATCACGACCATCGGCGTGGACGACCACGAGCTGTCGGCGGGCGACGCGGCCGCGCTCGTCGGGGCCGGCATGGTCTCCGTGCTCGTCTTCCCGCTGCTCGCCATGAAGGCGCGGGCACGGGCGGGGGAGGAGCTGCCGAAGGAGGCGGTCGGCGGGTCGGAGGCGTGGTGACCCGGCCGGCGGTCAGCGGGTCCGAGGTGTGGTGACGGGGGCGGCGGTCAGCGGGTCCGAGGTGTGGTGACGGGGGCGGCGGTCAGCGGGTCCGAGGGGCGGTGACGGGGGCGGCGGTCAGCGGGGACAGGTAGCGGAGCAGGGCGTTCTTCAGCTCCGTGACCGTGGCGTCGCGCTCGGGGCCCTGGGGGGCGGCGAGGATCAGGCCGAGGCCGCCCTTGAAGATCGCGAACGTCATGTCGGCGACGCGGGCGCGCTCGTCGGCGGGGGTGGCGGGGGCGTAGTGGGCGATGACCTCCTGCACCCGCGTCAGCAGGGAGGCGTGCAGGGCGTCGTGCTCCTCGGCGATCCGGCCCGGGATCTCGGAGCCGTGCATGAGGGCGAGGAAGACCGGGTTCTCGCAGTTGAACTCGATCATCGGGTCGACGACGACGTCGAGGAGCTCGGGCAGCGGCAGTTCGAGGTTCCGCGGGGTGAACGCCTGGCCGTGGGCCTCGCGCATCTCGTGCATGAGGCGCTCGCCGAGCTCTATCGCGATGGCTTCCTTGTTCGGGAAGTACTGGTAGAGCGTGCCCGGCGAGACGTGGGCCTCGCGGGCGATGGCGTTGGTGCTGGCGGCCGTGTACCCGTTCGCGCAGAAGACGTTCGCGGCGGCCTGGAGCAGCTGCGCGATGCGGCGCTCGCCGCGCGCCTGGCGACGCGGCTGCTTCGGTTCCTCGGGCTTCAGGGCCTTCTCCGCCTTTTCGGGCATGACGTTGTCCCCAGCTCTCCTCAACGCGGTTGACAAACACGAGAGGTCGCTCGCATTCTTGAGAAACGCGAGTGATCACTCGTGTTTGCCAGTCTATGGCAATGGGCGACCCATGTGACCTGCCGGGAAGCGCGCACAGGGGTCAGGTGAAGGGGACACCGCGTCATGGCCGAAGTCAAGAAATCACCTTCCGGCGGGGGCCGCGCCCCCACGGGCGGCCGTGGCGGCGGCTGGACGCGGTTCGTCACCGCGCGGCCGCGCCTCACGCTCCTCGTCGCCCTGGTGATCACCGCGCTCGCCGTCCTCGCCGGCGGCGGGGTCGCCGACCGGATGGGCAGCGGCGGCTGGGAGGACCCCGCCGCCGAATCCACGTACGCGACGGAGGCGCTGGGGAAGCAGTTCCCCGGCTCCCAGCCGAACCTGCTCCTGCTCGTCGACACCGGGACCGCCGGCGTGGACCGGCCCGCCGTCGCCGCCGAGGCGCGGCGGCTCGCCGAGCGGCTCGACGCCGAACCGGGCGTCGACGGCGTCGGCTCCTACTGGTCGACCGGCTCGCCCGCGCTCCGCTCCGAGGACGGCCGCCGGGCCGTCATCGCCGCCAGGATCGCCGGCGAGGAGAAGGACGCCGCCGCGATCCTGGACCGGATCGCCCCCGAGTACCGGGGCACGCACGGACCCGTCGAGGTCACGATCGGCGGCGGCCTCGCCGTCCGCCACGAGATGCAGACGGTCATCCAGGAGGACCTGCTGCGGGCCGAGCTCATCGCCCTGCCCGTCACCCTCGTCCTGCTCGTCATGGTCTTCGGCAGCGCCGTCGCCGCCCTCCTCCCGCTCGGCGTCGGCATCGTCGCCATCCTCGGCACCAACGCCGTCCTGCGCGGGATCACGGAGTTCACCGACGTCTCCGTCTTCGCGCAGAACCTGACGACCGCGCTCGGCCTCGGCCTCGCCATCGACTACGCCCTGTTCGTCGTCCGCCGCTACCGCGAGGAGCTCGCCGCCGGGGCCGACACCCACACCGCCGTCCGCACCACCCTGCGGACCGCCGGGCGGACCGTGCTCTTCTCCGCCCTCACCGTCGCCGTCTCGCTCTCCGCGATGCTCGTCTTCCCGCAGTACTTCCTGCGCTCCTTCGCCTACGCGGGCATCGCCGTCGTCGTCCTCGCCGCGGTCGCCGCCCTCACCCTCCTCCCTGCGGCGCTCGTGCTCCTCGGCGACCGGGTCAACGCGCTCGACCTGCGGCGCATGATCCGGCGCGGGCGCGCCTCCAGCGCCTCCAGCGCCCCCAGTGCTTCCAGTGCCTCCGACGATCCGCAGGCTTCCGGCGCTTCCGGCGATGGGGCGGGCGGGGCGGGCTGGGCGCGGGCCGCCGACCTCGTCATGCGCAGGGCGCCCGTCTTCGCCGTCCTCACCACCGCCGGACTCGTCCTGCTCGGACTGCCCTTCCTCGGCGTGAAGTTCGGCACCGCCGACGACCGCCAGCTCCCCGCCACCGCCACCTCCCGGATCGTCCAGGACCAGCTGCGGGACGGCTTCCCCGGCAACCCCGGCGGCACGATCACCGTCCTCGCCGAGGGGCGGGCCACCCCCGCGCAGTACGCGGAGTACCGCGAGCGGATCGCCGGCCTCGACGGCGTCGGCCGGGCCGACGGGCCCGTCACCGCCGGGGCCGGAGCCGGCCGGGCGTACTTCACCGTCGTGCCCGAGGGCGAGGCCGTCGGCGCCGACGCCCAGCGTGTCGTGGGCGAACTGCGCTCCGTGGAGGCCCCCTTCGACACCGCCGTCACCGGACAGGCCGCCGTCCTCGTCGACTCCAAGGACGCCCTCGCCGAGCGGCTGCCCTGGGCGGCGGCGATCGTCGTCCTCGCCACGCTGCTCCTGGTCTTCCTGCTCACCGGCAGCCTCGTCATCCCCGTCCAGGCGGTCGTCCTCAACGCCCTCAGCCTGACCGCCATGTTCGGCGCGGTCGTCTGGGTCTTCCAGGAGGGCCACCTCGCCGGGCTCCTCGGCTTCACCCCGACCGGCGACATCGAGACGACCCTGCCCGTCCTCATGTTCTGCGTGGCCTTCGGCCTCTCCATGGACTACGGGGTCTTCCTGCTCTCCCGCATCAAGGAGGAGTACGACCTCACGGGCGACCACGAGCACGCCGTCCGCTTCGGCCTGCGCCGCACCGGCGGGCTCATCACCGCCGCCGCCGTGATCCTCGCCGTCGTCATGGTCGCCATCGGGACCTCACGGGTCACCAACACCAAAATGCTCGGCCTCGGCGTCGCCCTCGCCGTCCTCATGGACGCGATGGTGGTCCGCAGCCTGCTCGTCCCCGCCGTCATGAAGCTGACCGGACGCTTCACCTGGTGGGCCCCGGGGCCGCTGCGCCGCTTCCACGACCGGTTCGGGCTCAGCGAGTCCGACGGGCCGGGGGCGCCGGCTCCGGAGGGCCGGGAAGCGGCCGTGGCCGGCAGATAGGCGGCGGCGCCGGCCCCGGGTGTTCCCGGAGGCCGGCGCCGCGGGGCCCGCGCGCTCGGGCAGGTCGTGCTCGGGGCCCGCGCGGGGGTCAGTCGCGGCGGGCCCGGTTGCCGGGGCGGCTCGCGACCCAGGCGCGGATCGTGTCCGCGTACCAGTAGGGCTTGCCCGACTCGACCCGGTCGGGCGGCGGCAGCAGTCCGTGCTTCCGGTAGGAGCGGACGGTGTCGGGCTGCACACGGATGTGCGCGGCGATGTCCTTGTACGACCAGAGGCTTCTGTCCGTCATGCCTGGTACCTCCCTGCGCACCGCGCAGCGGCGGCAGGGGGTGCCGTTCGGGGGCGCTGCGGGCGGGCGTTGGTGATCACTGAGCCTGTGCCCGTCCAACGGCCCGCCCCGACAGGAGGGGAGCGGCTGTCGAGCGCCTGTGACGGAAAACCCGCGTAATGGAGACAGGTGTGACGGGGAGGCGACGGGCGTGACGGAAGTGACGCACGCGGCGAACGGCCCAAGGCGGTGTGTCCGCGTGCGTCGACCCAGGTCAGGGAGGTATGCGCCGGTCACACGCCGCAGGAGCGAAGGAAGCGCCGGGTGCGCAGCGCGATCGGGTACGGGACGTCCGGCTCGCAGGGGTACATGTCCTGCTCGACGATCGCGAAGAGGTCCACGTCCAGCGCCCCCGCCGCGGCGAGCACCGGCTCCAGGTCCGGCACCCCCGACGGCGGCTCGCACATCACGCCCCGCGCCACCGCCGGGCCGAACGGCACCTCCTCGGCCACCACCCGTGCCAGGACCTCCGGGTCGACCTGCTTGAGGTGGAGGTAGCCGATGCGCTCGCCGTAGGTCTCGATCAGCTTGACGCTGTCCCCGCCGGCGTACGCGTAGTGCCCGGTGTCCAGGCAGAGCGAGACGGCCTCCGGGTCGGTCGCGTCGAGGAAGCGGGTCACGCTCTCCTCGCCGTCGATGTGGGTGTCGGCGTGCGGGTGGACGACGAGCGTCAGCCCGTACCGCTCCCGCACCTCGCGGCCCAGTCGCTCCGTCAGGCCGGTCAGGTCGCGCCACTGCGCCGCGGTCAGCGTCCGGTCCTCCAGGACCTCGCCCGTCCGGTCGTCCCGCCAGAAGGCCGGGATGACGACGAGATGCGCGGCGCCCACGGCCTGGGCGAGGGCCGCGTTCTCGGCGACGTGCGCCCAGGTGCGGTCCCAGACGGCCGGGCCGTGGTGGAGCCCGGTGAAGACCGTCCCCGCCGACACCCGCAGCCCGCGCCGGGCGGTCTCCTCCGCGAGGACGGCCGGATCGGTCGGCAGATAGCCGTACGGTCCCAGCTCGATCCACTCGTAGCCGGCGCCGGACACCTCGTCGAGGAAGCGCTGCCACGGCA
This sequence comes from Streptomyces sp. NPDC020807, assembly GCF_040641575.1. Lineage (NCBI taxonomy): Bacteria > Bacillati > Actinomycetota > Actinomycetes > Kitasatosporales > Streptomycetaceae > Streptomyces > Streptomyces sp. NPDC020807. The sequence continues at coordinate 254,277 of NZ_JBFADU010000003.1, forward strand.
CCTGCCGCGGATCGTCGGGGAACCAGACCCCCCAGGAGTCGGGAGCGGAGCCGATCCGGATACGGGAGGGACGCGACGGCTTCGTCATGCCTGCCACCTTGACCGGCTTCCGAGAGGGGCGTCAAGCGGGCGGTCCGTCCCCGATCCGCCGACCATATGTCCGGACATGTCGTTGACACGCCTCCGGGGCGCCGATTAGACCTGGACCCGGGGCCCAGGTCCCGGAGCCCGGCGAGAGGTGGCGTGTGGGAGTGGCAGCGGAGCCGTACGACCTGATCACCATGGGGCGCCTCGGCGTGGACCTGTACCCGCTCCAGAGCGGGGTCGGGCTCGACCGCGTCGAGACCTTCCGCAGATTCCTCGGCGGCTCCCCGGCCAACGTCGCCGTCGCCGCCGCCCGCCTCGGCCGCCGCACCGCGCTCGTCTCCCGCACCGGGGCCGACCCCTTCGGCGCGGCCCTCCGCCGCGACCTCCGGGAGTTCGGCGTGGACGACCACTGGGTCACCGAGATCGCCGAGCACCCGACCCCCGTCACCTTCTGCGCGCTCTTCCCGCCCGACGACTTCCCGCTCTGGTTCTACCGCCGCCCCAAGGCCCCCGACCTGGAGATCCGCCCCGAGGAGCTCGACCTCGACGCGATCCGCGCCGCCCGCGTCTTCTGGGCGACCGGCACCGGGCTGTGCGCCGAGCCCAGCCGCGCCGCGACCCTGGAGGCCCTGCGCGCCCGCGCGGGCCGCGGGCTCACCGTCCTCGACCTCGACTGGCGTCCCGCCTTCTGGCCGGACCCGGAGGAGGCCCGCCCGTACTACGCCGAGGCCATGCGGCACGCGACCGTCGCCGTCGGCAACGCCGAGGAGTGCGAGATCGCGACGGGGGAGCGCGAGCCGGCCGCCGCCGCCCGCGCCCTCATCGACCGGGGCGGGGTCCGCCTCGCCGTCGTCAAGCAGGGCCCCAAGGGCGTCCTCGCCCTCGCCGCCGACGGAACGGCCGCCGAGGTGCCGCCGCTGCCGGTCGACGTCGTCAACGGGCTCGGCGCCGGCGACGCCTTCGGCGGGGCGCTCGTCCACGGCCTGCTCTCCGGCTGGGACCTGGAGCGGACCCTGCGCCACGCCAACGCCGCCGGCGCGATCGTCGCCGGCCGCCTCGCCTGCTCGTCGGCCATGCCGTACGCGGAGGAGATCGCCGAGGCGCTCGCGACGGGAACGGGAACGATTCCCGGGAGAGAGACCCCCGAGAAGGGGTAGGGAACCCCCATGCGACGCACGCCTCCCTCCCTCCACCTCCCCGCCGGTGCCGCCGCCGACGGCCCCTACGCCGTCCGTGTCGACCCCGTGTCGGCCGGATGGGAGTACTCCGCCCTCCGCGTCCTCGTCCTCGCGCCGGGGGAGAGCCACTCCTTCGCGAGCGGGGATTCCGAATGGGTCGTGCTTCCCCTCGCCGGTGCCTGTAGCGTGCGCGTCGACGGCGATGTCATCGAACTCCTGGGCCGCGAGAGCGTGTTCGACGGAGCGACGGATTTCGCCTATGCACCGCGCGACACGCACGTCCGGATCTCCTCCGGCGCGGGGGGCCGCTTCGCTTTGGCAGGAGCGAGGTGCGAGCGACCACTCCCCGCCCGCTACGGCTCCGCGCCGGAGGTTCCCGTCGAGGCCAGGGGCAGCGGCAACCGCGCCCGCCAGGTCCGGAACTTCGCCTCGGCCGACGCCTTCGCCTGCGACCGGCTCATCGCCGTCGAGGTCGTCACCCCCGGCGGCAACTGGTCTTCCTACCCGCCCCACAAGCACGACGAGCACCGCCCCGGCGCCGAGTCCGTCCTGGAGGAGATCTACTACTACGAGATCGCCGGCCCGCGCGGCCTCGCCTACCAGCGGATCTCGCCCTCCCGGCCCGGCGGCGCCGAGCTCCTCGCCGAGATCCGCGACGGCGATACCGTCCTCGTGCCCGACGGCTGGCACGGCCCCTCGATCGCCCAGCCCGGCCACGACCTCTACTACCTCAACGTCATGGCGGGCCCCGGCGCCGAGCGCGAGTGGAAGATCTCCTTCCACCCCGACCACACGGAGGGATACGCATGACCGTCCGGCTCACCGTCGCCCAGGCCCTCGTCCGCTTCCTCGCCGCACAGCACACCGAGCGCGACGGGGAGCGGCACCGCCTGATCGCCGCCACCTGGGGCATCTTCGGCCACGGCAACGTCGCCGGGATCGGCCAGGCGCTCGTCGAGGAGCGGGGCATGCCCTTCCACCAGGGCCGCAACGAGCAGGCCATGGTCCACGCCGCCGTCGGCTACGCCCGCCAGAGGAACCGGCTCTCCGCCCACGCCGTCACCACCTCCATCGGCCCCGGCGCCACCAACCTCGTCACCGGCGCCGCCCTCGCCACCGTCAACCACCTGCCCGTCCTCCTCCTCCCCGGCGACACCTTCGCCACCCGCCCCGCCGACCCGGTCCTCCAGCAGCTCGAAGTGCCGTACGCGGGCGAGGTCTCGGTCAACGACTGCCTGCGCCCCGTCTCCCGCTACTTCGACCGCGTCACCCGCCCCGAGGCGCTGATCCCGGCCGCGCTCGCCGCCCTGCGCGTCCTCACCGACCCCGTCGAGACCGGCGCCGTCACCCTCGCGCTGCCCCAGGACGTCCAGGCGGAGGCGTACGACTGGCCGGAGGAGTTCTTCGCCGACCGCGTCTGGCGCGTCCGCCGCCCCCGCCCCGACACCGCCGAACTCGCCGCCGCCGCCGAGGCGATCGGGGCCGCGCGGCGCCCGCTGCTCGTCGCCGGCGGAGGCGTCCGCTTCAGCGGCGCCGAGGACGCGCTCCGCGCCTTCGCCGAGCGGAGCCGCATCCCCGTCGCCACCACCCAGGCCGGCAAGGGCGTCCTGCCCTACGACCACCCCTGCGAGACCGGCGGCGTCGGGCACACCGGCAGCGCCACCGCCAACGACCTGGCCGCGAACGCCGACCTGATCCTCGGCGTCGGCACCCGCCACACCGACTTCACCACCGCCTCCGGCACCCTCTTCCCGCCGGACGCCACCTTCGTCAACCTCAACATCGCCGGCTTCGACGCCCACAAGCTCGCCGCCCTGCCCCTCGTCGCCGACGCCCGCGAGGGCCTCACGGCGCTCGCCGAGGCCCTCGGCGACGACCACCGGAGAGACGCGGGGGAGTGGGCGGAGTCCAAGGCCGACTGGCAGCGACGGATCGACGCGGCCTACGCCGTCCCCGACGAGGACGCCCGCCCCACCCAGGCCCAGGTCCTCGGCGTACTCGACACCCTGGTCGACGGCGGCGACATCCTGGTCAACGCCGCCGGCTCGCTCCCCGGCGACCTGCACAAGCTCTGGCGGACCCGCTCCACCGACCAGTACCACGTCGAGTACGGCTACTCCTGCATGGGCTACGAGATCCCCGCCGCCCTCGGCGTCCTCCTCGCCGCCCCCGACCGGCCCGTCTGGGCCCTCGTCGGCGACGGTACGTACCTCATGAACCCCACCGAAATCGTCACCGCCGTCCAGGAGCGGCTCCCCCTCCGGCTGGTCGTCCTCCAGAACCACGGGTACGCCTCCATCGGCGGCCTCTCGGAGGCGGTCGGCGCCGAGCGGTACGGCACCGACTACCGCCACCGCGCCGACGACGGCACGTTCACCGGCCCCCCGCTCCCCGTCGACCTCGGCGCCAACGCCGCCTCCCTCGGTATGCGAGTGCTACGCCCCCGCACCGTCCGTGACCTGCGAGAAGCCCTCGCGGACGCGCGGAGCGCAACGGTTCCCACATGTGTCTACGTCGAGACCGAAACGACAGACAGAGTGTCGGGCCCGCCCCCGGCCCAGGCATGGTGGGATGTGCCCGTGGCCGAGACCTCGACCCGCCCGTCGGCGGTCAAGGCCCGCGAGGAGTACGACCGGCACGTCACCGCCCGACGCCGCCATCTCTGAAGGAGTAACTCGTCATGACGAAGACCGTCCACCACTGGATCGGTGGCAAGACCGTCGAGGGCACGTCGGGCAACTGGGGCCCGGTCACCGACCCGGCCACCGGCGCCGTCACCACGCAGGTCGCGCTCGCCTCCGTCGAGGAGGTCGACGCCGCCGTCCAGTCCGCGAAGGACGCCTTCGCGACCTGGGGCACCTCCTCGCTCGCCCAGCGCACCACGATCCTCTTCAAGTTCCGCGCGCTGCTCGACGCCAACCGCGACGCCATCGCCGAGCTGATCGTCGCCGAGCACGGCAAGGTCCACTCCGACGCCCTCGGCGAGGTCGCCCGCGGCCTGGAGATCGTCGACCTGGCCTGCGGCATCACCGTCCAGCTCAAGGGCGAGCTCTCCACCCAGGTCTCGAACCGCGTGGACGTGGCCTCGATCCGCCAGCCCGTCGGCGTCGTCGCCGGCATCACGCCCTTCAACTTCCCGGCCATGGTGCCGATGTGGATGTTCCCGATCGCCATCGCGACCGGCAACACCTTCGTCCTCAAGCCGAGCGAGAAGGACCCGTCGACGGCCATCAAGCTCGCCGAGCTGCTCGCCGAGGCGGGCCTCCCGGACGGCGTCTTCAACGTCCTCAACGGTGACAAGGTCTCCGTGGACCGCCTCCTGGAGCACCCGGACGTCGCCGCGATCTCCTTCGTGGGCTCGACCCCGATCGCCCGCCACATCCACACCACGGCCTCCGCCAACGGCAAGCGCGTCCAGGCGCTCGGCGGCGCGAAGAACCACATGCTGGTCCTCCCGGACGCCGACCTCGACGCCGCCGCCGACGCGGCCGTCTCCGCGGCGTACGGCTCCGCCGGCGAGCGCTGCATGGCGATCTCCGCGGTCGTGGCCGTCGGCGCCATCGGCGACGAGCTCGTCGAGAAGATCCGCGAGCGCGCCGAGAAGATCAAGATCGGCCCCGGCACCGACCCGACCTCCGAGATGGGCCCGCTCATCACGGCCGTCCACCGCGACAAGGTGGCGTCCTACGTCACCGGCGCCGCGGCCGAGGGCTGCGAGGTCGTCCTCGACGGCACCGGCTACACGGTCGAGGGCCACGAGAACGGCCACTGGATCGGCCTCTCCCTCCTGGACCACGTGCCCACCACGGCCAAGGCCTACCAGGACGAGATCTTCGGCCCGGTGCTCTGCGTCCTGCGCGCCGACACCTACGAGGAGGGCCTCGCCCTCATCAACGCGTCGAAGTTCGGCAACGGCACCGCGATCTTCACCCGTGACGGCGGCGCCGCGCGCCGCTTCCAGATGGAGGTCCAGGCCGGCATGGTCGGCGTCAACGTGCCGATCCCCGTCCCGGTCGGCTACCACTCCTTCGGTGGCTGGAAGGACTCGCTCTTCGGCGACCACCACATCTACGGCAACGACGGCGTGCACTTCTACACCCGCGGCAAGGTCGTCACCACCCGCTGGTCGGACCCGTCCGACGGCCCGTCCGGTGTGGACCTGGGCTTCCCGCGCAACCACTGACGCGTACGTCGACCACCGACAGGTACGTCGATCACCGACGCGCCTGCCGTGACGCCCCGTCCGACGCCGACAGCACGACGGACACGAGCGGAACGACAGGACGCCCCACGCCCCCGCGCGTGAGGCGGAACGGCCCCCGGAGTGCGTACGGCCGCGCACCGGGGGCCGTTGGCGTGCCCGTACCGCACCCGCGGTAGGGCGGGCACGCCCGTACGCCTCCAGGAGGGGCCGCGACTCCCCCCACGGGCAGGCGAGACTCAAGGACCGGCCGCCTAGGCTCGACCGCATGCGACTGAGAATTCCCCGGTGGGCCGCGGTCACCGGCGCCCTCGCCGTCCTCGTCGGCGCCGGCACCTGGACCGCCGTCGCGTCGGACGAACCGCCGCCCGCGCACCGCGCCGACCGGACGATCGACGTCGACGGAGCCCGGCTCGACACCTCGTACTTCACCGGCGACGGCGAGGGACGGCGGCCCGCCGTCCTCCTCGGGCACGGCTTCGGCGGCTCCAAGGACGACGTCCGCGCCCAGGCCGAACAGCTCGCCCGCGACGGGTACGCCGTCCTCACCTGGTCCGCGCGCGGCTTCGGCGCCTCCACCGGGCAGATCGGCCTCAACGACCCCGACGCCGAGGTGAAGGACGTCCGGAAGCTGGTCGACTGGCTCGCCGCCCGCCCCGAGGTGCTCCTCGACAAGGCCGGCGACCCGCGCGTCGGCGTCACCGGAGCCTCCTACGGCGGCGCGATCTCGCTGCTCGCCGCCGGCCACGACCCGCGGGTCGACGCCGTCGCGCCCCGGATCACCTACTGGAACCTCGCCGACGCCCTCTTCCCGAACGACGTCTTCAAGAAGCTCTGGGCCGGGATCTTCTTCTCCGCCGGCAACCAGCCGGTCCCCGGCGCGAAGGCCGGCGACCCCTGCGGCCGCTTCACCCCCGAACTCTGCGCCCTCTACCAGCGCGTCGCCGTCTCCGGAAAGCCCGACGCCGCCGCCCGCTCCCTCCTCGAAGCCCGCAGCCCCTCGGCCGTCGGCGACCGGATCAAGGTGCCCGCGCTCCTCGTCCAGGGCCAGTCCGACTCCCTCTTCACCCTCGCCCAGTCCGACGCCATGGCCCGGACGATCAGCGCCAACGGCGCGCCCGTCGCCGTCGACTGGATCGCCGGCGGCCACGACGGCGGCGACCCCGAGACCGAGCGGGTCGACCGGCGGATCACCACCTGGTTCGACCGCTGGCTGAAGCGCGACACCTCCGCGGACACCGGCCCCGCCTTCCGCGTCAGCCGCACCGGCGGCGTCGACTCCACCGACGGCCAGGCCACCCTGCGGGCCGCGACCGACGACCGCTACCCGGGTCTCACCGACGGGACCCGGCGGATCGCCCTCGCCGGGCCGCCGCAGCCCTTCGCCAACCCGGCCGGCGCCTCCCCGCCCGCCATCTCGTCCGTCCCCGGTCTCGGCGGCGGCATCACCGGACTCTCCTCCCTCGGCGTCGGCCTCTCCCTCGACTTCCCCGGCCAGCACGCGCGCTTCGACGCGAAGCCGCAGACCGAGGCGCTGCGGATCACCGGCACGCCGACCGTCCGCGTCAGGGTCACCTCCGGCGCCGCCGACGGCTCCGCCGTCCTCTTCGCCAAGGTGTACGACGTCGGGCCCGACGGCCGTCAGCAGGTGCTGCCCGCCCAGCTCGTCACCCCCCTCCGCGTCGAGGGCGCCGCGAAGGGCCGCGAGGTCACCCTGACCCTGCCCGCGATCGACCACGAGATCGAGGCGGGACACCGGCTGCGGCTCGTCCTCGCCGCCACCGACCTCGGCTACGCCTCCCCGGCCGCCCCCGCCGCGTACACCGTCGCCGTCACGGGCCCGCTCACCGTCCCGACCGCTCCGGGCGTCACCACCCAGGCCGCCGGGCTGCCCTGGTGGGTCTGGGGCCTGCCGCTCCTCGGCCTCGCCGCCGCCGCGGCCCTGCTGCTCACGGCACGCCGCCGGACCGCCGCGCCCGCCCCGGACCCCGACCTTGCCTCCGTACCGCTCCAGATCACCGGCCTGTCGAAGAAGTACGCGGGCGGGGACCGGTACAGCGTCCGCGAGCTGTCCTTCCGCGTCGAACAGGGCCAGGTCCTCGGACTCCTCGGCCCGAACGGCGCGGGCAAGACGACCACCCTGCGGATGCTGATGGGGCTGATCACCCCCGACGAGGGAGAGATCCGCGTCTTCGGCCAGGCGATCCGCCCCGGCGCCCCCGTCCTCTCCCGGGTCGGCGCCTTCGTCGAGGGGGCCGGGTTCCTGCCGCACCTCTCCGGCCGGGAGAACCTGGAGCTGTACTGGAAGGCCACGGGCCGTCCCGCCGAGGACGCCCACGTCGACGAGGCCCTGCGGATCGCGAACCTCGGCGGCGCCCTCGAACGGGCCGTCCGCACCTACTCGCAGGGCATGCGGCAGCGCCTCGCCATCGCCCAGGCCATGCTGGGCCTGCCGGACCTGCTGATCCTCGACGAGCCGACCAACGGCCTCGACCCGCCGCAGATCCGCGAGATGCGCGAGGTCATGATCCGGTACGCGGCCGAGGGCCGGACCGTCATCGTCTCCAGCCACCTCCTCGCGGAGGTCGAGCAGTCCTGCACCCACCTCGTCGTCATGGACCGGGGACAGCTCGTGCAGGCCGGACCGGTCGCCGAGATCACCGGCTCCGGCTCCACCCTGCTCGTCTCCCTCGCCGCCGGCACCGACGAGGCGACCGTCGAGAAGGCAGTCGAGGCGATCGCCGCCCTTCCGGGCGTCGGCTCGGCCGCCGCCACCGACGGCGGGCTCCTCGTCCGCCTCGACGGCGCCGACGCGACCTCCCTCATCGGCGAACTCGTCCGCCTCGACGTCCCGCTGACCGGCGTCGGACCGCACCGCCGACTGGAAGACGCCTTCCTGACCCTGATCGGAGGAGGAGCCGCATGAGCACCGCCAACGCCCCCGCGAGCACGGCGGAGTCCGCCCCCGGCTACCGGGCCGGACACACCCTCCCGCTGCGCGTCGAGGCCCTGCGCCAGTGGAAGCGCCGCCGCACCCTGATCATGGGCGGCATCCTCGTCGCCCTGCCCTTCGTCCTGCTGGCGGCCTTCGCGATCGGCGGCTCCGGCGACGGCGACCGCAACGGCCGCATCACCCTGATGGACACGGCGACGGCCTCCGGCGCCAACTTCGCCGCGACCTGTCTCTTCGTCTCGGCCGGTTTCCTCCTCGTCATTCCCGTGGCGCTGTTCTGCGGGGACACCGTCGCCTCCGAGGCGAGCTGGTCCTCGCTGCGCTACCTCCTGGCGGCACCCGTGCCCCGCGCCCGGCTCCTCGCCTCCAAGCTGACGGTGGCGCTCGGCTACAGCGCCGCCGCGATGCTCCTCCTCCCGCTCGTCGCCCTCGCCGTCGGCACGGTCGCCTACGGCTGGGGGCCGCTCCAGCTGCCGACGGGCGGCTCGGTGCCCGCCGGGGACGCCGTGCTGCGCCTGGGCATCGCCGTCGCCTTCGTCTTCGTCTCCCAGCTCGTCACCGCCGGGCTCGCCTTCTGGCTCTCCACCCGCACCGACGCCCCGCTCGGCGCGGTCGGCGGCGCCGTCGGCCTGACGATCGTCGGCAACGTCCTCGACGCCGTCACGGCCCTCGGCGACTGGCGCGACTTCCTCCCGGCGCACTGGCAGTTCGCCTGGATCGACGCGCTCCAGCCGCAGCTGGAGTGGGGCGGCATGGCGAAGGGGGCGGCGATCTCCGTCACGTACGCCCTCGTCCTCTTCGCCCTCGCCTTCCGGGGCTTCGCCCGCAAGGACGTCGTGTCGTAGCGCCGCTCCGCAGTCTCCTCACGCCCACCCCCTCCGAGCCGCTTCCGCGCCCGCGCGGAAGCGGCTCGTCGTGCCGAGGGCGGCCATCAGCTCGCCGACCCGCCGGCTGTACGTCCGCGCCGACATCCCGAGCCGGGCCGCCGCCGTCTCGTCCGTGACCCCGGAGAGGAGGGCGTCGAGGACGGGCCGCAGCTGCGGCGGGAGGTCCCGGGGCGGGGGCGGTGGCGGAGGCGCGTACGACACCTCCTGGGCCGAGGCCCAACAGGCGTGGTGGGCCCGGACCAGGGCCTGCACGACCACCGGGTCCCGGATCAGCAGCAGCCCGTTGTAGAGCAGCTCCAGGTCGAGCGGGACGGCCGCCACCGTCCGGTCGACCAGGATCATCTTGAACGGGATCGCCTCCGCGAGCCGGGCCCGCCCCGGCACCCGCAGCCCGCCCTCCAGGCTCGGCAGCGCGTGCCGCGGCACGATCCGCCGGACCTCGCCGGCCCGCTCCGCCGCCGCCCGCATGCAGGCGCCCGCGAGCTCCAGGAAGGGCCCGGGGATCGCGCGGTCCGCCGAGGCGACGGGATCGTCGAAGGTCAGCAGCTCGTGCCGGGTGGAAGCGGCCAGCCCGGCGAGCGCCGCGCTGATGCGCCGCGCGCCCCGGACCGGGCGCCCCGCGGGCCGCTGTCCCTCGGTCGCGGCCCGGTTCATCGCCGAACGGGCGAGCATCACGGAGCCCGCGCTCGCGCTCTCTGGCACCGCTGACCACCCCCGCCGATCGATGTCCACTCCATGTACGCACGTGACTGCACACGGTGACAACCCCTGTTGAGGAGGATGGCGAATCCATGCCACCCGTTTCCCGCGTGTCGCCGTTGCCGCATCGAGATCCATCCGCAACCCCTTCGACGGCTCCCGGAGCGCCTCTCCTTCGTCACATTCACAAGTGACCGTCCACGAGGGGGACATGAGATGAGACGCACACGACTGATCGCCGGAGTGCTCGCCGCGGGTCTCGCCGTCGGGGGATGCGCCGGGGGCGGGCAGGAGTACGACTCCGGTGCCGACCACGGCGCGCCGAAGGGAGGGGCCACGGCCCCCGCCGCCCCGGACAGCGGGAACACCGGAGGCTCCGGGAACACCGGAAACACGGGGAACAGCGGGAGCACGGGGAACAGCGGGAGCACGGGGAACAGCGGGAGCACGGGGAACAGCGGGAGCAACGGAGGAGCCGGGAGCACCGGAACCCCCGCGCCCGAGGAGGGCGAGCAGCGCGACCGCCCGCCCGCCCCCGACTACCTCTCCACCTTCGCGCTCGACGTCGACACCGCCTCCTACGGCTACGCCCGCCGCACCCTCGCCGGGGGCAGCCTGCCCGACCCGTCCTCCGTGCGCCCCGAGGAGTTCGTCAACAGCTTCCGCCCCGACTACCCGCGCCCCGCGGACGACGGCTTCTCCGTCAGCCTCGACGGCGCCCGCACCGGCGCCGACGGCTGGTCGCTCGTCCGCGTCGGCCTCGCCACCCGCCCGGCCGACCGCAAGGGTCCGCGCCCGCCCGCCGCGCTCACCTTCGTCGTCGACGTCTCCGGCTCGATGAACGAGCCGGGCCGGCTCGACCTCGTCAAGGAGTCCCTGCGCATGCTCGCGGAAGAGCTGCGGGACGACGACTCGTTCGCGCTCGTGAGCTTCAGCGACGTGGCGACGACCCTGCTCCCCATGACCCGGGTCGGCGAGGCCCGGAGCCGTATCCGCGAGGTCGTCGACGGCTTGACGACGACCGCGTCGACCAATGTCGAGGCCGGGGTCCGCACCGGTTACGACGTCGCCGTCGCGGGCCGCCGCGAGGGTGCCACCAACCGGGTCGTGCTGCTCTCCGACGCCCTCGCCAACACCGGCGACACCGACGCGGACGGGATCCTCGGCCGGATCGAGGAGAAGCGGAAGGCGTACGGGATCACGCTCTTCGGGGTCGGCGTCGGCAGCGATTACGGCGACGCGTTCATGGAGCGGCTCGCCGACAAGGGCGACGGCCACACCGCGTACGTCTCCACCTCCGAGCAGGCCCGCAAGGTCTTCGTCGACCAGCTGCCGGCCCACGTCGAGCTGCGCGCACGCGACGCGAAGGCGCAGGTCGCCTTCGACCGGGGGACCGTCGAGAAGTTCCGGCTGATCGGGTACGAGAACCGGGAGGTCGCCGACGAGGACTTCAGGAACGACCGGGTGGACGGCGGCGAGGTCGGCGCGGGGCGCACCGTCACCGCGCTCTACGCGGTGAGGACCCGGCCGGGCGCGACGGGCCGGGTGGCGACCGCCACGGTCCGCTGGCTCGACCCGTCCTCCCGTGCGCCGCGCGAGCGTTCCGGCACGGTCGACACCTCGGCGCTCTCCTCGGGCATCTGGGACGGGGGCCACGACAGCCTCCAACTGACCGCCGTAGCCGCCTACTTCGCGAACTCGCTGCGCGGCGGGGACCTGCCGGGCGACCCCGGGCTCGCGGCGCTCGCCGGACACGCGGACGGCATCGCCGGGCGTTCCGGGTCGGCGGTCGTGCGGGAGCTCGCCGAGGCCATCCGGCAGGCCGACCGGCTGCGCGGGCCGGTCGCGGGAAGTGGAGAAAGTGGTTCCGGTGAGGGCGAGTTGAGGTCCGGAGACCCGTACAGCTGACACGGAGGGCGGGCAGCGGTCCAGAATGGTGGCATGGCCACCCTGTTGCTCGCCCTCGCCGTCGTCAGCACCGGGCTCTACGCCGGGTTCATGCTGATCTTCCAGACCGGGATCATGCCCGCGCTCGCCCGGCTGACGGACGCGGAGTTCGTGGCGGCGATGCGCCGGATCAACGAGTGCGTGCCGCGGCGCGTGTTCCTGCTCGTCTTCTTCGGGATGGTGGCCTTCCCTGCCGCCGCCTTCCTGGTGCCGGCCGACGGCCGCTCGGACGCGCAGAAGTGGCTGCTGCTCGCGGGGCTCGTCTGCGCCGCCCTCAACCACGCGGTGACGGTCGCGGGCAACGTCCCGCTGAACGTGGCGCTCGCCGCGTCGGAGGGCGCGTCCACGGGGGACGGCGCGGCCCGTTCCGCGTTCGAGAAGCGCTGGAACGGCTTCCACCGGATGCGTACGGCTCTGGTGGTCGGTGCGTTCGGCCTGGTCACGGCGGGTGCCGTGGCGTGAAGAGGGGCGGAGTGCCGGGATAACAGACCGGGCCGTTGGTTTTTGGCGTGAAATCGCGTTTCGCGGCGCCGGTCGACGTGTCGAGCGGCACCCAAAAGCAAACCTCCCAGTCCAGAAACCGCCCTTCGACGGAGCATGGTCTGAGCCAATGGCGAAATCGTGACCCGAAAAATTAACGTCAAAAAGGGTGAACTGGTCACATATCGCCGTGACGTATTCCGTACCACGCGGTTTCTTATTGACATGCCTACGGGGGTCTTTTCTAATCAACAAGTGTCATCCCGCGCGCAGACACCGCACAGGCACTGAGGGGGTAAGGGTGGACGTCCGGATCCTGGGGGGGTTCTCGGTACGGGAGAACGGCGTGTCGATCACCCCGACGGCAGCCGCTCCGCGGCAACTGCTCGCCCTGCTCGCCGCCAACGCCGACCAGCTCGTCCCCGTGACGGTCCTCACCGAGGAGCTCTGGCCCTCCGGCGCCCCGCGCGCGGCCCGTGCCGAACTGCAGTACCACATCGCCGAGTTGCGCTCGCTCATCGCGAGCGCCCTGCGCGACGCCGAGCGCGAGGAGGCCCACCGCGCGGCGGCCGAGCAGGGGATGGCCGACCACACGCGGCCCCACCCGGCGCGAGGATCCGCCGAGTCCCGCACCGCCGAGTCCCGCACCGCCGAGTCCCGGGCCCACGAGTCCCGCACCACGGGTTCCCGCTCCGCCGGGTCCCACCCCGCCGAGCCGCAGCCCGTGTGGGTGGACCGCCGCACCGCCGACGCGATCCTCGTCCACCAGCCCGGCGGCTACCGCCTCGACACCGGCGGCGGCGCCAACGACGTCTGGCAGTTCGAGCGCGCCGCCGGCGCCGGCTACCGGGCCATGGAAGCGGGAGACTTCCCGCGTGCCGCCCTCCGGCTCGGCGAGGCCCTCGCCCTCTGGCGCGGCGAGCCCTACGCGGGCGTCGCCGCGGGTCCCGGGCTCCGCCGCGAGATCGAGCGCCTGGAGACGTCCCGCCTCAGCGTCCTCGACCAGTGGGTCGAGGCGCAGCTCGGCCTCGGCCGGCACGCCGAACTCCTCACCGAGCTCTCCGGGCTCGTCGCCCGCTACCGCACCAACGAGCCGCTGTGCGCCCACTACATGGTGGCGCTGCTGCGCTGCGGCCACCTCGACGAGGCCCTCGCCGCCTTCGAGCGGCTGCGCACCGCCCTCGCGGCGGAGAGCGCCATGGAACCCTCGGCGCGGCTGTGCCGGCTCCGGCGTTCCGTCCTGAGCATGCGGGGCACCGCCGTCCGCTCCGTCCTCGGCTCCGCCACCCGGCTCCCCGGGCGCACGGGCGTCCCGGGGCTCGCCGGCCTCTCCGGCGTCCACGTCCCCGTCCAGTACAACCCGGCCGCCGCGGCCTCCGCCGCGATCTCCGCCGCGACCGAACCCACCGCTTCCCCCACCGCCCCGGCCCCCGCCGCGCCGGTCGGCTCCGCCGTCTGAGCGACCTCCCGACCGGTCACCTGACAGCGCGTCGGGAACGAAGTGGGCGCCGATGCCGTTGGACCTGCCGCGGGTCCGGCGCCGGACCCGCGGCAGGGTCGTGAATTGACGTGCTCCCGGGGCCCGGTTAGCGTCGGCGAGCAGGACCGAAATCCTCCGACCTGCCCGATTTCGTTCTCCTACGGGGGTGGGGACCAATGACCTCGCACGGCGCGGACGCCGCCGGTGGTGCCGACGCGCTGCTCACCGTCCTCGAACTGCTCGCTCGGCAGGCCCCCGCCGCCCAGTACGAGGCGTACCTCGACGAGGCCCGCGCGGCCGGCCTCTCCGGCGAGGGACTCGACCGGCTGGAGCGAGCCGTGAAGCTCGCCGACGGGATCCGCTCGGGACACGAGGACGCCGCCCGCCGCGAGGACGGACTCGCCGCGCTCGCCGACACCGCGCGCGACCTCACCTTCTCGTACGACCTCGGCAGCCTGCTCCGCGTCATCGCCCGCCGCGCCCGCCGGCTCCTCGGCCTCGACCTGGCGTTCGTGACCCTGCGGGTCCCGGACGGCGGCTCCGTCGTCCACACCACCGACGGCGCGCTCGCCGGACTCGACAGCGACCCCTTCCGGACGGTCGGACCCCGGCTCGTCGCCGGCCTGGAGATCAGCGAGGGGTACGGGGTCGGTGGCGCCGTCCAGCTCCACGGCGAGCCCGTCTGGACCGCCGACTACCTGGCCGACGAGCGCTTCGCCCCGTCCGGCTCCCTCGACGCCGGCGTCCACGCCCCGGCCTTCGACGAGGTGGCCGAGGCCGCCCTCAGGGCCGAGGGGCTGCACGCCGTCATGGCCGCGCCCCTGCGCAGCGGCGAGACCGTGATCGGGGAGCTGTACGGCGCCGACCGGCGGGTCCGCGACCACACCCCCGAGGAGGTCGGCCTCCTCGCCGCGCTCGCCGACCTCGCCGCCCTCGCCGTGGAGAAGGCCGGTCTCCTCGACCGCACCCGCGCCGAGGTCTCCGAGCTGGAGCGGGACAGTTCACGCGTACGGACCAGCCTCACCCGGATGCGGCACGTCAGCGAGGCCCACAGCCGGATCATGAACCTCGTCCTCGCCGGCGGGGACCTGGGCAACGTGGCCAAGGCCGCCGGTGACGCCCTCGACGCGACCGTCCTCGTCCGCGACCCCGGCGGCCGCACCCTCGCCGGCGGGGTCATCCCCGACCTCGACGAGGAGGCCGTCGTCAAGGCCTCCCTCGACGCGCAGGCCCGCCGCCGTCCGGTCCTCGCCGACGCCGACACCTGGGTGGCACCGGTCATCGCGGGCTCAGAGGACCTCGGCTGCCTCGTCATCCGCCCCGCGAGCTACCTCACCGGGGAGGACGAGCGGCTCCTCGAACTCGCGGCCCAGGCCGTAGCCTTCCTCCTCCTCATGCGCCGCTCCACCGCCGTCGCCGAGGGCCCCGTGCGGGACGAACTCCTCGACGACCTCATCGCCGACCCGCCGCACGCCCCCCAGCAGATGGCGCAGCGGGCCCGCCGCCTCGGCGTCGACCTGCGCAAACCGCACGTCCTCGTGCTCGCGCGGCCGGAGGGCGGCGAGCAGGGCCGGGCGGTCGTCTGGGCGTCCTCGTACGCGTACCGCCAGTCCGGCCTGAAGACCGTGCAGGGCGGCTCCATCGTGCTGCTGCTGCCGGGCATCGACGCCTCCGCCGCCGCCAAGGCGGTCGCAGCGGAGCTCTCCCCGCTGCTCGGCCACCCCGTCTCGGTCGCCGGGGCCGGACCCGCGCAGAGCGCGGACGGCGTCGGCCGGCTGCACCAGGAGGCGGGCCGCTGCCTCGACGCGATGAGCGCCCTCGGCGGCACCGGGACCGCGGCCTCCGTCCAGGACCTCGGCTTCCTCGGGCTGCTGCTCTCCGAGGACCACGACGTGGAGGGCTTCGTCGAGGGGGCGATCGGGCCCGTCCTCGACTACGACGCCGAGCGGTTCACCGATCTCACGCGCACCCTGGAGGCGTACTTCGCCTCCGGCGGCAGCCCCACCAACGCGGCCGAGGCGCTGCACGTCCACCCGAACACCGTCTCCCGGCGCCTGGAGCGGATCGGCGAGCTCCTCGGCCCCGAGTGGCAGAAGCCGGGCCAGGTCCTGGAGGTCCAGCTCGCGCTGCGCCTCCAGCGCACCCGCGAGGTCCTCACCCGGGGCCGCACGACGAACGACCCGACCCGCCCCGCGACGCCGTAGGAGCGGTCGCGAGCCGAGCCGAGCCGGGCCGCGTCGGGCCAGGTCGGACCACGCCAGGTCGGGCCGGTGCAGGTCACGCCGGTTCCGTAGCGGGTCCGTGTCGGCGGCGGATCCGGTGCGGTGAAGGCGCGGTGCGGGCGGTTCGTGCGGTGCGGGCGGTTCGTGCAGTGCGGGCGGTGCCGTGCGGCGGCCGGACCGTGGCGCGGTGGGGGGTGCGGGGTGCGGGGTCCGCGTCCGTCCTCAGCTGGCCGAGCGGCGCGAGCCGTACCCGGGCGCGTACGACGACGTGTCGTCGTACTCCGCCGAGAGGACCGTCGCCGCGTGCGCGGCCGAGGCGAGCGTGATGTGCCGGTGCCAGCCGCGGTACGAGCGGCCCACGAAGTCCCGCAGGCCCGCGCCCTCGCCGACCTCGGCGAAGTCCCGCTCCACCCGGCGCGTCAGCTTCGTCAGCCGCAGCAGCGACCCGGCCGGCAGGTTCGTCAGGTCGCTGACCCACACCCGGGCCGGACCGCGCCGCGGGTCGTCCCACTCGCCCAGCAGCACCAGCGGACGCATCCGCTCCCCGCCCGGCGTCGGCAGCGCCACCCGCACCGCCGTGGCCAGCGAGGTCCGCGAGGTCTGCACACCACCCACCGTGTCGACCCAGCTCACCGGCCGGCGCAGCCCCTTGAGCGACTCCAGGATCTGGTGCGCGGGCAGCGGACCGGCGCCGAAGCCCGGCAGCGAGCGGTCCGCGATGGCCAGCCGGGACCCCGCCCCGATCCGGGCCACCACCGGCACCCCGGCCGCGGCGAGCCGGGTGAGCGCCGAACGCCCCGCGCCCCCGCGGATGTCCAGGACCAGCGGCCTGCGGGTGATGTCGGGCCAGCGGGCGGTGTCGAGCGCGGCGGTGATCGCGCACTCCTCCAGGGTCTCCTCGCCGACCTCCTGCGGGACCTCCGCGCGGTCGCGCCGCGTGCGGTCGTTGACCCACGGGTCCGGCAGGAACAGCCGCCAGTTCACCGGCACGCTCAGCTCGTCGCTCGCGAACCACACCCCGAACGCCTGCTGGCCGTGGAAGACCTGACCGCGCTCCAGGTCGAAACGCCGGTCCACCCCCACCGAGTGCTCCCCGGCCTTCGGGATCGGCATCGGCCGGACCACCCACGCCTGCGGGCGGCTGGTCCGCTCCAGGTGCTGCGCGAGCGCGGCCCGCATGGGCTGCCAGTCCCAGGTGGAGCTGGAGACGAAGTGGTGCAGGCTCTGCTCGGCCGCGGGCCCGCCGATCTGGGCGGCGATGTTGCGGACCGACTTGCGCCCCTGCGCGGTGAGCAGGCCGTACAGGTACTGCTCGGCCTTCAGACGCTGGTCGCGGCGCGGGAACCCGGAGAAGAGCGCCCCGCACAGGTCGGCGTAGACCTCGTGTCCCACGACGTGCGCACCGGACCTGGCGGCGGTGCCCCTCGGGACCGCCTGGGCCACGACTCTGGCGGCGCCCAGGGACCCGGTGGACCCGCCGGCCGCGCCGGCCGCGCCGGACCCGGTGGGCCCGGCGGCACCGGCGGAACCGGTGGACCCGGTGACGACTCTGCGCTGGGTTGCGACGGATGTACTCACGACACTCCTGCCCGAAGGTTGCGCAGCTCCCCTCCCGCTGCCTCACCACGGTCACCCGCGCGACCACCCCGCGACGAGGTGTACCCGGCACCCGAATCGGCCGCCGAATGGTGGCCGGACCACCTCCCCCACTGTTACCGCAGGTCAGAACCCCTTTTCGGGATGGCGGAACCCCTGCCCGAGGGGGCGCACAGGGGGGTCACGGAGGCGCCGCGGGGGTGGCACGGAGTGTCGGGAGGGGTCTCGGCACCGTTTCGGCGGGGTGCCGACACGCCGGCGGAAGGGCTTGCCAGGGGAGGCGCAAGGGGGCAACACCGGCCAGGTGGAAGGGATCTGACAGACTCACGGACCGCACTTTGACCCGTCGCACACCGTGGCCGGACCATCGCAGAGCGAGGCCGCGCGGAGCGGTGCCCGGTTAATGCCCCAGGCCGGGGACCCGCCCCGCGCGGCCCGCTTCGATCTCCCGCGCACCCCGTGCCGCGTAACCTGGCGGTATGGGCACGGGACTGGGACGGCGCGGAGAGCTGCCGGTCGTCGGGGTCGTCGCCGCGGGCGGCGGCCTCGGCGCGGCGGCCCGCTACGGCGCCTCGCTCGTCTGGCCGACCCCGGCCCACGCCTTCCCCTGGACCACCCTCACGGTGAACGCGGCGGGCTGCGCCCTGCTCGGCGTCCTCATGGTGCTCCTGACCGAGAACCGCCTGCGTGCCGACCCCCACCCGCTGCTCCGGCCGTTCCTCGGCACCGGGTTCTGCGGCGGGTTCACCACCTTCTCGACGTACGCCCTCGACACCCAGGGCCTTCTCGCCGCGGGCGACACCACCCGCGGCCTCCTCTATCTGGCGGGGACCCTCGTCGCCGCCCTCGCCGCCGTGTGGGCCGGTGTCTCCGCGACCCGCGCGGCCGTACGGGTCAGGGTGACGCCCGCGTGAACTGGCTGATCGTCGTGGCCGGCGCCGCCGTCGGTGCGCCCCTGCGCCACCTCACCGACCGGTTCGCCAAGGCCCGTCTCGGACTGGCCCTGCCCTGGGGCACCTTCGTCGTGAACGTCGTCGGCTCCTTCCTCCTCGGCCTGCTCACCGGCGTCTCGTCGGAGCGGCTCCACCTGCTCCTCGCCACCGGCCTGTGCGGCGCCCTCACCACGTACTCCACCTTCTCCTTCGAGACGCTGAAGCTGTACGAGGAAGGGGCCGGGCGGCAGGCGGCGCTGAACGTGGCGGGGAGCCTGGCAGCGGGACTCGGAGCCGTGTGGCTCGGGGTCGCGCTCGCGCGCTGACGCGGCTCAGGGCGTCGGGACCACCGTCGACTCGACGATCGGCAGACCCTTCGCCCACCAGTGGTCGTACCGCCGGTAGACCAGCGGGTCCCGTCCGGCGAGGAAGCTCCCCATCGCCTCCGCCTCCGCGCCGAGCTCCTCCCGGACGGCCGCCGGCAGCGGGTGGAACGCCGACACCTCGATCCCGCCCTCGACCGGGCGCCAGACCCCGGCCACGTACCCGTCGACGAGAAGCGTCGGCAGCACGTCCCCGTTCACCCGGATCACCGCCTTCCGGTATGCGGGCGGGATCACCCGCCCCCGGTCGGCGTAGGCCAGGAGGACGCTGTCCCACATCGCCATCAGCCGGGGCGGCGCGGGCGTGTCCGCGTCGGGCAGCGGGGCCGCGCCCGCGGTGTCGTACAGCACCGTCCCCCCGGGCCCCCCGACCTCGGTGACCAGGCCGCCGAGCGCCGCCAAGGCCTTGCGCACCCGGCCCCGTTGCGTCATCGAGAACTGCGCCATGTCCGCCACCGACGCCGGACCGAAGCCCTCCAGATAGCGCAGGACGAGCGCGGCGAGCCCGGCGGCCACCGTGTCCGGATCGGTGTGGTCCGGCAGGGCGTCCGGATCGGTGGGGTCCGGCAGGGCCTCCGCCTCCGCCGCGCCGGAAGGCGGCAGCTCGCGGGAGGCCGGCGGCTCGCCGGAGGACTCAGCCGTGGCGAAGGGCCGCGCGGTGACGAAGGACTGCGGCGTGCCGAACTGCCACGGGGGTCCCTGCGGCGCGTGCCACAGCGGCGCGTACTGCCGGATCATCCGCCAGGCCACCGACTCCACCGGCCCGCCCCGCTCCTCCTCGATCCGCGCGAGCATCTCGGCGCCCGACCTCGGGCTCCCGGCGTACGCGAGGAGCCCGGGAAGCAGCGCGTCGGCGTCGGCCGGTGTGAACCCCGCCGCCCTGAACCGGTGGTCGCCGAGGCGCGAGCCGCGCAGCGTCGGCTCCATCCCCGCGCGGAACGCCCGGTAGTCCTCGGCGTGCACCAGGTGCAGCGTGAGACGCATCAGCGTGGACCGCACGGCGCGGTAGCCCTCCACGGCGGCGTCGAGCTTCCCCGCGTCGAAGCCCGCGACCCGGTTCCACAGGGCGACGTACGGCGAACCCGGCTGCTGCGCCTGGAGCGCGACCACCCGCCGCAGCGCCTCCTCGACGTCGACCGGTGCCCGCTCCAGGAGCAACTGACGGGCGAGGGTGGAACGGTTGAGAACGCGCTCGGTGATGATCGTCATGGACTTGATTGTCTCCGCCGAGGCGTACGACGGGCCAGGTACGGACCACGTACGGTGCGGGACCATGCACCCGACCGCGACGCAGACCCCGCTCCCCGCGCCGACCGCCGCCACCGCGCTCGGGGAACGCGAGGGGCGGGAGGCCGCGCGAACCGGCACCGCCCGCAGTCGCACCCGCACCCGTACCCGCACGCCCACCCGCACCCTCGTGCTCACCCTCCTCTGCTTCCTCGTCTGCCTCGGCCTCGGCCTCCAGTCATGGACGGCCCTCCGGCTCACCGGCTTCGACCTCGGCATCTTCGACCAGGCCGTGCGGTCCTACGCGCACGGCGAGTTGCCCCGGTCGCCGATCAAGAACGTCCACCACGAGTTCCCGCCCGGCTTCTCCCTGCTCGGCGACCACTTCACCCCGGCGCTCGCGCTCCTCGCGCCGCTGTACTGGATCTGGGACGACCCGAGGGTCCTCCTCCTCTCCCAGGCCGCCCTGTTCGCCGCCGGGGTGCCCGTCGTCCGCCGCATCGCCCGCCACGCCTTCGCGGGCGCCCCGGCGCGCGCCGCCGACCGGGCCGCCGACCTCGGCGGACTCGTGTACGCCCTCGGCTGGCCGCTGCTCACCTCCTCGTACAACGGCTTCCACGAGGTGGCGTTCGCGGTCCCGTTCACCCTTCTCATGCTGGAGCGCGGCCTCGCCCGCCGGTACGCGGCCGCCGCCCTCTGGGCGCTCGCGCTCTGCACGGCCAAGGAGGACATGGGCCTGGTCGTCGGCGCCTTCGGCCTGGTCCTCGCGGTCCGCGCGCACCGCGCGGGCGACCGCGCCGGGCGCGCCGCGGGCGCGGTCCTCGCACTCGCCGGGCCGCTCGTCACGGCCCTCGCCGTCTGCTGGTTCATCCCCGCGATGGGCGGACCCGAGGGCTACTACTGGTCGTACGGGAGCCTCGGCGCCGACCCGGGAGCCGCGCTCGCCCACGTCCTCACCGCCCCCTGGGTCCTGGTCACGACCGCGGTCACGCCCGCCGTGAAGGTCGCCATGGCGGCCTGGATCCTGGGCAGCCTCGCCTTCCTGCCGGTGGCGTCGGCGACCTTCCTGCTCGCCGTACCGCTGCTCGCGGAACGGCTCCTCTCCGACAACCCCAACCACTGGCCGGTCATCAACCACTACGACGCCTTCCTGTGGCCCGTGCTCGTCACGGCGACGCTGGAGACGCTCGGCCGCATCCAGGGTCGCCACCGGATTCACCGGATTCACCGGATTCACCGGATTCACCGGATGCACCGGACGCACCGGATTCGCCGGATGCACCGGAGGTGGTGGGGCGTCCGGCACTGGGCTGCCGCCGCCCTCGTGCTCTCCTCCGCCGCGGCCGTCACGCTCGGCCTCTCCTGTCTCGTACGCCCGGACTTCTGGCGTCCAAGCCCCGACAAACGCCCGCTCGCCACCGCGGCGGCGATGATCCCGGACGGGGCCACGGTGGAGGCCGACAACACGATCGCGCCCCGCCTGACGGCCCGTACGCACGTGGTCATCGCCGACGGCACGCCCCGCGGCGCCGACTGGGTGCTCCTGCGGCTGGACGACCGGACCTTCCCCTTCGCCTCGGTCGACGAGCAGCGGCGGCGGGCCGGGCTGCTCCTCGCCCACGGCTACACGGAGTTCTGGAGCCAGGACGGCACCGTCCTGCTCCACAGGACCGAGCGCGTCCCCGTACCGGGCGAGCGTGTCCCGGGCCCGGACAGCACGCCGGTGCGCGAGGCGGTCCCGTCGGACGTGGGGGGCAACCTCCTGCTGAGGTAGGCGGGTTCCGCAGCACTCCGCGGGGGCCTCGCGTCGCCACCGGTTCACCGAGGCCACCTCGGCCCGTCACGCGCGCCTCACGTGCTTCTCACCCGCGCTCGTGAGCATCGCCGCATGACCACCCTTCGCCGCACCCTTCCCCGCGCCCTCGCCCGTACCGGCGCCGTCCGCCCGGCAGCCGCGGGTTCGGCCGTCGCGCTCGCCGTCGCCGCAGCCCTGCTCGCCCCGACCGCGCCGGCGTACGCCGCCTCCAACGCCGTACCGACGTACGAGGTGAAGATCAACCTCACGACGGCGGCCCTCGACGCGAACCACGCGCCGAGCGCGGCGGTCCGGTCGGCGTTCGGGATCACCGGCTCCGCCAAGGTCCGCTCGTACAGCTACTACGACACCGACGCGCTCGCGCTCGACGCCCAGGGCTGGAGCGTCCGGCTCCGCCACAAGAGCGGCTCGTCGTTCGAGGAGACGTACAAGAAGCGGTTCCCCGTCACCAACGGCGACATCGGCGCGGCGCTCACGGCGGCGAACGCGGCCGGCTTCGACAGCACCGACACCAACTACAAGGCCGAGGTCGACTGGGGCTACGCCAAGCAGACCCTCAGCTTCTCCAACGAGAAGTCCCGCAGCGCGAGCGGCTACTCGGGCACGGCGATGCCCACGAGCACGACCGGCCGCACCTGGCTCGTCAACGACATCCCCGGCAAGCTGGAGGACTGGGGCAGCGCGGACTGGGGCAAGACCACCCTCCAGGCCTCCCGCGCCCACGGACCCGTCACCTCCTCGGTGTACGGCGGCGCCTGGGGTCCCTCCGACGACGCCAGCGTCGAGGTGCTGCCGGTCGTCGGCGCGGGCGGGACCGGCACGGAGTACGTCGTCGAGCTGTCCTTCAAGACGGACTCGTACGCCGACGCGGCCGACCTCCACGCGGACGCCGTCGCGGTCGCGGAGGCCAACGGCTGGCTGCACCACGGCGACATCCTCAAGACGCAGCTCATCCTCGACCGCTACTAGGGCCTGGCCGGCGGATCATGGCCGGGGTCGCGGGGCCTCGCGTTCACCCAGGGCTCGCCCCGATGTCGTGAACGCGTCGCCCCGCGTTGCGCGGAGGACTGGACCATCTGGGCCATGAGGCCGCCCGCACGGCACCTCGGGCCGCCCGCACCGGCGCCCCGTGCCGCCCTCACCGGCGGTCTCCGGCCGTCCTCACCGGCGACTTTCCGTGTTCTCCAGGGAGTTCAGATGAATCCGCGCCTCACGCGCCTGCGCCGCCCCGCCCTCGTGGGCCTTCCGCTGTCCGCCGCGCTCGCGCTCTCGGTGGTCGTCGGCACGGCCGACGCCACTCCGGCGCCGCACCACCACGGGTCCGCCGGCCGGGTCGTCTCCACCGCGACGCTGCCCGACGTCCCGCTCGCCGCCTTCAGCAACGGACTGCTGCCCGGCAGCGTCGCCGACGACCGGAACGTCGACCTCGGCGGCATCGGCAGCGACCTGTTCCCGGCCGGGCGGCCCGGCGAGTACTGGACCGTCACCGACCGCGGCCCCAACGGCCAGATAGCCGTCGGCAAGGACAAGCGCCGCACGTTCCCGGTGCCCGGCTTCGACCCGGCCATCGTGAAGATCCGCGTCGTCGGCGACGACATCCGGATCCTGGAGGCCATCCCGCTCACCACGGCCTCCGGCGCCCCGGTCACCGGCCTCCCGAACCAGCCGGGCCGCGACGAGGCCCCGTACACGTACGACGCCTCGACCCCGCTCGCGTACGACGCCAACGGCCTCGACACCGAGGGCCTCGTGCGGGACCGCGACGGCAGCTTCTGGCTCGTCGACGAGTACGGGCCCTCGCTCGTGCACGTCTCCGCGCGGGGCCGCGTCCTCGCCCGGCACGTGCCGAAGGGCCTCGGCCTCACCGGCGCCGACTACCCGGTGATCGAGTCCCTCCCGTCGATCTACCTCAGCCGCAAGATCAACCGCGGCTTCGAGGGCCTCGCCCAGCTTCCGAACGGCGACCTGGTGATGGCGCTCCAGAGCCCGCTGCTCAACCCCGACAAGGCGTCCGGGGAGAACTCCCGCACCACCCGCCTGCTGCGCTTCTCGCCCCGCGAGGACCGTGTCACCGGCGAGTACGCGTACCGCTTCGACCCGGTCGGCGTCGTCGAGCCCGGCCAGACCAAGACCTCCGAGCTCAAGATCTCCGCCCTCGTCGCGCTCGGCGGCGAGCGCCTCCTCGTGCAGGAGCGCACCGACAAGTCCGCCCGCGTGTACGAGGTGAACCTGCGGCGCGGCACCGACATCCTCGGCACCACCTGGGACACCCCCGCCGCCCCGACCCTGGAGCAGCTCGACGACACGGCCTCGGCCGAGGTCCCGGTCCTCGCCAAGGACCTCGTCGTCGACCTGAACACGGTCCCGGGCGTCCCCGGCAAGATCGAGGGCATCGCCCTCGAAGGCTCCTCGACGCTCGTCCTCCTCAACGACAACGACTTCGGCATGACGGACGGCCCCGCGGCCTTCGACACGGCCGGCCGCCTGGTCGACAGCGGCGTGGAGACGACCCTGGTACGAGTGAGGCTGCCGCACCCGGTGCGCTGACCGCCCGCCGGGCCGTCGGTCGGAGAGCCCACCGGCCGGACGGCGGCGGGGCCAGGGTCTACGGCGTCACGCCCGGCGCCCATCGGCACGCGGCCGTAGGCGTAGGGGCCGAGATCGGCGTAGCGCGTGACCGCATTCCACCCGAGGGAGGTCCGTCGACCGACCGACTATTCGGGCAGCAGCCGTTCCAGCATGAACTGCGTCTCGGGGTCGGGATCGACGATCAGCGACTGAACGCGATAGCGGCCCGGTGGCAGTTCGACGCGGAGCGCCTCCGGCGGCTGCTGTGCATCCTGCAGGGATTCGAGGATCCTGCCGGCCTCGTAGGCGGCGTCGGCCAGGACGTATCGTCCTCCGAGTTCGAGGGTGAGGACGTCCTCCCAGCCGTCGGCAGATCCGGCGGCGTGGACGGCGGACAGCAGGCCCGTGTCGTCGTCGGCGTAGCACCAGCGCGCGAACGTGAGGGGCTCAGCGAGCCAGGTGACAGCCAGGGGTTCGGCGCCGAGCGTCAGGATGTCGTGTCCGGCCAGCCGCAGGGCCGAGACGTACCCGTCGATCACGTCGTCCGCCTCGGTCCCTTCCCATGTCGGAAGGAGTTCTTCTGGGATGAGCGCGTAGCGGGCGAAGTCGGTGCTGTCGAGCCAGATAGCCATGCGGCGGATCATCACACCCGGGGTCTACTCCACGTCGACGCCGTATCCACGTACGAGGGTCTCCAGACCGTGGTCGTAGCCCTGGCCGACGGCGCGGAAGCGCCACCGTGGGCCCCGACGGTAGATCTCGGCGAGGAGCAGGGTGCGTTCGCTGGTGGCGGCGTCCAGAGTGACCTGGGTCGTGGCCGGAGCGTCGATGCCCGGTGCGAGGGTCATCTGGACCGCTCCGATGTCCCCGAAGGTGGCGGCGCCGTCGATGGCGGCGGCGATCGCGATCCTTTGGGCGGCGGGCGGCAGCGCCGCGAGGTCGACGGTGATGGTCTGCTCGGTCGGGCCGTCGCAGAGGAGACGGGTAGCTCCGTCGGGGCTTTCCGGTGCGCCGTAGAAGACGAAGTCCCCGTCGCTGGCGACCTGCTCGTCCTCGTCGAGGACGAAGGCGACGACATCGACCTCGCAGTTCGCCTGCTGTGCCCAGGAGGCGCCCACATGCCACTGACCGGCGGCGGGGAGCGTGGGGAGATCGATGACTCCGCCGCGCGGCAGAACGCCGGTCATCACTACGTCCTGGGCGGGGACGTCGGCCGACTCGGAGGCGGGGGCTCCGAGCCATTCGTGCGCATGGACCGGGAGCCCCAAGGCGGTGACGCGGGTCATGCGACGGTCGAGTTCGCCTCCGGGGAAGAGGACGACGTCGGTGACGCTCGCCGAGAGGTTGATCGCGGCGGCCCCGCCCAGCTCGACGACCCTGGCCCGCGCGGTGGACGCCTCCTCGTGGGTGCCGCCCAGAACCAGGACCCGCCGACGGCCGAACGGCTTGGCGGAACGCTTGGGCTCGGGTCGCCTGGGCACCGGCACGTCAGCGACGGCTGCGGTAGCGGTGGGGGACGGCGTCGGCGTAGTGGGCGGTGTCGCTGGGGCCGCCGCTTCCGAGGACTTATTCGGAGTCTGATTCTCGTGCGGTGTTCCGGAACGCACCTCTCCCAGCAGCCTGAGGAACGCGTGCTCGTCGATGACCGTGACGCCTTCGGCGATTGCGCGCCGTGTCTTCGCCGAGCCGGAGGCCGCGTCGTTGGTGACGAGAGCGCTGGTGTGACGGCTGACCGACGACATGATGTTCAGGCCGGCGGCGACGGCTCGGGCCACCAGCTCGGCCCGGGAGGTCCCTGTCTCGCCCGTGATGGCGATCTTCATGCCCTGGACGAGCGGACCGCCGGGTGTCAGGCGGCCCGGGTTCCGGTAGGCGCACGGGGGCTTCGGCGGTTTCGGCGCGAACTGCGGGTCCTGTCGGGGAGGGCAGGGCACGAGCGGTAGCGGGACGTCCAGCCGTGCGGCTTCGGAGAGGGAGGAGCGGAAGATTCCCGCGAGGACGCGCGCGTCGTCCAGCGCGTCATGAGCTTTGGCCTGCGGCACGCCGTAGTGGGCGGCCAGGGACGCCAGGCTGAGGTCGGCGGCGGGCGGTTCCACACGCCGGTTCAGGGCCAGGGTGCACAGGCGCTGGGCGACCGGGAGCCAGAGCCGGGCGCGGGCGAACTCATGGGCCAGGAAGTCGTAGTCGAACTGTGCGTTGTGAGCCACCATGACGCGGTCCTGCAGGAGCGCCCCGATCCGTCCGGCTACTTGCTCGAAGGCCGGGGCGCCGCTCAGTCGTTCCGCGGTCAGACCGTGGATGTGCACGGGGCCGGGGTCGCAGCCCGGGTTCAGGAGGGTGGAGTACTCGCCGGTCTGGGCCCCGTCCGGCCCGAAGGTCAGCACCGCGATCGAGAGGATCCGGTCACGCCGGGCGACCAGGCCGGATGTCTCGACGTCGACCAGAGCCCAGTCGTACGCGTAGTCGGGCAGGTGTGACACGTCGAGCGCGGCAGCGAGAGACATGACGGTAAGGATGATCCGGGCAGGATCCCGGCTTCAACCAGAATGGCGATTCATCCCCTTGGTCCAGCCGAGAGATCGTCCCGAAACTTCGGGCCGTTCTCGGGCCGATCGGCCGCCGGGAGCCGCTTCTGATCGGTATCGGCCGGACAGATCGAGTCACGCGGGTCTGTCCTCCGCAGCCCCGGCCCGCCCGTTCGAAACCAGCCACGAACAGCCACGACCAGCGAAAAGACCCTCCCGAAGGAGGGTCTCTCGTGGTGCGCCCCCGGCAGGACTCGAACCTGCGGCCAAGTGCTTAGAAGGCACCTGCTCTATCCACTGAGCTACGGGGGCCGGATGGTGGCCCTGGGGCCTGGAGGCCCTGGTGGGTGGGGTGGGGCCTGCCGGGACAAGGATAGGGCTCCGATCGCCTTGGCCCGGTTGCTTCACCTGCGTGGCACGATGTGGAGGTTCGGTGAAGCGGAACGATAATCGCAGGCAGGTGCGATTCGCGCAGCGCTTTTCACGCCACTGGGGGCGGGTGTTGTGCACTCGTTATGCCTCCGTGGTCGGTCGCCCGTCCTTTCTCTCGGCGCGCAGGGCGCTTATACGCTTCAAAAACACTCATAAATTGGGCATTCTTCGCATGTGGTGACCTTGGACGAACGGCCTCAGCTGATCGACGCACTCTCCGCCCTGCGCGACCGTGTCGCTGCCGTGCGTCTCCCACTGCCCCTTCCCGGCGCCTCACGCGCCCGCCAGACCAGAGCCGAGCTCCTCGCACAGCTCGACGACTACTTGGTGCCCCGTCTGAAGGATCCCGACGCGCCGCTCCTCGCCGTCGTCGGCGGCTCCACCGGCGCCGGGAAGTCCACGCTCGTCAACTCCCTTGTCGGGCGGCGCATCAGCGAGGCCGGGGTGCTCAGGCCGACCACCCGCACCCCGGTCCTCGTCTGCCATCCCGAGGACCACCACTGGTTCGCCGGCATGCGCGTCCTCCCGCAGCTCACCCGCGTCTGGCTGCCCCAGGCCGACGAGGAGAACCCCGTCGAGGACCCGCCGGAGGAGAACGCGCTGCGGGTCGAGACCGCAGCCTCCCTGCCCCGCGGCATCGCCCTGCTCGACGCGCCCGACATCGACTCCCTCGTCGTCGAGAACCGCCTCCTCGCCGCCGAGTTGATCTGCGCCGCCGACATCTGGGTGATGGTCACCACCGCGTCCCGGTACGCCGACGCCGTGCCCTGGCACCTGCTCCGTACCGCCAAGGAGTACGACGCCACCCTCGTCACCGTCCTCGACCGCGTCCCGCACCAGGTCATCGGGGAGGTGTCGCGGCAGTACGAGGCGCTGCTCGACAAGGCGGGGCTCGGCGACGTGCCCCGCTTCACCATCCCCGAGCTCCCCGAGTCCGCCGGCGGCGGCAGCGGCCTGCTCCCCGAGTCCGCCGTCGCCCCGCTCCGCGCCTGGCTCGCCCACTGCGCCGAGGACCCGGCCGCCCGTCAGCAGGCCCTCGACCGGACCGCCTCCGGCGTCATCGACTCCCTCGACACCCGCCTCCCCGAGCTCGCCGGGGCCGTCGCCGCCCAGTACGCCTCCGCCGTCCGCCTCGGCGGCGTCGTCGAGGCCGCCTACCGCGAGCAGGGCACGCGGGTACGCCAGCAGCTCACCCGCGGCGCCGTCCTCGCCGGCGACGCCCGCACCCGCTGGCGCGCCTACCCCCGTGACTCCACCGCCGACGAGCTCCTCGACGCCCTCGCCGAGTCCTTCGCCGCCCTCCTCCACTGCGCGGTGGCCGCCGCCGAGGAGCGCGTACGGGACACCTGGCACCGCGACCCGGCCTCCGCCGCCCTGGGGCCCGTGCGGGCCGGGGGCGAGCGGGACGCCGGGGAGCGGATCGGCGTCGAGGTACGGCGCTGGCGGCGGGTCCTGGAGGAGATCGCCGAGGAGGAGGTGGGGGAGGCCCGCGGGGTGGAGCGCCCCGACGGCCGCGCGGCCGGTGGCGCGCCCACCGGGACTTCCGGCGGGGGCGTCGCCGTCAAGAAGCGCGTCCGGGGCTCCCGTGCCGCCCGCGCATCCCGCACCGGCGTCCCCGAGGCCGACACCGTCGCCGCGCTGCTCGGCGCCTCCCTCCTCGGCGGGCGGCGCGCGCGGGCCGCCGGCGACCGGCTCGCCGAACTCCTCGGCGCCCAGGCCGCCCTGCGCCTGCGCGACAGGGGCGGCGAGCTCGTCCTCTCGTACGTCGACCGCGTCCTGCACGCCGAGCGCGACCGGCGCCTCGCGCCCCTCGACGGGCTTGACGTGACCCCCGAGCCGCAGGCGGAGCTCATCGCCGCGCTCTCCGTACTGCAGAAGGAGAAGTGACGTGGTGGACGACGGTGACGCTCGGGACGACGTCGGTGGTGGCGGTGGCGGCCGCGGTGGCCGTGGGCGCTGGGACGACGGGCTGATCGCGCGCCGCGCCGGCGAGCGGGTCGCCCTCAAGGAGGAGCCGCCCGCGGACCCGACGCCCGAGGAGGACGCCCTGCCGCCTCTCGGCGGGAGCTACGGCGGCCCCCTCCGTACCCGCCTCGACGCACTCCACGAGCTCGTCGGCCTGTCACGCGCGCGCGTGGAGGGCGACGCCCTCGCCGAGGCCGGGCGCGTCCTCGACGAGGCCGCCGCCCGTCAGCGGCTCTCCTCCCGGCACACCGTGATCGCCATCGCCGGCGCCACCGGCAGCGGCAAGTCCACGCTCTTCAACGCCCTCGCCGGCGTCCCCGTCTCCGAGACCGGCCTGCGCCGCCCCACCACCTCCGCGCCCATCGCGCTCAGCTGGTCCGAGGGCGCCGCCGGACTCCTCGACCGGCTCGCCGTCCCCGGCCGGCTGCGCCGCCGCCCCCTCGCGGGCGGCGCGGCCGACGCCGAACTCCAGGGCCTCGTCCTCATCGACCTGCCCGACCACGACTCGGCCGTCACCGCCCACCGCGACCAGGTCGACCGGGTCCTCGGCCTGGTCGACGCCGTCATCTGGGTCGTCGACCCCGAGAAGTACGCCGACGCCGCACTCCACGAGCGCTACCTCCGCCCGCTAGCCGGGCACGCCGAGGTCACCTTCGTCGTCCTCAACCAGATCGACCGGCTCGGCACCGAGGCCGCCGACCTCGTCCTCGACGACCTCCGCCGCCTCCTCGACGAGGACGGCGTCGCGCTCGGCGAGCACGGCGAGCCCGGCGCCACCGTCCTCGCCGTCTCCGCGCTGACCGGCGACGGCGTACCCGAACTGCGTGAACTGGTCGGCCGTTTCGTCCAGGAGAGGACCGCGCCCGAGCGGCGGATCGCCGCCGACATCGACGCCGCCGCCGGCCGGCTGCGCTCCTCGTACGTCGCCGACGGCCGCCCCGGCCTCGACGAGCGCGCCCGGGAGGACTTCGCGGACCGGCTCGCCGTCGCCGTCGGCGCCCAGGCGGCGGGCGAGGCCGCCGAGCGGGTCTGGCGGCGCGGCGCCATCCGCGCCTGCGGGACGCCGTGGCTGCGGCTCTACCGCTGGTACGGGCGACTGCGCGCGCACGGCTCCACCGACCCCCGTCCGGAGTCCCCGGTCGAGGACGAGCTGACGGCACGCCAGCGCGTCGAGCAGGCGGTACGGATCGTCGCCGACGAGGCCTCGCGCGGGCTGCCCGCCCCCTGGGCGCAGGCGGTCCGCGAGGCCGCCGCGCGCGGGGCCGACGGGCTTCCCGAGGCGCTCGACGAGCTGACGGTCGGCTTGGGCGACCCGGCCGCGCGCCCGCCACGGCCGGCCTGGTGGCCCGCGGCGGTCCTGCTCCAGGCCGTCATGACGCTCCTCCAGGTCTTCGGCGCCCTGTGGCTGGTCGGCCAGATCGTCGGCGTCGTCCAGCCGGGGCTGCTGCCGCCGGTGCTCGTGATGGTCGGCGGCATCATCGGCGGGCCGCTGGTCGAATGGGCCTGCGAGGGCGCGGTGAAGGGGCCGGCGCGGCGGTACGGGCAGGAGGCCGAGCGCGCCCTGCGGGAGGCGGCCGCGGCCTGCGGCCGGGCCCGGGTCCTCGACCCGGTGGCGGCCGAGCTGATGCGCTACCGGGAGGTCCGCGAGCAGTACGCGACGGTGAGCGGGAGGGGGACCGGGACGATGACCGGGGTCCGGCCCTCGGCGCGGGTGGTCGGCGGGAGCCGCTCGGGCGCGACGCGGATGGGCGCGACGAGGGCGGGTGCGCGAT
Organism: Streptomyces sp. NPDC020807; assembly: GCF_040641575.1. Lineage (NCBI taxonomy): Bacteria > Bacillati > Actinomycetota > Actinomycetes > Kitasatosporales > Streptomycetaceae > Streptomyces > Streptomyces sp. NPDC020807. Next base: position 285,627 of record NZ_JBFADU010000003.1, read on the forward strand.
AGGACGCTGCGTGGCAGCCGCCGCGCGATAGGCCGCGCGATAGGCCGCGCGAGGCCGTGCGATACGCCGTGCGGTAGGCCGCCGCGCCGTGCGAGGCCGTGCGATACGCCGTGCGGTAGGCCGCCGCGCCGCGCGAGGCGGAGCACACCGCCCTTCCGCGGCGTAAACCACGCTTCCGAGTGTGGGAGTTGTCCACAATCGCCGGTCTGTCCACAGGCCGCGGCGAGATTCTTCCCCCGCCCCCACCATGGTGCCGACCAGGATCAACGGCACAGGTGGGGGCGGAATCATGAACGAGACGACCGTGACGCTCGTCGGCAACGTGGCGACGGCGGTGGAGTACCGCGAGACGGCGGCCGGCGGGGTGGCGAGGTTCCGCTTCGCGGTGACCTCGCGCCGCTGGGACCGCGAGCGCGCGCTCTGGACCGACGGGAGCACGAGCTTCTACACGGTGTCGGCCTGGCGGACGCTCGGCGCGAATCTGGCGGCCTCGGTGACGGTCGGCGAACCGCTCGTGGTGCACGGGCGTTTGCGGGTGCGCGAGGACGAGCGCGACGGGCAGCGCAAGACCTTCGTCGACGTGGCCGCGGTGGCCGTCGGGCACGATCTGACGCGCGGGACGGCGGCCTTCCGGCGGACGAGCAGGTCCGAGCCCCAACCGGCGGTCGCGACGGACGAACTGACGGGCGGTCGTGGGCGCGAAGCGGACCCGTGGATGACCGCGACGACGCAGCTCGTAACCGTTCCCTGACCATGTGTTGTGGGGATTTGTCGACCAACACGCGGGGCGCATAACGATTTCGAGACGGAATGGTTATCTGACCGCAGGACCGGACACCTGGGGGTTCCACGTCCCTAGGATTCCCGGGTACTCGTGAGGCATCTGAGCCCATCGAGTCCTGCTGAGTGCGCAGGCGAGTCCTCCCCCCACGCGAACCGACCACGTTCGCGGAGTGATTCGCCCGGAGGGGAATCAATGTTTTCAGTTCGTGGGCGTGGTGTATCCGCCCGTCTGGCCGCCGCGACGCTGGTCTCCGGGCTCGTCGCGGTCGGCTCCATAGCGACCGCGGGACCGGCGCTCGCCGCAGGTGACGCCACGGGCAGCGGTGGCGTCACGGCGAAGCTCGGCTCGCTGACGGAGGACGCCGGCGCCGTCGAGATCGTCGAGAACGACGGCACCGACTGGACCGTCAGCGGCGGCCTGTTCAAGATGGAGGTCGACGGCGGGGGCACCCTCTTCACCTACTGCATCGACCTCCACACGCCGGCGCACCACGACTTCTCCTACAAGGAAGTCGGCTGGAGCGAGTCCTCCCTCCACGACAACAACGACGCCGGCAAGATCCTCTGGATCCTTGAGAACGGCTACCCGAAGCTCTCCGCCGAGGCCCTCGGCGCGAAGCTCGGAGGCGTCGAGCTCGACAAGAAGGAGGCCGCGGCCGGCACGCAGGCCGCGATCTGGACCCTCTCCGACGACGTCAAGTCCGTGACGCCGAAGGACCCGGACGCCCAGAAGCTCAAGGAGTACCTCCTGGCGAAGGCGGCCAACCTCGCCGAGCCCAAGGCCTCTCTGAGCCTGTCCCCGGCGTCCGTCGCGGGCCGGCCCGGCGAGAAGATCGGCCCGGTCGTCGTCGACACCAACGCCGAGACCGCCGACGTCGCCCTCGCCGCCGGCTCCCCGGCGGGCGTCACCCTCGTCGACAAGGACGGCAAGCCCGTCAGCCAGGTCAAGGCCGGCAAGACCGAGCTCTTCCTCGACGTGCCCGCCGACGCCGCCGACGGCAGCGCCGACCTGACCGCCGAGGCCACCACCGAGGTCCCGCTGGGCCGCGCGTTCGTCTCCACCGAGGGCGCGTCGCAGACCCTGATCCTGGCCGGCTCCAGCGAGTCGACCGTCAACGCCAAGGCCGTCGCCAGCTGGGCGAAGTCCGGCGCCGTCCCGGCCGTCACGGTCGCGAAGGACTGCGCCAAGGGCGGCCTCGAGGTCATCGCGACCAACGAGGGCACCGAGCCCTGGTCCTTCGACCTGAAGGGCACCTCGCACACGGTCGCCCCGGGCGAGACGAAGACCATCGCGGTCCCCGTCGCCGAGGACGAGGCGTACAAGTTCACGATCACCGGCCCGAACGGCTTCGAGGAGACCTTCGAGGGCGTCCTGGACTGCCAGACGGCTCCCCCCGGCCCGCAGCCCTCGCAGACCCCCTCCACGGAGCCCTCCACGGCCACCCCGTCGGTGACCCCGTCCACCTCGGCCTCCACCCCGGCGACCACCGAGCCCACCCCGTCGGCCTCCACCAGCACCGAGGCGGGCACCGCGGGCGGCTCCACCGGCACCACCGGGACGACCGGCACCACGGGCACGACCGGCACCACCGGCGGCGGCGACCTCGCCGAGACCGGTAGCTCCAACGCCACCCCGATGATCGCCGGCATCGCCGTCGCGCTCGTCCTCGTCGGCGGCGGCGCGGTGTTCTTCCTCCGCAAGAAGAAGGCCGCCGGCCAGTAGGCCGACCCGGGCCCCGGGGCACACGGAGTGCGTGATCCGCGTCACTCCGTGAGCCCCCGGCGGCTCACGCACGACCCCGGCACGACCCCGGACCGCTCCCGCGTCCGGGGTCGTCGCACGTCCGGGCTCCGTTCCACCGCGAAAACAGGCCGGTCGCGCCCCCGGAACACCTCCGGCGCGCCCCGGAACGCACCCCGGCTCCGCCCCCGCCGGTTTCCGCCTGAGGGTGGCGGTCAGGCAAGATGGGGTGTATCTGCCCACTCACTCTTTGCCGGACGGTTTCTCTTGGCTGAGTACATCTACACGATGCGCAAGGCGCGCAAGGCGCACGGCGACAAGGTCATCCTCGATGACGTGACGCTGAGCTTCCTGCCGGGCGCGAAGATCGGTGTGGTCGGCCCGAACGGTGCCGGTAAGTCCACCGTTCTGAAGATCATGGCCGGCCTGGAGCAGCCGTCCAACGGTGACGCGTTCCTGTCGCCCGGGTTCTCCGTCGGCATCCTCATGCAGGAGCCGAAGCTCGACGAGACCAAGACCGTCCTCGAGAACGTCCAGATGGGCGCCGCCGAGACCATGGAGAAGCTGAAGCGCTTCAACGAGGTCGCGGAGCTCATGGCGACGGACTACTCCGACGCGCTCCTGGACGAGATGGGCAAGCTCCAGGAGGACCTGGACCACGCCAACGCCTGGGACCTCGACACGCAGCTGGAGCAGGCCATGGACGCCCTGGGCTGCCCGCCCGGCGACTGGCCCGTCACCAACCTCTCCGGTGGCGAGAAGCGCCGCGTCGCGCTCTGCAAGCTCCTCCTCGAGGCCCCCGACCTGCTGCTCCTCGACGAGCCCACCAACCACCTCGACGCCGAGTCGGTGAACTGGCTGGAGCAGCACCTCGCGCAGTACAAGGGCACCGTCGTGGCCATCACCCACGACCGGTACTTCCTCGACAACGTCGCCGAGTGGATCCTCGAGCTCGACCGCGGTCGCGCCCACCCGTACGAGGGCAACTACTCCACCTACCTGACCAAGAAGTCCGAGCGACTCAAGGTCGAGGGCCAGAAGGACGCCAAGCGCGCCAAGCGGCTCAAGGAAGAGCTCGAGTGGGTCCGGTCCAACGCCAAGGGCCGCCAGGCCAAGTCGAAGGCCCGTCTCGCCCGCTACGAGGAGATGGCGGCCGAGGCCGACAAGATGCGGAAGCTGGACTTCGAGGAGATCCAGATCCCGCCGGGCCCGCGCCTGGGCTCCATCGTCGTCGAGGTCGAGAACCTCTCGAAGGCCTTCGGCGACAAGGTCCTCATCGACGACCTGAGCTTCACCCTGCCCCGTAACGGCATCGTCGGCGTCATCGGCCCGAACGGCGCCGGCAAGACCACGCTCTTCAAGATGCTCCAGGGTCTGGAGACCCCGGACTCCGGCAGCGTCAAGGTCGGCGAGACCGTCAAGATCTCGTACGTCGACCAGAGCCGCGCCAACATCGACCCGAAGAAGACGCTGTGGGCCGTCGTCTCCGACGAGCTCGACTACATCAACGTCGGCCACGTCGAGATGCCCTCCCGCGCCTACGTCTCCGCGTTCGGCTTCAAGGGCCCGGACCAGCAGAAGCCGGCCGGCGTGCTCTCCGGCGGTGAGCGCAACCGCCTCAACCTCGCGCTCACCCTCAAGCAGGGCGGCAACCTGCTGCTCCTCGACGAGCCGACCAACGACCTCGACGTCGAGACCCTGTCCTCGCTCGAGAACGCGCTCCTGGAGTTCCCGGGTGCGGCCGTGGTCATCTCCCACGACCGCTGGTTCCTCGACCGGGTCGCCACGCACATCCTGGCGTACGAGGGCGACTCGAAGTGGTTCTGGTTCGAGGGCAACTTCGAGTCGTACGAGAAGAACAAGATCGAGCGCCTCGGTCCGGACGCCGCCCGTCCGCACCGTGCCACCTACAAGAAGCTGACCCGAGGCTGAGGTCGGTGGCCAGACACATCTACAGCTGTCCCCTGCGCTGGTCGGACATGGACGCCTTCGGGCACGTCAACAACGTCGTCTTCCTGCGGTACCTGGAAGAGGCGCGGATCGACTTCATGTTCCGGCTCGCGCCGGGGGACGGTTCTCCCTCGTTCTCCGGCGGGTCCGTCGTGGCCCGGCACGAGATCGACTACAAGCGGCCGCTGGTCCACCGGCACGAGCCGGTGACCATCGAGTCGTGGGTGACGAAGATAGGCGCGGCGTCCCTGACGATCGCCTACGAGATCAAGGACGCCGACGTCGTGTACGTCCGCGCGTCCACGGTCGTCGTGCCCTTCGACCTGGAGACGCAGCGCCCCCGGCGGATCACCGCCGAGGAGCGCCACTTCCTGGAGGAGTACGTGGACGACGGGATGAACTCCGCCGCATGACCGTGCTCGCGCCGCTCCACTTCGCCGACCCCAGGGAGGCGGCGGCCCTCGCCGCCTTCCTGACCCGCCTGGTCCACTACGACCGGGCGGCCGCCGTCCGCCTCCAGGCGGGCGGCGGGGCCCTGGCCGTCTTCGGCCGCCCGCCGTCCTTCGAGGTCCTCGCGATCCGCACGGCCCGGCTCGCCGACCCCGTCGACCTGGACGTCACCGTCTCCGCCGGTGAACTCCTCGACGGGATCGAGGAGTCCGGCGGCAAGGCCGTCGTCCCCGGCGCCGTCACCGGCCCGCCGTGGACCGGCGTCCTCCCGCCCCGCTCCGGCTGGGCACCCGTCGCCGGGCTCCCCGGCGTCGCCGACATGCGGGGCGCCGTCGCCGCCGCCGTCGCCGAATTCCGGGCGCGCGACGCGGAGTTGCCCGAGGAGCGGCGCACGAGGGCCGAGCGCGACGCCATCGGGCGCGCGATCTGGACCAGGACCCTCGGCACCACCGGCCTTCCGCTGCGGGCCGTCCACGCCGCGCAGTCGCTCGGCTTCCTGCCGCCGGGCGAGGCCCCCGTCGCGCTCCTCGCCTCCGGGCCGTGGCTCCGGCTTCGTACCCCGTACGGCTCCGTGGCCCTCCGCACCGTCCCGCTCTCGCTGGGCGTCGCGCCCCGCTGACCCGGCCCCGACCCGCCCGCGCCCCGGCGCCGGGCGGCTCTCGCGCAGGGCGACGTGGCGCGCGCCCGCCGTCGGTGCCGCCGGCGCCAGGACCGCGAGGAGGCCCGGCAGCCACGGCGAGGACGAGCCTTCGAGGCCGTCAGTGCTCCCCGCTCTCAGCGCTGGACGCCGTCAGTGCTCCACGTCGTCCGGCCACACCCCGATGTGGTCCTGCTCCAGTTCGAGCGCCACGCGGTGCTCCATCCCGAGCGTCTTGGTGTACTCCGCCGGGAGCTGGAGCCGCCCCGCGCGGTCGAGCATCGCGTACTCCCGTGCCACCAGGGACTCCTGGCCCTGCTCGTCGACCTCCGTGCGGCGCAGGACCTCCGAGGAGGTGCGGCCGTCGCGGATGGCGACCGTGCGGCGGACCTCGGAGGCGACGGCCTGGTCGTGGGTGACGATGACGATGGTCGTGCCGAGCTCCTCGTTGGCGCGGCGGAAGGCCGCGAAGACCTGCTCGCCGGTGGCCGAGTCGAGTTCGCCGGTCGGCTCGTCGGCGAGGAGGACGGCCGGGTTGTTGGCGAGGGCGACGGCGATGGCCACCCGCTGCTGCTGCCCGCCGGAGAGCTGGTGGGGCCGCCGGTCGCGGACCTCGGCGATGCCGAGCATGGCGAGGAGCTCCTCGGCGCGCTCGGTCTTGCGCTTGGTCCGTCCCCGCAACTGCATCGGCAGGGCCACGTTCTGAGCTGCCGTCAGGTAGGGCAGGAGGTTGCGGGCGGTCTGCTGCCAGACGAAGCCGACGACCTCGCGGCGGTAGCGGAGACGGGCCTTGCCGTCCATGGCGAGCAGGTCGGAACCGGCGACGCGGGCGGCGCCCGCGGTGGGGACGTCGAGGCCGGCGAGGATGTTCATCAGGGTCGACTTGCCGGAGCCGGAGGCGCCGACGAGGGCCATCAACTCGCCCTCCTTCACGAGGAGGTCGAGGCCCTGGAGCGCCTGCACCTCGACCCCGTCGGTGGTGAAGATCCGGACGAGCCGGTCGCAGGCGATGAGGGCGTCGTGGCCGTACGAGGGCCGGTCGCGGTGCGCGTTCGCCCGCCGCTCGAGCTCCTCCAGGGTGGTCCCCGAAACCGTGCTGTCGGTCTGCGTCATCGTGCGTCTCCTGCCCTGAGTTCCTGGATCGAGCCCCTGCGTACGGCCCACCACGCCTGCCCGAGCGCCGCCGCCCCCGTGAGGAGGACGACGCCGAGTGCGGGCAGGGCCAGCGACCAGGGGTCCGCCCGCAGTGGGGCGCTGTCGAGCGCCGAGAGGCCCGGGGTCGTCGCGAGGGCCAGCCGGAAGAGGTCGATGCCGGGGGCGAGCAGCGGGACGGTCGCCCAGCCGGCGAGCATGCCGCCGAGGGCGGCGAGGACCGCCTGCGGGAGGGCTTCGAGGCCGAGGAGGCGACGGCCCTGCTTGCGGGTGAGGCCCATGGTCCGCAGTCGTGCGAGGAGCTTGGTGCGTTCCGGCGCGCTCTGCATGAGGGAGAGCAGGACGGCGACGGCGGCGAATCCGGCGCCCGCGCCGATGGCCGCCGCGTAGATCCGCTCGGCGCCGCTCTGGAGCGGCGAGTCCACGTAGGTGGAGCGGAGTTCTCCGCGCAGGGTGACGGCGAAGTCGTCGGGCTTGACGGCCTTGCCGGTGACGGCGGCGCGCAGGGCGGGGCCCTTGGCGGCGGTGCCGGTGACGAGGAGCGCGGTGGGCTGCGGGTGGGTGAGGTCGGCGATGTTGACGAGGAGGAAGTCGGCGCCGGTGAGGGCCGGGGTGGTGGACCGGACGGCGACGACCTTGACGCGGAAGACACCGGCCGCGGAGATGATCTCCAGGGGTTCGGTGCCGAGCCGGTCGGCGACGGACGGGGAGGCGACGGCGGGCAGGACGCGCGCGGTGTCGGCGACGGCGTCCTCACCGCCCCGGCCGGTGGAGGCGAGGAGCGCGGCGGGGAACGGGCCGAAGCCGGTGCGTGCGGCGAGGCGCGTGTAGGAGTCGGGTTCGACGCCGACGAGGGGGGTGCTCATCGCCGGGGCGGTGGTGCCCTGGTGGGAGGGGAGGGAGACGCCGTACTCGATCTGCACGGCGGCGACGTCCCGGACGCCCGCCGTGCCGCGTACGGCCTCGGTGAGCCCCTCGGGGACCGGGGTGAACTCGACGGAGCCCTCGATCCGGGCGTCCGCGCCGGTCGCGAGCAGCGCGGCCCGGTCGCGGGCCTCGGCGACGCCGCCGAGGACGGAGCCGCCGAACGCGGCGGTGGCCAGCGCGAGGACGAGCGCGAGCAGCGGGAGCGCGCCGGTGGACGAGGAGCGTCCGGCCCTGGCGAGCGCCAGCGGTCCCACGGCCCCGCGCAGCCGCCGCGCGGGCCGGGCGAGCCACCGCAGGGGCAGGGGGTAGAGGCGTACGAGGACGAGCGCGGCGATCATCCCGACGAGGACCGGCGCGGCGCTCAGGAGCAGGTCCGCCGAGCCCCCGCCCCCGGCCGCCCCGGAGCCGGCCCCGCCCTGGCCGGGGCCCGACCCGGAGCCGTCCGGAGCGGCGGATCCTCCGCGCAGTCGCAGCGAGGCGACGGCGCCCACGGCGAGGACGAGCAGGGTGAGTTCGGCGACGGTGCGGCGGCGGGACGGGCGGGCGTCGAGGAGGTCGTCGCGTCCTCCGTGGAGGCGGGGGCGGCGGTGCAGGACGACCGCGCGGAGCGGCAGCACGAGCATGGCGAGGAGCGCGACGCAGGCGGCGGCGAGGACGGAGGAGGTGAGGGGGAGGCCGGAGCCCGGGCCGCCGCCCGCGGCCTCCGGGGGCCGTACGGTCACGACGGCCAGGAGGAGGCCGAGGGCCGCGGCCGGGATCGTCACCGCCGAGGTCTCGCCGAGGAGCCGCAGGCCGATGCCGGTGAGCGAGGCGCCGCGCGAGCGCAGCAGGGAGAGTTCGCTGTCGCGGCGGGCGGCGAAGAGGCCGCCGGTCATGGCGAGGACGACGGCGGCGACGGCGCCGATGCCGAAGACGGCGACGGCCACGACGGGGTCGATCGCCTGGCGCATCGAGCGGAAGTCGCCGACGAGGGCGTCGAGTTCGGTGGCGGCGGCGCCGTTGATCCCCATGACCTGGCGCATGTCGGCCAGGTCGGCCCCGGTGCCGACGCTGTCGAGGGCGGTGGCGAGCCGGTCGACGTCGCGTGCGGTGAGGTGGTCCGAGGTCGGCATGAAGCGCCAGAACAGCTCGGGTTCGCCGGTGGTCGCGGGAAGGATCGGTGCGGAGACGGGGGAGAGGAGCAGCGCCGCCTGCCAGTAGTACTTCACCTCGTCGCCGACGAGCGGGGCGAGCGCGGGGGTCCGCAGGAGCGGCTCGACCGCCCAGTAGGCGGACTCGGGGCCGCGCGGCTCGACGATCCCGGTGACGGTCACGGCGAGCGGCTCGGAGCTGAACTTGCCGGGCACGTGGACGACGGAACCGGGCCTGATGTTCAGGGACTTCGCGGTCGCGGCGGTGACCGCCGCCTCCGGGGCGTCGGCCGTTCCGGCGGGCAGGCGGCCCTGGCGGACGGTCGCGTGGGCGGTCAGGTCGGACGGCGAGGAGAGGACGAACTCGGGGCTGATGCCGTCGGGCCGGGGCAGCCACCGGTCGAGGCCCTGGACGCGGGTGACCGTGCGGATGCCGTGGACGGTCTGCTCGGGGTCGGTCCGCAGCGGCTCGGGGAAGAGGGCGCGCAGCCGGTCGCGCTTCGTGCCGAGGACTGCGGGGGTGAGGTTCGAGCGCGGCTCGTTGATGCGCAGCGGGACCGTCAGGTCGAGGACGGTCCTGTGCGGCGGGGCGGTCGCGATCTCGTGGCGCAGGCCCTCCGTCTCGTACGCGTCGACGACCCGTGGGAGCGCGGCGGCGAGGTAGGAGGTGACGAGGACGAGGAGCGCCAGGGAGACGGCGGCCCAGGGCGCGGTCCGCAGCCGGGTCCGCACCCAGGGGGCGACGGCACGGGCCTGCTTCTCGGGCGGGGTGGCGGACGGGGTCCGGGGCATGTCGGTGCTCTCCCTGGGGAGTTCGGGTCGGCGCTCGGCGGTCATCAGTGCTCCCCCTGGTGGCGGAGGGTCACGACCGGGTCGGTCCGGCGCAGCGCGATCGTCGCGACGATCGCGAGCGGCAGGGCAGCGACCCCGGCGAGCAGCAGCGCCACCTGGCCGAGCGGCAGCTCCACGAGAACCGGCGGTACGGGCCTGGCGGCCTGGCCGGTGAGGACGACGAGCGGGACGACGGCCCGGGCCAGGACGGCGCCGATGCCGACGCCGACGAGCAGGCCGACGGCGATGAGGACGCCCTGCTCGGCGGCGATCAGCCGGGCGAGGCGGCGCTGCGGGGTGCCGAGCGCGCGCAGCACGCCGAACTCGGCGGAACGTTCCCGCATCGCGCCCGCCGAGCCGACGGCGAAGCCGACGGCGGCGAGCGCCGCGGCGGCCGCCGCGACCGCCATCAGGGCGGCGTTGGGACCCGCGCCGAGCGGGTCGCCGAGCAGCTCCGCGGCGGTCTCGTCGCGGACGACGACCTGCGCGGGGTCGGCGCTCGGACGGGCCCGCAGGGCGGCGGCGACCTCGTCGGACCTGCCGGGCGCGACGGTCAGCCACCACTCGGTGGCGGGCACGCTCGCGGTCTCGTCGGCCGCCAGGAACCGGTTGGCGGAGGTGAGGTCGACGAGGACCGCGCCGCCGGTCTCGGGGACGGTGACGGTCGCGGCGGCGGCCCGCGCACCGGGACCGGTGGTCGGCAGTTCCCTGACCACGCGCGCGACGGTGATACCGACGGACTTGCCGCCGAGGCTGATCTCCAGCTTGTCCCCGACCTTGGCCCCGGTCGCGGCGAGGTAGGACTCGGTGACGACGGCGGGCAGCGTGGCGGGCGCCTTCGGCCCGGGCGCGACGAGGTTCACCGTGTACTCCTCGGGGCCCCAGAGCTGGTCGCCCGCGAGCCTGCCGACGACCTCGTAGGAGACGGAGTACGGGGCCGGGGTGCCGCCGGGCCCCGCGGAGCCGGGGCCGCCGATCGTGGTGACGGGCACCTGCTCCTCCCCGTTCAGGGTCTGGTCGGCGGCGCGGGACCAGAGGGCGAGGACGTCCCCGGGGGCGTCGACGCGCGTGGTGCCGTCCCCGGAGACGGTGGTGAACCGCTCGACGCGCAGGGTGTGCTGACGGGTGGTGCCGTCGTCGACCGAGCCGATGACCTCCAGGCCGGTGAGCGTGAGCAGCCCGCCGGAGCCGCCCGCGGAGCCCGTACCGCCGGAGGTTCCGGTCTCGGCGGTCAGGTCGCCGAGGTCGAGCGTCAGCCGGTGGCCGCGCCGGTCGGACGGAAGGGCGCCGAGGACGCGCCGGTACGGGATGCCGTCCGGGTCCTCCAGGAGGGCCGTCACCCGGGCGTCCGGGGTGCGGGCCGGAGCGTCGGTGCGCAGGTCGATGTGGAGGGCCCGGGTGCCGGCGGGCAGCGGGAGCCCGGGGCGGGTGACGGCCTGGGGCGTCAGCGGGGCGAGGACCTCGGCCGCGGTCGGCGCCCCGGCCAGGTCGGGACGGATCAGCAGGCCGGCCCTGGCCTCGCGGGTGTCGACGGCGAGGACCGTCGCGTTCTTGCCGCCGACGTCGAGCGAGGCGCGGTGCACCGGGGCCACGGCCGTGACGCCCGGCACGGAGGCGAGGCGTTCGGTCTGCGTCGGCTCGCCCGGCCCGGCGGCCAGGACGCGGACGTCCGCGCCGGCCCGGAAGTCGGCCTGGTCGCGCTGCGAGCGTTCCCAGGAGGTGCTCTGCGCGATGGTCAGCATGCCCATCGCCACGGCGAGGACGAGGAGGAGGACGGGGCCCGCGCCGCGCAGCGGCCTGCGGCTGAACTGCCAGCCCGCGAGGGCCGCGGACAGGCCGCGCCCGCGCGAGGCGCGCCGCTCGGCCAGCTTGGCGGCGGGCGGCAGCAGGCGCAGCGTCAGGACGGTCCCGGCGAGCAGGGCCAGGGCGGGCGCGGCGACGAGCACCGGGTCGACGGAGTCCCCGCCGAGCGCGGCGCCGGTGGCGGACGGCCGCTGGAGCTGCCAGAACGCGACGCCCGCGATGACGAGGAGACCGATGTCGGCCCCGGCGCGCACGGGCGCGGGCAGCGTTCCCGACCGGCCCTTGCGCAGCGAGACGACGGACCCGTCTCCGGCGGCGAGCGCCGGGGCCACGACGGCGGCGGCGCAGCACAGCGCCACGCCCGCGGCGACCAGCCACACCTGGAGCGAGGGGCTCGTGTCGAGCCGTACGCCGAGGGAGGAGAGCGCGGACCGCTCGGCGAAGAGCCGGGTCAGCGGCCCCGTCAGGAGCGGGGCGGCGAGCGCGGCCGGCAGCGCGAGGAGCAGCGCCTCGGTGGCGGCCAGCCAGGCGATCCGGCGGCGCGAGCCGCCGCGGGCCCGCAGCAGCGCCGTCTCGCCGGAGCGCTCGGTGCTGAGCAGCCGGGCGACGAGCAGCAGCGCGTACGCGGCGAGCAGCACCAGCTGCACGGCGACGATGAGGACGGTGGAACGGGAGACGACCAGCGCCCGCCCGGTCTCGTCGAGCACGGTCGGGAGGGCGGTCGAGGCGCTGATCGTCGTCCCGAAGGCGGCGGTGTTCTCGGCGAGCGCCCGCGGCACCTCCGTGGACGAGGCGCGCAGGGCGTCCATCCGGTCGGTCGTGACGCCGCGGAAGTCGGGGTCGGCGAGCCACGCGGTGGTGCCGGTGCTCAGCGCCATCGCGGCGGGGACGGCCGGGTCGACGAGGAGCGGGCCGTACGTGGTGAAGGCGACGGTCCGGATGCCGCGTCCGCCGGCCGGGTCGAGCTGCCAGTACGGGTCACGGGTGTCGCGGGGCCGGTAGACGCCGGTGATCCGGGTCCGTACCTCCCCGTCGGCGAGCCGGTCGTCGAGGGTGAGGACGGTCCCGGGCCCGATCTTCAGGCGCCGGGCGGCTTCCTCGGGGATCGCGGACTCGACCACGCCGCCGGGCCGCGCCGCCGAGGGCCAGGCGCCCTTGACGAGGGAGAGGCGGTCGCGGTCGAACGCGGCGAAGTGCGTCAGGTCGGGGTCGCCCTTGCGGGCCGCGGGCGGCTGGAGGCTCCGCGGCAGCGCGTACGGCCCCGAGCGCTCCACGCGCCGGACGGTCACGGGCAGCCCGTCGAAGGTCCTGCCCGCCGCCTCGCGCACGGCCTCGTCGGCGCTCGTCCGCTTCGCGGCGTCGACCTGTCCGGTCACGACGAGCGAGGCGGCGGCGGAGGAACGGCCCTGGAGCACGGCCTGGAGCGCCGCGTCCCCGATGGACGTCGAGAAGGCGGCGAGCGTGGCCAGCACGGTCGTCGTCAGCAGGACGGCGAGCAGTGCGGCGGCGAGCAGCAGCCGGTGCGCCCTGACGCGCAGGAATACGAACCCCGTCACCCATCCCCCTGGAACCCCGAAAGTTCCTTGGATGCTTTCAGAGGGCACCCGTCGCTGGAAACCGCTTGCGGACCGACCTTGATGGGATCGTGACCGTTATTTGGCGTCGCAGCTCCGGAATGTGTCGCTCCAGGGGTGATCCGGAGAGAAAACCCCGAGCGTCAGCCGGCGGTGTTCACCATCGAGGCCGCCGCGTACGTCAGGTACCGCCACAGCTCCGCCTCGTGCTCCGGCGCGAGCGCGAGCTCGTCCAGGGCGACGCGCATGTGACCCAGCCAGGCGTCGTGCGCGGCCTGGTCGACGACGAAGGGCGCGTGGCGCATCCGCAACCGCGGGTGGCCGCGGTGGTCGCTGTACGTGTGGGGGCCGCCCCAGTACTGCATGAGGAAGAGGGCGAAGCGCTCCTCCGCCGGACCGAGGTCCTCCTCGGGGTACATCGGACGCAGCAGCGGGTCCTCCGCGACGCCCTCGTAGAAGCGCCGGACCAGGCGGCGAAACGTCTCCTCGCCGCCGACCTGCTCGTAGAAGGTCCGCTCCTGCACCGTTTCCCCGGGAATCTCGTTCACCGTTCCATCGTCTCAGATGACCCGGCCGAGGACCGGAGGCTTAGGACCGCCCGTACCGCCCGTACCGCCCGTACCGCCCGTACCGCCTGCCCGACCGCTCGCCCCCGGGCTGCTGCTGCTCGCCGTCCGCGACGGGACCCACGCGGAGGGGCCGGTTCCTCGACACCCCGGCGTACTTCGTGGCGCTGCGGGGCGCCGCCGCCCGCCTCCCGCGCCACGGCCCGGGCGGGGACGAGCGCTTCGCCTTCCTGAGCGGGCTCGTCGACGGGACCCTGGACAGGCGCGAAGCGCTCTCGCTCTGGCTGCGCGAGGGCAGACCGGAGCGGGAGCGCTTCGGGGTCACGGTCAGCGGCGACCGGCAGTGGGCCTGGCTCGACGACCCCGGAGGTCCGCACGCCTGGCCCCTGCCCGCCTGAGAACCGTCAGCCGCGGCGGATCGTGATCGTCGTCCACGCGCCGACGTGCACCCGGTCGCCCTCCTGGAGCTGGACCGGGACGTACGGCTGGATCGGCTCCTCGCCGCCGTTGATGGTGGTGCCGTTGGTGGAGTTCTGGTCCACCACCGCCCACGAACCGTCCGGCTGCCGCACGAGCACGGCGTGCTGGTGCGAGACGCCCGGGTCCTCCGGCGGCACCGACAGGTCGATGTCGGGGGACTCCCCGGTGGAGTGCCGGCGACGGCCGATGGAGACCTGGGTGCCCTGGAGCGGCAGGTGCTTCGCCGGCGAGTACGCGGGCAGGTTGAGGCCCGAGGCCTCGGGCCCGCTGCGGTGCATCATCGCCATGAAGTACTCGCGGTCGGGAGCGATCACTGCGGTCCAGCCCGCCGGCGGCTGCGGCGGCTGGAACTGCTGCTGAGGCGGCTGCTGCACGGGCGCGCCCTGGTGCGGCGGCTGGTGCTGCTGCGCGGGCGGTGCCTGGTGCGGGGCCTGGTGTGCCGCCGGGTGCGGAGCCTGCGGCGGCGCCTGGTGCGCGGGCGGCTGCGGGGGCTGCGGCTGCGAGGGCGGCGACAGCACCCAGTCGTCGTCCGCGCGCGGCTCGGGCCGCGGCGGCGCGGGCGGCGGCGGGGCCTGGACCGGGGCGGCCTGCGGCGGCGCCTGGAGGAACGCGGGCGGAGCCGTCGGCTGCTGCTGCGACGGCGGCTGCGGGGGCTGCTGCATCGGCGGCTGCTGTACGGGCGGGGCCGGCGGCTGCTGCATCGGCGGACGCTGCGGCGGGGCCTGGTGGTGCGTCGGCTCGGCGCCCAGGGGCTCGGCCGGACGGTTCACCTGCGAGGGCCGCGAGCCCTGGTAGCCGAAGGGGTCGGGCTGCTGCGCCGGGGGCGCGGGGGGCGGCGGCGGGGACTGGAAGCCGGGCGGCAGGTTCAGACCCGGCGGCGGGCCGGAGTGCTGCGGCGGCGGGGCCAGCGGCGTGTACGAGGTCGCCGTGTTCGTGAGGAAGTTCCAGCGGCACTCCTCGCAGAACGGCGCCATGTGCTCGCGCGGCGTACGGCACTGCGGGCAGAGCTCCGCCTGGGCGGTCGCGTTCGGGTCCCCACCGGGCCCGAAGCCGCCACCGGGGCCACCGGGGCCACCGGGGCCACCGGGGCCACCGGGGCCACCGGGGCCGGGACCCGGGTATCCGTACGCGGGCGGCGGCGGGGGAGGCGGCGGCACGGCACCCGCAGGCGCGCCCGCCCCGGCCATGCGATGGCCGCAGACCTCGCACCAGTCGTCGGAGACCGACTGGTGTCCGTTCGGGCAGGTCGGCATGTCGGTGCTTCCCCCTCTCGTCGTCGTCCGGCCCGGCGGGCCGGGCTACCTCTTGACGCGAACGGTCTTGGTGGAGCGGGTTTCGAGTGTCATCTCGTCCGCTTCCGCGACCTTCGCCTTCAAACGCACAGTACCTGTCGCCGCGTCGACGACGTCGACCACCTTCGAAAGCAGTTTCGCCGTATCCGCGTTGCCGGAGGCCGCCGCGAGCTGCACCGCGCGGCCCAGTTTGGCCGTCGCGCCGTCCCGGTCGCCCGATTTGCGGGCGTCCAGGCCCTGCTGGATGACGTCCGCGAGCTCCGCCTGCCCCGTGTAGTGCGCGACCTGCGGGTTGATCGAGGTCGACATCGCGAGGTCGTCCGTCCACACGGCCCGTACCAGCCCTTGGGACAGCGGCCGGGGGTCGCCGCCCGCCGGGTCGGGAGCGAGGAGGGATACCCGGGCGGCGAGCATCTCCTGCCCCACCGAGGCCTGCGGGACGCGCACGCTCACGTGGTAGTCGCGGGACTCGTCGCCCCACGAACCCGTCGGGTAGTCACCGGCGCGCGGCCCGGCCTCCGTGCGCCGGTCCGTCAGGTCCTCGACCGTCGGCGCCACCTGCTTCACGAAACCGATCTCGACCCCGACCGGCGTCCACAGGCGCAGCATGACGTCCGCCACGCCCTTGCCCATCGTGCGCTCCATCATCGCCGTGAAGTCGGCGGCGAGCCCGGACGGGTCGGCGACGATGTCGGCGGTGCCGAGGAGCGCCGAGGCGATCCCGGTGACCTCCTTGACCTCCCAGTCGGTGCCCACGCCGCGCGCGTCGCAGGTGAACCGTCCGGCGCAGGCGTCGAGCGCGGCCCGCAGCTCCTCCGGGGTCTCGTGCTCGTTGCGCCCGTCGGTGAGCAGGACGCCGTGCCGGATGGCGAGGTCCGCGGAGGAGAGCAGCCGGTCGGCGAGCCGCAGCCAGGTGCCGATCGCCGTGCCGCCGCCCGCGCTCAGCCCCCGCAGCGCCCCCTTGGCCTGGGCCCGGGTCTGCTCGTCGGCCACGGCGAGGCGGCCGTTGCCGGGGTAGACCTCGCGGGCGACGTGCGTGCCGGCGACGACGGCGAAGCGGGTGCCGTCGCGGAGGGTGTCGATGGCGGCGGCGGTCGCCTCGCGGGCGCCGCGCATCTTGGTGGCGGGGTAGTCCATCGAACCGGAGCAGTCGACCATGAGCACGACACCGGCGGAACCGCCCGCGCCCCCCGGGCCGCCCGCTCCGTCCACGAAGCCGCCGCCGGTGCCGCCGCCGGTCGAGGTGACCGTGACGATCGCGCTGACGTCCCGGCCGCCCTCGGGCAGGAACTCGTTCTGGTAGACGTCCACGGAGAACCGCGGCACGGTCGGCTTGGAGAAGTTCGCCATCTGTTTCGGCTCCTCGGACGGCAGTGCGGCAGGGACAAACGGGGAGGGGAAGGGTGACCGGCGACCGCTCTCAGGCGGAGCCTGCCCCTTCGGGGGTGAAGGTGAACGGGAGCAGCGCGACCGTGACGTTGTCGTGGCCTCCGCCGTCCAGGGCGTGGCCGACGAGGGCCTGCGCGCCGTGCAGCGGTCGGTCCGCCGCGTCGGGCGGGAGGACCCCGGCCATGTCCTCTGCGCTCTCGGCGTAGTTCCAGAGGCCGTCGGTGCAGACCACGACGACGCCGGAGCGGTCGGGCTTGAACGAGGCGGTGTGCGGGTCGAGTTCGTACGCGTCCGCGCCGAGCCAGCCGGTGATCGCGTGGGCGCGCTCGTCCGCGTACGCCTCCGCCTCGTTCATCAGCCCCGCGGCGACCATCTGGGCCGCCCACGAGTCGTCCTCGGTGAGCCGGGCGGGGCGGGCGGAGCGGTCGTCGGGGACCCAGTACACGCGGCTGTCGCCGATCCAGCCGACGACGAGCAGGCCGTCGGCGACGACCGAGCCGACGATGGTGCAGGCCGGGGAGTTGCGGTGCGGGTCGTGCTCGGCGCCGTCCCGACCGGGCTCCTCGGCAAGGGCGTTGACGGCCTCGGACGCGGCGACGATCGCCTCGTGCATCGCCTGCTGCGGGTGGATGCCCCGGGGCAGCGCGGCGAGCAGCGTGTCACCGGCCGCCCGCGCGGCGGCGGCGGAGGCCTCGTCGGGGCGGGTCGCCGAGGAGACGCCGTCGCAGACGATGGCGAGGGCGGCGGGGGAGCCGTCGGGGAGCGTGGTCGTCGAGACGGCGAACGCGTCCTCGTTGCGGTGGTGGCGCAGGCCCCGGTCGCTCACGGCGGCGACCGCGTCGAGCTCCCGCTCCATGTGGTCCCGCTCGCGGGGCTGGGCGTGTCCGCAGTTCTCGCAGTAGCCGTCGGTGTCGACCCGCCCGGCCCGGCAGGCGACGCACACGGTACTTCCGGGGGCGGTCGGGGCGGCGAGGGCGGACGCCGTGGGCGTCGCCGGTGCCTGCGGCTGGACCTGTGCCTGCGCCTGTGCCGGTTCCGCTCGTACGGCCGTACGGGGATCGGGCGCGGCCAGCTCGAAGTCACCGGAGGCCGCACCACCGGAGGCCGTACCAGAGGCGGGCGCGCCGGCGGCGGGCGCGCCGGCCGTGCGGCCTCGGTCCGTGCGGACCGCCGTCGTCGGCAGGTCGCGGCCGCCCGAGTCGGTGCCCGGCAGGTCGCCGGGGTGCTGGGTCGCCGTCGACAGCGAACCGGGCTCCCTGGCGGGGGCGTCCGGCCAGACCACGGGCGTGGCGATCGGCACGGTCGGGCGGTCGGGGCCGGCCTCCGCCGGGACGGCCGACAGGTCGTGGCCGCACGCCCCGCAGAAACGGTCACCCGAGTCCACCGGCTCCGCGCAGCCGGGGCAGGTGGCGAGACCGTGCGACGGCGTCGGCCGCGGGTGGTTCCTGGGGTCTTGGGACATCCTCACACCCACGTCCGGGGACGGAAGCGGTTGGCCCGCTCCACCAGTTCGATCCTCTCCTCGCCCCGCTGCGCGAGCCGGGCGAGCACCCGGTACGAGCGTTCGAGGCCGAAGCGCAGTCCGCGCTCGTCCAGTCTGCTCCCGAGCAGCAGCGCACCGCCGCCCGGTGCCGCGCCGGGACTACCGGAGAGTACCCAGTCGAGCGCCGTCCCGAGCACCTCCGTCGACAGCTGCTCCCGCCGGACCGCGTCGAGGCCGAAGCCCTGGAGCGCGGACACCTGCGCGGCGGCGGCGGTCAGTTCGGCGCCGAGCGGTTCGCTCGCGGGGCGCCGCCGCAGCCGCGCGCGCACGGACGCGACCCGCGCCGCCGTGTAGTGGATCGAGGCCTCCGGCACGGACTCCAGGGTCCGTACGGCCCCGGCGCGGTCACCCGTCGCGAGCTGCACCCGGGCGAGCCCGAAGGCCGCGCTGACGAAGCCCGGGTCGGTCGCCCACACCAGGCGGTAGTACTCCGCCGCGTTGTCCAGCTGGCCGAGGACCTCGGCGCAGACGCCGAGCGCCAGCTTCGGCGCGGGCTCGCCGGGGAAGGCGTCGTAGACCGCGTCGAAGGCCAGGGCCGCCTGCTCGTGGTCCCCGGTCACCAGCGAGGCGACGCCCCGGTACCAGACCACCCGCCAGTCGTCCGGGTCCCGCTCCTCCAGCGAGGCGAGCGTCGTCACGGCGGTGGGCAGGTCGCCCAGCTCCAGGTGGGCCCGCAGGGTGGCGAGTCGGAGCTCGGCCGAGGGCGCGGGCGCGGCGGCGAGCGCCCCGAGCAGCTCGGAGGGCGCGGCGGCCAGGAGACCGGCGAGGAAACCGGCGTTGGGGTCGGCCGCGTCGACGCGCGGCACGGGAAGCGCGAGCGCGGTGGCGGGGACGTCGAGCGGTGCGAGCAGCCACCCGAGGCCGTGGCCGAGTCCCTGCGGAGGCAGGGCCGCCGACGGGAGCGCGCCCCGGCCCTTCCGCCGGTCCTTCCGGGCGCCGAGCAGCGAGACGTCCTCGGTCAGCTCGGCGAAGAGCGCGGTGTCCGTCACCCGGACCTCGGTGCCGAAGAGCGTCGACAGCGCGGGCCGCGGCCGCCCCGACTGGAGCGCCACGACCTCGCGCAGCACGCCCGTCAGCTGCTCCGCCATCTCCTGCGCGGAGGCGAACCGCCGTGCCGGGTCCGGGTCGGTGGCGCGGACGAGGAAGCGGTAGAACGACTCGTACGTCCGCAGGACCTCGATGTGCTCCGGCTCGGGCAGCGAGTCCACGAAGACGTTCGTGTAGCCCTGGAAGTCGAAGGTCATCACGGCGAGCGTGCGCGCCACCGTGTACAGGTCGCTGGCGACCGACGGGCCGACCTCGGCCACCTCGGGCGCCTGGTAGCCGACGGTGCCGTAGATGGCCGACTCCTCGTCGTCCATCCGCCGGACCGCGCCCATGTCGATGAGCTTCAGCTGGTCCTCGGTCTGTATGGCGTTGTCGACCTTGAAGTCGCAGTACAGCAGGTTCCTGCTGTGCAGGTGGCCGAGCGCCTCCAGGGCCTCGATCCCGTACGCGCAGGCCTGCTCGACCGGCAGCGGGTCGCGCCGCCCGTCGGGGGTGCGCCGCTCGTTGGCGATCTCCTTGAGCGACTTGCCGCCGACGTACTCCATGACGATGTAGCCGTCCATGGAGCCGGTGCGCTGGTCGAGGTGCTCGACGAAGTTGTAGATCCGGACGATGTTCGAGTGCTCGATCTCCGCGAGGAAGCGGCGCTCGGAGATGGCCGCGGCCATCGCGTCCTGGTCGCCGGTGTCGAGCAGGCCCTTCAGCACCACCCACCGGTCGGAGACGGCCCGGTCGACGGCGAGGTAGACCCAGCCGAGACCGCCGTGCGCGAGGCAGCCCGCGACCTCGTACTGGCCGTGGACGATGTCCCCGCCGCGCAGCTTCGGCACGAAGGAGTACGGGTGTCCGCACGAGGTGCAGAAGCCCTCCGTGCGCCCCGGCCGGTCGCCGCGCGAACGGCCCACCGGCGCGCCGCAGTCGGAGCGGGAGCAGAAACGCTTCCGCTCGGGAACCTCGGGGTTCTTCATCACCGCGCCGCGCGGATCCGGACGGGGAACCTCCGGAATCGTCACCAGGCCCGCGCCCAGCCGGTTGCGCGCCGACTGCCCGGACGACGCGCCCGAGCTGCGCACCGACACCGAACGCGCCCCGGTGCGCCCGGAGAGCGAACGCGAGAGCCGCCCCGAGACCGAACGCCGGGACGACGAGGAGCGCGACGAAGCACGCGACGAGGCCCGCGAGGAGCTCCGCGCGGAACTCGAATCCCGCCCGCCGGTGCCGACGCCGGACCCGACACCGGACCCGAACCCGGACACCTGGCCGGAGTCCGTCCCCGTGTTCTTCCCGGGCACGGCCACGCCGGTGCGCGTCGAGCCGATCAGCCCGCCGGGTGCGACGACCGGGGCGAGCCCGCAGGTGTCGCAGTACAGCTCGCCGCCTCCCATGTCCTCGTACGATCCCTCGCACGAAGGCCGCTGACAGCTCCCCACGCCCGTCTCCCCGCTCACCACTGTCGTCCTCCGGCATCTCTCGGGCCGGACAGTACGTCCGCCGCGGCCCGCTGGTAGCGCAGCACGGCCTGCTCGGCGGCCCGCAGGTCGCAGGGCGCGCTCCACAGCATCCGGCGCGCCGTGTCGTAGCGCTCGATGAGCAGCGGGTCCTCCGCCGCCCCCAGCCGCGCGACCTTCGCCTTGTACGCGTCGAGCCGGCCGCGCAGCTCGGCCCGGACCGCCAGCGGCGCCGTGACCGCCGTCAGCGACTCCCTGGCCCGAGCCAACTCGTCGTCCGCCTCCTGCTCCAGGGAGTCCAGGAGCGGGGAGAGCCGGTGCCAGCGCGCGTGCCTGCGGTACTCGGCGGCGGCGGCCAGCCGCTCGTGCAGCGCGGTCGGCGGACCGCTCACCACCGGCACCTCGGACGCGGCGATCTTCGCCAGGACCTCGCCGCGTGCGGACCGCGCCTCGGCGAGCGTCCGGTCCGCCCTGACCAGCACGTCGCGGACCCGCAGCAGCCGGTCCTCGGAGTCCTGCCGGACCGCCAGGACCGCCTCGATCTCCCGCCGGATGTCCTCCAGGGCCAGGGCCGCACGGTCGTACCGCGCGGTGTCGGGACGGCCCCCGCCGGGCGCCGAACTGCCCACCGCCGGCTGCCAGAAGGCGAGCGGGTCGCTCACCACCTGGGAGCGCAGCGCGGCCAGCTCGGCCGAGATCTCCTCCAGCTCGTCCCCGGCCGGATGCTCCCCGGGCCGCACGCCGACCGCGTGCGCCAGCGTCCGCGTCCGGCCGAGCTCGGCCGCGAGCAGGTCTATCCGGGCCGGCAGCGCCGACCAGACGGCGTCGGCGGTGACGACCACGTCGAGCGAGGACGCGTACAGCTCGTTCATCCGCCGCACCAGACCGTCCAGGGAGAACCGCTCGGAGAGCAGCCCCTGTTCACCCGCGCCGCCCGCGACCACGACGCTCTCGCCGCGCAGCCGCTCGGTGAGCTCCACGAGCTCGTCCCGGCCGGGCCAGCGGCGCCGCGCCCGCACCTCGCGGGCCTCGCGGAGCGCGTCCGTGTAGACGTCGAAGCAGGTCCAGAGCAGGGTGATGGTCCGCTCGGCCGTCGCCCAGCGGTCCCGGGTGACACCGGTCAACGCGGCTCCTTCGAGCAGCCGGCGGCCCGCGTGGTCCTGGAGCGCGAGGAGCGAGTCCTCGACCGCCTTGTGCTCGGCGTCGAGCCGCCCCAGCGCACGGTCCACCTCGTCCCGGTCCATCACCGGATCAGGAGGTCCCGTGACGCCCATCGATCACCTCTTCCGCCGCGTGTACAGGGACTGCTCACTTGTAGAGGGGAGCCGGCGGCCCGGATATCCCGGGCAGGTCCGCCTGGAGCCAGTGCTTGTACGCGTCCTGCCAGGGGCCCTTCCGGTAGTCCACCAGGACCTTGTTGACCCGGCGGACGAGGTCGTCGTTGCCGAGCTTGGCGGCCACACCGTAGTACTCCGTGGTGAACGGCCTGCCCTTGAGCTCGACCGCCGGGTCCTGCGCCGCCTGGCCGGCCGCGAGCGCGTTGTCCGTGACGACCGCGTCGACCTCGCCGAGCTGGAGTCTGACCAGGCAGTCCAGCTGGTTGGGCACGGTCAGCAGGTCCTTGTCCGCCTTGGTGCCGTCGCCCTCGTCCTTGAAGACCGCGCCGAACGAGTTCGCCTCCAGCGCCTCGTACGCCGTGGAACCCTCGGCCGTGCAGACCCGCTTGCCGCTCAGCGAGGAGTCGTACCCCGTGATCGACTCGGACAGCTTCGGCGCCAGGACCTGCTGCCCGGCCTGGAAGTAGGCCGTGGAGAAGGCGACCTGCTGGATCCGCTTGCAGTTGATCGTCATCGTGCGCACGACGAGGTCGACCTTGCCGCTGTTCAGGGCGGCGATCCGCTGGTTCGTCGGGATCGTACGGAAGATCACGGCATCGGAGTCGCCCAGGATGTCCTGCGCGATGGCCCGGGCCAGGTCGATGTCGAAGCCTTCGAGCGTGCCCTTCTCCGGGTTCCGGTAACCCCAGCGGTAGCTGGACTGGTCGACGCCGACGACCAGCTTGCCCCGTGCCTTGATCGCCGCGATCGAGGGCCCGTCAGCCGACGAGGGCTGGAGGGACGCCTCCGGGTTCTCGCAGGTGTCGGCCTTCGCGTCGGTCCCGACCTGGACCCGTCCGCCGACGCCGGCCGGTCCGGTCCCGGCGCCGTTCCCGTCCGGGCCGAGGGGCAGCAGGACGAGCGAGGCGGTGACCCCGCAGGCCACGGCCATCGCGGCGACCCCGCCCCAGCCCCGCAGCCGCCGCGCGGCCCGCCGGACCAGCGGGTCCGTGCGCTCCGTGCGCCCGGTGAGCTCCGCCCTGCTCGCGTTCACGGCGCTCTCGGTGTGTTCCGTGCGCTCCGTGGTCTCCGGCATCCCGCCCCCCTTCACCGGTACTCCGACAGTCTGCGGTTGACGCCGAGCACGGCTCCCGCCGCGCCCAGGATCCCGAGCGCCGCCGCCCCCAGCGGCAGCGCCGTCAGCGCACCCCGCGCGTCCTCCGCGGACCGGGTGAACTCGGTCTGCTCGTGCGCCAGCGCCCTTTCGAGCGCCGCGTCGACCTGGTCGAAGGACTGGCCGGTCGACTCCTTCGAGCCGATGACCCGGCCCAGCGCGCCCTCGAAGTTGCCCGACTCGTCCTCGGCGCGGGCCGCCTTGTGGCGCTTCTGCCACTCGCCCGTCCGCGAGGCCGCCTCGTCCACCGGGCCGCGCCCGGCGTCGTCGTCGGCGTGCTCCCGCGCCGTCGCGAGCGCCGACGTCAGGGCCTTCATGCTCGCGGTGTACTCGGCCTCGTACTTGTCGTTCTTGCCGTCCTCGGTGAGGACCGCGCCCCGGGCGACCAGGGTGAGGTTCTCGTTGGCGCGCGCAGTGAGCGAGCTGATCCTGGCCTGGTTGAGGACCTGGAGCGAGTCCTGTCCGTCCTCCCGCGCCGTGTTCAGCTCCGCACGCGCGAGGCTGTGCGAGGCGAGCAGCCAGACCAGGACCGCGAGCGACGCGGCCGTGGCCGCGAGCAGCCCCTTGTTGAACACCCGGTGCGTCCGGGCGTAGTCGCGGCGCTGCGCCCACGCGAGCACCCCGAGGACGAGCACCCCCAGCGCGATCGACGGGAACGGCCAGGAACGGGCGGAGTCGTCGTCCTGGTGGAGGCGCGCGGTCTCCGCCGCGTACAGCCGCTCGGCGGCCGGCAGCAGCTCGGTGGTCATCGTCTGGCTCGCGTACCGCAGGTAGGCGCCGCCGAGCGGCAGCCCCTGCCGGTTGGCGGCCCGGGCGCGCTCTATGAGGCCCGTGTAGCGCGGCAGCTGCTCGTTGAGCGTGGCGATCTCGCGGGCCGACTCGCTCGAACCGTCGGTGTTGGCCGCGGCCTTGACCAGCAGGCGGGCCGCGGTCGCGATGTCCTTCCGATACCGCTCGCGGGACTCCTCGGGCTCCAGGGCGCCCGCGAGGAAGCCGCTCGCGGCCGTCGTGTCCGCGTCCGCCAGCGAGCGGTAGACCGCGGCGGCGTCGGCGCTCAGCGGCTGGCTGCGGCTCACCACGTCGTCTGCGGCGGACTCGCGCCCGGACACCTCGAAGGCGGTGACGGCCCCGAACGCGACGACCAGCAGCGCCAGGACGGCACCGAGGATCCGGAGCCGGCCCGGCTCCGTCGTCGCGGTCTCCTTGAGCCGCTCCCGGCCCACGGCCCAGGCCCCGCCCCCCGCGGGTGGACCAGCGGCGGGCGCGGCGGACGGCTGCGCCGGCACCTGGCCCGGGTGGGCCGGCGCGGGCGCCGTGGCCTGCGGCGCCGCCGGTGCGGCGGACGCGCTCGGCGGGTGTGTCACGTGACCTCCCCCTGGGTCGCTGACGTCGGTCCGTCCGGCGAGCAGTATGGCCGCCACGGGCCCGTCCGCACACCGAAAATGACGCGATCTTGTCCCTATCGTGCCTCATGCCCCCGGCACATCCGCGGGCGATCCCCCTCACCATGAATACGTCCCCCGGCCGACGCCGGTTCCTGACCGGGGGTCGCTCGAACAGGTGAACATGGCGAGAGGGACCCCTCGCCCCCCCCGCAGGCCCCTCGCCCCCCCGCAGGCCCCTCGCCCCCGCAGGCCCCTCGCCCCGCGTACGCCCCTCGCCCCCCCCCCGCACCCTTCGCCCCCCCGCAGGACCCCTTCAGCCCGCGTACGCCTCCCGCAGCCGCGCCCCCGCCTCCGCCGGGGCGCCCGCCTCGTCCAGGGCGAGCAGCCCCGCCCCCAGGACCGGTGGGGCCGTGACGAACCGGATCGTCGCCCTCGGCGCCCGGACGCCGAGGAGTTCGACGATTCGCCCCTCCAACTGCGGGTGCCGGGCGGCGAGTACGCTGCCGCCGAGCACCACCGGCGCCTCCTCGCCGAGCAGTTCGAGCCGCCCGAGCGCCACCGTCGACAGCGCGACGACCTCCTCCGCGAGCCGGTGCACGAGCCCGAGCGCGACCGGGTCGTCCGCCGCCGCCACCCGGAACAGCACCGGCGCCAGCTCGTACCGCCGCTCGTGCGCGATCCGGCCCAGGTGCAGCGCCTCGATCAGCTCGGCCATCGTCCCCAGGCCGAAGTGCGCGGGCAGCGCCCGCGCGAGCTCCGTCGGCCCGCCGCGCCCGTCCTCGGCCCGCGCCGCGTGCCAGAGCGCCTCCTCGGAGAGCCCGCCGCCCCCGCCCCAGTCCCCGGAGAGCTTCCCCAGCGCCGCGAACCGCGCGGTCCGCCCGTCGGGGGCCATCCCGGCGCAGTTGATCCCGGCCCCGCACACCACCGCGACCCCGCGCGGCTCGTCGAGCCCGGCCCGCAGCAGCGCGAAGGTGTCGTTGTGCACCCGTACGGAGGGGGCCCAGCCCCGCGCATCGATCGCGAGGCGCAACCCCTCCTCCTCCACCGGCAGATCGGCGTTGGCGAGACAGGCCGTGACATGGGAGAGGCCGGGTTCCCCGGACCCGCCGGCCGCCTCCCACGCCCGCCCGGCGATCTCCGCCAGCCGGTCGACCGCCGCTTCCACCCCCACCACCTGCGGCTGGAACCCGCCGCCCCGCGCCGACCCGAGGACGGCCCCGTCCGGGGACAGCACCACGACATCGGTCTTGCTGTTCCCCGCGTCGATCGCGAGCAGCGCCCCGGCCGGGCCGGCGTTCACGCCCACGCCAGGTGCTCCCGGTTGTGCGCGATCAGCCGGTCCGTGAGCCCCTCGGCGTACGCGTACTGTCCGACCAGCGGGTGCGCGAGGAGCGCCTTGAACACCCGGTCCCGGCCCCCGCGCAGCGCCGCGTCGAGCGCCAGGATCTCGTACGCCGTGACGTTCGCGATCAGCCCCGCGTACAGCGGGTCGACCGGCGCCACCGGCAGCGGCACCGCGCCGTCGGGGCCCACCTCCGCCTGCGTCTCGATGACGGCGTCGTCCGGCAGGAACGGCAGCGTGCCGTTGTTGTACGTGTTCACCACCTGGTACGGAGAACCCCCGCCGCCGAGGAGCGAGGCCGCCAGGTCCACCGCCGCCTCCGAGTAGAAGGCGCCGCCCCGCCTGCCGAGCAGCGCGGGCTTCTCGTCGAGCGCCGGGTCCCCGTACATCTCCAGGAGCTCCCGCTCCATCGCCGCGACCTCGGCGGCCCGCGAGGGCTTGCTGCCGAGCTCGCGCACCACCTCGTCGTGCGCGTAGAAGTACCGCAGGTAGTACGAGGGGACGACGCCGAAGCGGTCCATGACCAGGCGCGGCAGGTGGAGGTCGGTGGCGATGGTGTCGCCGTGCTCCGCGAGCAGGCGCGGCAGCACGTCCTCGCCCCCGGGCCCGCCGAGCCGTACGCCCGTCTCCCAGGTCAGGTGGTTGAGCCCGACGTGGTCGAGGTGGACCTCGGCGGGGGCCACGTCGAGGAGCCTCGCGAACTTCCGCTGGAAGCCGATGGCCACGTTGCACAGGCCGACGGCCTTGTGCCCGGCCCGCAGCAGCGCGCGCGTGACGATGCCGACGGGGTTGGTGAAGTCGATGATCCAGGCGTCCGGGTTGGCACGGCGGACCCGCTCGGCGATGTCCAGGACGACGGGGACCGTGCGGAGCGCCTTGGCGAGACCGCCCGCGCCGGTGGTCTCCTGGCCGACGCAGCCGCACTCCAGGGGCCAGGTCTCGTCCTGGTTCCTGGCCGCCTGCCCGCCGACGCGGAGCTGGAGGAGCACGGCGTCGGCGCCCTCCACCCCGGCGTCCAGGTCGCTCGTGGTGACGATCCGCCCGTCGTGGCCCTGCTTGGCGAAGATCCGCCGGGCGAGCCCGCCGACGAGGTCGAGCCGCTCGGCGGCCGGGTCGACGAGGACGAGTTCGGTGACGGGGAGGGTGTCGCGCAGCCGCGCGAACCCGTCGATCAGCTCGGGGGTGTAGGTGGATCCGCCCCCGACGACAGCGAGCTTCATGACGAGTGCCAGCCCTTCTCTCAGGTTCGGCGCGAGGTGTCGAAGACCTCGTCGCGAGTACGGGTGAGGGCGCTTTCGAGAGCGCCCCGCAGGACGGGCCGCCGGGGTACGGCGGAGAGCACGAGCTCCGGCGTGGAGGCCGCGAGGTCGGCGAGTTCGGCACGCACGCGCGTGCGGAGCGGCTCGCCGCCGGCGAGGAGGACGTCCCCGGCGAGGACGATCAGCTCGGGGTCGAGCACGGCGACGAGCGAGGCGAGCCCGGTCGCGACCCGCTCGGCGTACCGGTCGAGCAGCTCGGCGTACCGGGCGTCGCCCTCGTGGTGCTCGGCCGCCGCGCTCAGCAGCCCGGTCGCCACGTCCACGGCGGGCACCCGGACCACGCCGCTCGTGTCGGCAGGCACCGCAGGCGTCCCGGTCACGGAGGGAACGGCGACGCCCGCCGCCCGCGCGAGCGCCGGTACCGCGTGGGCGCCCGCCAGTTCCTGGTAGCCGCCGGAGTTGGCCTCGGTGACCCGGCGGGTCAGGGGAGTGCCGGGGACGGGCAGGAAGCCGACCTCGCCGGCGCCGCCGGTGAATCCCCTGTGCAGCCGGCCGCCGAGGACGAGCGCGGCGCCGATGCCCTCCTCGTTCCACAGCAGTGCGAAGTCCTCGTGACCCCGCGCGGCCCCCGCGCGCTGCTCCGCGACGGCGGCGAGGTTGACGTCGTTCTCGTACGCGAAGGGCATCGGCAGCGCGGCGGCGAGCTCCTCCCGGAGGGTGGGGGAGTGCCAGCCGGGCAGGTGGGCGGCGTACCGCAGCAGGCCGGTCGCCGGGTCGAAGGCGCCGGGGGTGGCGATCACCAGGTGGCGTACGTCCCCGAGGGCGATCCCGGCGGTCCGCGCGGCGCCGTCGAGGGCCTCGGTCACCTGCCGGACCGGGTCGGCACCGGGCGGTGAGCCGCGGAGCTCGTACTCGCCGACGACCGTGCCCGTGACGTCGGCGACGGCGGCGAGGACGCGGTGCTGGTTCACGTCGAGCCCGGCGGCGTACGCGGCCCGTCCGTTCACCTCGTACAACCGGGCGCCGGGCCCCGGCCCGCCCGTCGAGGTGCCGCTCGCGACGACGAGCCCGGCGGCTTCGAGTCGGGCGAGGAGCTGGGAGGCGGTCGGCTTGGAGAGGCCGGTGAGCTCGCCGACGCTGGTCCGTGAGAGCGGACCGTGGGCGAGGAGGAGATCGAGGGCCGCGCGGTCGTTCATCGCCCGCAGCACGCGCGGGGTGCCGGGGACGGACATGGGGCGCACCTGCCTTCCAAGACTGTAAGGAAAGTTTCCTATCAGTTTGCGCGCAGGGTCAAGCCCCGGGCAGGGTCAGGACCCCGGGAACGCCGGACGCCCCCGACGAGGAACGTCGGGGGCGTCGGGGGCGTCGGGACGGCCGACCGGCCGGCCGCTACTTCGACATGTCCGTCCTCGGCAGCGGCGTCGCCGCCGCGGACTGCGGCGAGGTCGCCGAGGCGAAGGCCGACGGCGCCGCCATGCCCGCCGTCGGGTCCGCCGGGGGCTCCTCGGCCTGCGCCGGGAGCCCGCCCACGATCCGGATGCCGGCCGCGTCCAGGCCGAGCTTGATCCGCCAGCGCAGTTCGCGCTCCACTCCCAGCGCCTTGCCCGGCATGGTCTTCGCGGAGACCCGGACGGTCATCGAGTCGAGCAGCACCTCGTTCAGGCCGAGGATCTCGACCGGGCCCCACAGGCGCTCGTTCCACGGCTCTTCCTTCGCCATGGCCTCGGCCACCTCGGCGATCACCGACCGCACCCGCTCCAGGTCCTCCGTCGGACGGACGGTCACGTCGACGGCGGCCGTCGCCCAGCCCTGGCTCAGGTTCCCTATGCGCTTGATCTCGCCGTTGCGGACGTACCAGATCTCGCCGTCGACGCCCCGGAGCTTCGTCACGCGCAGCCCCACCTCGACGACCTCGCCGGAGGCCACCCCCGCGTCGACCGAGTCTCCGACGCCGTACTGGTCCTCCAGGATCATGAAGACGCCGGACAGGAAGTCCGTGACGAGGTTCCGGGCGCCGAAGCCGATCGCGACACCGGCCACACCGGCCGAGGCGAGCAGCGGCGCCAGGTCGATCTTGAACGCGCCGAGGATCATCAGCCCGGCCGTGCCCAGGATCAGGAAGGACGTCACCGACCTGAGCACCGAGCCGATGGCCTCGGAGCGCTGCCGCCGCCGCTCGGCGTTGACCAGGAGACCGCCGAGGGCCGTCCCCTCCACCGCCTGCGCCGAGCGGTTCATCCGGTCGATCAGCTTGGTCAGGGCCCGGCGCACGGCCCAGCGCAGCACGAGCGCCACGACGATGATCAGCAGAATGCGCAGGCCGGTGTTCAGCCAGGTGGACCAGTTCTGCTCCACCCAGCTCGCCGCGTTGCCGGCCTGCTCCGCGGCCTCGTCCAGGGTCACCGGGATTTGTTCGGGATCGGTGGCAGCCGCCAGGGCGGTCCAGGACACGGGGAAACCTCCAGGCATCGCGTACGCAGGCCATCCACACTAACGGGGCGTCGGATGTCCGTCGGCCGCGCTTCCGTTGCGGTGTTCGAGGGAGAGACCGGTCCCACCTGGGCAAGTAGAGGGAGAGATGGAGATGCCGATGTGGTCGAGAACACCCCGTGACCCCTCACTCCGATCGCGGAACGTGGTGGCGCGTCGACCGGGCATGAGGAGAAACTGAGAGCAGTTCGTCCCGGCGCGAGCCACGCGCCGCCGGCGCCATTGGAGGCATCCGTGCCGCATGTCCTGGTCCTCAACGCGTCGTACGAGCCGCTCGGCGTCGTACCGCTCCGCCGCGCACTCGTCCTCGTCCTGGAGAACAAGGCTCTCTGCATCGAGGAATCCGGCGCCTTCCTGCACAGCGAGACCCAAGTCGTCCCCGCGCCCAGCGTGGTGCGACTGAAGCGCTTCGTGCGGGTCCCCTACCGGGGGCCCGTTCCCTTGACCCGCAGAGCCCTCTTCGCCCGTGACGGCGGGCGCTGCGCCTACTGCGGGGCCGTCGCCACCAGCGTCGACCACGTCGTGCCGCGCAGCCGCGGGGGCACGCACGCCTGGGACAACGTGGTGGCGGCCTGCCGCCGCTGCAACCACGTCAAGGCGGACCGGCACCTGCGCGAGATCGGCTGGCGGCTGCGCCACCAACCGGCCCCGCCGACCGGCCTGGCCTGGCGGATCATCGGGACCGGACACCGGGACCCCCGCTGGCTGCCCTACCTCCAGCCGTACGGTGCCGAGGACGTGATGGCCCGGATCGACTCCGTCGCGGACGCCCCTGTGGGGGCGCTGACGACGGGTTGAGCCGGGCCTTTCGCGTAGCCGGGCACCCGTCTCTCACGGGGTGCCCGGCGTCTCCGCCCCGTCCCGCTCCGCCCCGTCCCGCTCCGGCGCGTTCTCCTCCGGCACGCGCGACTCCGGTGTGTCCTTCGCGTCGTTCTTCGGTGTGCCCTTCCCGGGCGTGCTCTTCCCCGGCGGGGGCTCCACCGGCGCCACCGCGTAGGTCTCCACCGACCAGAGGGAGTAGCCGTACCGCGTCGCCCGCGCCTCGCCCTGCACCCGCAGGAAGCGCGTGTCCGCCGCGTCCATGCGGACCGTCTCGCGCCCGCCCCGCCCGTCCGCGACGGTCGCCGCCGTGCGCCAGACGCGGCCGTCGGCCGAGACCTGGATGCGGTAGCGGGAGGCGTACGCGTCCTGCCAGTGCAGCACCACCCGGCCTATCCGCGCGGGCTCGGCCAGCTCCACCTGCCACCACGCCCCGTCCTCCGCGGGCGAGGACCACCGGGTCGTCGCGTCCCCGTCCACGGCCGAAGCGGCGGGGAAGTCCGGCGTCTCGTCGCCCGAGGAGGAGGCCGTCGCCCCGCGCGCGAGGTCGGGGCCCGAGGTCCGGGGGAACGCCCGCACGGTCAGGACCCGCTCCTCGCCCGCGAAGGAGACCGGAACGCGGTACGAGCCCGCGGGCACGGCCGTGCCCACCGACACCTCCAGGGGGACCGTCGTCCGCGCGCCGCGCTCGACGACGGCCTGCCCGGGAAGCCGGACCGCGATCCCCTTCGGGGGCTTCGCCGTCAGCGGCCCGCGCACCTCGCCCGCCCGCAGACCCGTCAGCTCGACGTCCACCCGCTGGGCGGCGCCGCCGATCTCGGCGTCCGTCTCCGACCGGGACAGGCCGACCCCGGCCCGCGGCCCGTCCGCGAACCACGGCACCAGCGAGCGCACCTCGGGGGCGGGCCCGTCGCCGCTCCACACGACCCGCAGCGCGTCCGCGCGCAGGCCCTTCGGGGCGGTCTTCTGCGTCCAGCCGGAGGCCGACAGGGGGCCGAGCGACCGCCACCCCTCCCCGGGGACGTACGCCTCCACGCGCGCGTCCCCCGTGTTCCCGCCCGCCGGGTCGCCGTCCGGCTCGGCCATCACCGTCAGGGCCTCCACCGACCGTGGCCGGTCGAGGCGGACGGTGTACGCGTCGGGGGCGCGGTCCGCGCGGCCCGGCGGGGTCCTGTCGGCGCCGGTCCAGGCCGCCGACTCGGTCACCGCGCGCGTGAGGAACGGGTCCAGGACCCCCGCGCCGACCGTCACCGGACTCGCCGCCAGGGCCTCCCTGAGGTCTTCCAGGCGCAGTTGCGCCTGCCAGGCCGCCGCGCCGTCGCCGCGCGCCTGGGCGAGCAGCATGTCGACCGCCGTCTCGCCCGCGAGCCCGTACCGGGAGAGCTGGTCGAGCCAGGGACCCGTCTCGTCGTCGAGCGTGCCGCCCGCGGTCCCCGCGAGCCGCCCGGGGGCCTCGCGCATCGCCGTGAACGCCGCACGCAGCTCGCGCGCCGCCTTCTCCCGTACCGGCTCCTTCCGCGCGTCCTTCTCCCGTACCGCCTCGCCGGCGGTCGTGCGGGAGGACCAGAAGGCGGCCATGAGCGGCTTCAGGTAGGCCGACTCGCCCTTCGGGTCGAGGATCGAGGAGGCGTCGTTCGCCGCGAGCGCCCACAGCGCCTCGCGGGCGGCGGGGTCGGGACCCGCGAGGTCGTCGACGGCCGCCCGCCAGGACTCCTGGGGGCGGTAGCCCTTGGGGTTCCAGGCGTAGTCGGCCGCGGTGAAGAGCGGCACGCGGGAGGCGGCCGGCTGCTCCATGGCGTGGGCGAGGAAGGCGGCGGACCCGGCGGCCACCGCGGGGTCCCGGCCGGTGGACGGGCCGAGGAAGAGCCGGTCCTGCGCGTAGTCGTTGACGGGGTAGTTGTCCATGGTGACCAGCGGGCGGTGGCCCAGGGCCTCGCGCGCCCCGGCCAGTTCGCCGCCGGTGATCGTGCGGGGGACGGCCCCGACGCCCGTCCAGGCCACCCGCACGTCCGAGTCGAGCGCCTCGGCGAGCTTCGCGCGGTAGTCGGTCGCGCCGTCCTGGTAGTACTCCGTCGGCAGCACCGTCAGCGGCTCGGCGTCCGGGTGCGCCGCGGCCAGCCACCGGGAGACGGCGTTCGTCACGCGCGCGTGGGCGGTGGCCGCGGCCTCGGGGCCGCTCCCGAAGGCGTCGGCGTCCTTGTCGCAGTGCCACTCGTCGTACGAGGCGTCCTGGAACTGGAGCTGGAAGGCGCGCACGCCGAGCTCCCACATCGCGTCCAGCTTCCGGGTCAGCGCGGTCACGTCCTTGCCCGAGGCCAGGCACATGGACTGGGCGGGCGCCACGGCCCAGCCGAGCGTCACGTGGTTGGCCGCGGCCCGCTCGGCGAGCGCCCGGAACTCCGCCCGCTGCGCGGCCGGGTACGGGTCGCGCCACTGCGCCTGCCGGTACGGGTCGTCGCCGGGCGCGTACAGGTAGCGGTTCTGCTTGGTGCGGCCCAGGAAGTCGATCTGCGCGAGGCGCTGCTCGCCGGTCCAGGGGCTGCCGTAGAAGCCCTCCACGAGGCCGCGCTCGGCCGTGCCGGGCCAGTCGCGGACGACGACCCCGGGGACCTCGCGGCCGTCGCCGACGAGCTGACGCAGGGTCTGGACCGCGTGGAAGAGGCCGTCCTCGCCGACGCCGTCCAGGGCGACCGTGTCACGGCCCTGGAAGCGGCCTGTCGCGAGCCGGTAGCCGCCGCGGGGGAGATCGGTCCGCTCGGGCACCGCGAGGGCCGTCAGCGCCTCCTCGGCGGCCTCGCCGCGCGGCCCGGCCGCCCGGATCACGGGACCCGCGCCGGGAAGCCCCTCGTGGACGGTCCGCACCCCGGCGGCCGTGAGCAGCGCGCGGAGCGCGTCGAGGGCGTACGGGTCGGTGTCCTCGTCCGTGACCAGCGTGACCTCGTCCCCGAGGAGTACGGAGGGGCCGCGTCCGGCCAGTGACTGCGGGAGCGGCCGGACGGCCGGCGGGGGAGCGGACGCGGCCCGTCGCGATCCGTCGGCCACCGCGCGCGTGGCGGCCGGAGAAGCACCGGCCGGAGAAGCAGCGGCCGCGGAAGCACCGGCCGCGGAAGCACCGGCCCCTGAAGCACCGGCCCCTGAAGCGCCGGCCGGGGAAGTCGAGGCGCTCGGATCGGCTGCCGCAGCCGTCCCCGTGGCGGTCCCCGCAGTGGCCTCCGGGCCGGCCTTCGGGCCGGCGGCCGCCGTCGGCGCGTCGGCCGAGGGCGGGACCGGCGACGCGTGCACCGCGCCCGGGGCCGCGCCGCCGAGGAGCCCGCCGATCACGGCCGCGGCGACCGCCGTCGCCGTCCGCTTCCTGCGCCCGAGGTGCACGGGGACTCCCTTCGGCGGGTTGGTCACGAGTGGGTCACGACCCCACCACCCGTCCCGTGGAGGTGTCAATGCGGGTGGTCGATCTGTCGCCTTTGCCCGGCGCGCCGTCGCGGAGATGACGTCACTTCGCCACGCTCCGCCGGTAGGAAAGCGAGGTGCGGTGGGTAGGGCTAAGGCGCCGTCAGTTCTCGCTCCAGGAAACCGGGAGACCCCCGTGACCGCGACCCCCGCCCCGCACCCCGGACGGATACCGATACCCCGTCAGCCGGCCCGTGCCGACGCGCCCCTGACCAGCGAGCCGCCGCTGCCCGACGCGGCCCCGCTCATCAGCGAACCGCCCCTGACCGAGGCGGCCCCGCTGACCAGCGAACCCACCGGAGCATGACCGGACGAAGACCCACCGGAGTGTGAAGTGACCCTGGCCCGTCTCGCCGCCCGTCACGGCGTCGCCACCGAGTACAGCCCCAGCGCGGGCGTCACCGTCGTCGTGCCGGAGACCGCCGTGGTGGCCGTCCTCGGCGCCCTGGGCGTCGACGCGACGACCCCCGAGGCGGTCGCCGCCGCCCTCGACGCGGCGGAACGGGCCGAGCGCGAGCGCCTGTTGCCGCCCACCCTCGTCGTACGGGCCGGGGAGGGCCCGGCGCGGCCCCCGGCCGGCCTCCCGCCCGGCACCCGGCTCCGCGTCACCACCGAGGAGGGCGAGACCCTCACCGGCGAGGCCGGGAGTGACTGGGGGCGGCTGCCCCTCGGCGTCCACACGGTCGAGGCGCAGGCCCCCGACGGGCGCTCCGCCACCGCAGCCCTCGTCGTGAGCCCCGCGCGCGTGCCGGGCCCCGACCGCCGCACGTACGGCCTGCTCGTCCAGCTCTACTCGCTGCTCTCCACCCGTTCCTGGGGCATGGGCGACCTCGGCGACCTGCGCGAGCTCGCCGCCTGGGCGGGGCGCACGCACGGCGCCGGGTTCGTCCAGGTGAACCCGCTCCACGCGGGCGTGCCGGGCGCCCCGAGCGACCCGTCCCCGTACCGCCCCTCCTCGCGCCGCTTCCCCGACCCGGTCCACCTGCGGATCGAGGCCATCCCCGAGTACGCGTACGTGCGCGAGGGCGGGGGCGCGGGTTCCGGCCCGCGCGAGGAGCTCGACCGGATCCTCGCCGACGCCGCCGAACTGCGCGAACAGGTCCTCGCGAAGGGCGTCCTGATCGACCGGGACGCCGTCTGGGAGCTCAAGCGGCGCGCCCTCGAACTCGTCGTCGGGGGAGTGGAGCTCGGCCCCGGGCGCCGCGCCGACTACCACGCCTTCCTCGCCGAGCGGGGCCGCGCCCTGGAGGACCACGCCACCTACCAGGCCCTCGCCGAGCGCCACGGGCCCCACTGGCGGAGCTGGCCCGAGAAGCTGCGCGCGCCGCGCTCGGCGGAGGCGGTCGTGCGCTCCGACGCAGAGCTCGCCGCCCGCGTCGACTTCCACTGCCGGCTGGCCTGGCTGACCGACCGCCAGCTCGCCGAGGCCGCCGAGGCGGCCCGGGAGGCCGGGATGGCGGTCGGGATCGTCCACGACCTGGCGGTCGGCGTCCACCCGGAGGGTTCGGACGCCTGGGCCCAGCAGGACGCCCTCGCGGCGGGCATGTCGGTCGGCGCCCCGCCCGACGCGTTCAACGCCCGCGGCCAGGACTGGGGCCTTCCGCCCTGGCGGCCCGACGCCCTGGCCGCCTCGGGCTACGCCCCGTACCGCGGTCTCCTGCGCGAGATCCTGCGCCACGCGGGCGCGTTGCGCATCGACCACGTGATGGGGTTGTTCCGGCTCTGGTGGGTGCCGGAGGGCCAGGAGCCGACCGAGGGGACCTACGTCCGGTACGACGCCGAGGCGATGCTCGCCGTCCTCGCCCTGGAGGCGCACCGCGCGGGGGCCCTCGTCATCGGCGAGGACCTCGGCACGGTCGAGCCCGGCGTGCGGGAGGAGCTCGCCTCCCGGGGGGTGTTCGGGACCTCCGTGCTCTGGTTCGAGCGGGACTGGGCGGGCGGCGGGCGCCCGGTGCCGGCGGACGCCTGGCGTGCGGAGTGCCTGGCCACCGCCACCACCCACGACCTGCCGTCCACGGCAGCCCGGCTCTCCGGCGAGCACGTCGTCCTGCGGCACCGGCTCGGACTGCTCGACGGCGACCTGGAGCGCGAGCGCGCGGCGGACGCGGCCGACACCGCCGAGTGGCTGGGCCTCTTCGAGCGGCTGGGGCTGCTCCCGGAGGGCCCGGGGACGCCGGGAGCCCCGGGCGTGCCGGGGTCGCCGGGGGCCGAGGAGGCCGAGATCAAGGCCGTCCACCGGTTCCTGCTCGCCACCCCCGCGCGCATGGTGGGGGTGTGGCTGCCGGACACGGTGGGGGACCGCAGACCGCAGAACCTGCCGGGCACCTGGGACCAGTACCCCAACTGGCGGCTGCCGATCGCGGGCCCCGACGGGCAGCCGCTCACCCTGGAGCGGATCGCCGCCTCGCCCCGCGCCCACGCGCTCCTGCGGGAGCTGCACGCCCGTACGGCACCCCCGGGCGCGCGGCTCGTTTAGGTGTTCGCTACTTTGGAGCGGTGGACAAGAAGAACGCCCTGCGCGCCGGTGCTCTCGCGGCCGGTACGACGCTGATGATGCTGCTCATGTCGTCCCCCGCGCTCGCGCTCACCCGCGACGACGGTGACGACCCGGCCCCCAAGCTGGAGGTCGTCGAGACCCTCGGCCTGTTCGTGGTCGCCCCGCTGGTGCTGTTCCTGGTCATCGCGGGCCTGGTGATGGTGCTCGACAAGTCCAAGAAGGCGTAACCGCCTCTTCTGACGATTCCCGTCGAGGGCGCCGCACGGTACGAGGTACCGCGCGGCGCCCTCGCGTGCGTACGGCCGTGCGCGCGGAGGCGCTCGCCCGCGCCTCCGGGCCCGACGCGGCTCAGGCCGTCGTCGCGAGCAGCTTCCGGAGCAGTCCCGTCAGCTGCTCCGCCTCCGCCTCCGTGAGGGCCGCCTCCAGGGCCGCCCGCTGCTGCGCCAGCCCGGCCTCGACGGCCCGGTCCACCAGCTCCCTGCCGTGCTCGCTGAGGGTCACGCGCAGCCCGCGCCGGTCGTTCGGGTCGGGGCTGCGGGTGAGCAGCCCGGCCTTCTCCAGCTTGTCCAGCCGGCCGGTCATGCCGCCGGTGGTGATCATCAGCGTGGCGGTCAGCTCGCGCGGCGAGAGCGTGTACGGCTCTCCGGACCGGCGCAGCGTCGCTAGCACGTCGAACTCCCCGAGCGCCATGCCGTAGGGCGCGTACGCCTTGTCCACCTTGCCGCGCATGGCGTTGGCGAGCCGGTAGATCCGCCCGAAGACGGCCATCGGGACGGTGTCCAGGTCGGGGCGGACGGCCGCCCACTGGTCCGCGATGGCGTCGACGGCGTCGTGCGCGGGACCGGGGTTCGGGTTCTGCGTGGTCATGGGGGCAGTGTTCCCCTCCCCGCGCCTCGATGGCAAGAAAGCCACTTGCAAGTAAGTAGCTTAGTGCTAAGTTAATTACCGCCAAGCCGATCCGGTGACCCGCAGCCACCGGAACCGGAACTCCGCGTCAGGGGGAACCACCATGTCCCGCAAGGCCGCCGTCGTCGCCCTCACCGCCCTCGCCCCCGTCTCCTGGGGCACCACCTACTTCGTCACCACCGAGTTCCTGCCGCCCGACCGGCCCCTCTTCACCGGCCTCATGCGGGCCCTGCCCGCCGGACTCCTGCTCCTCGCACTCACCCGCAAGCTCCCGCGAGGGGCCTGGTGGTGGAAGTCGGTCGTGCTCGGCGCGCTCAACATCGGCGCCTTCTTCCCGCTGCTCTTCCTCGCCGCCTACCGGCTCCCCGGCGGCGTCGCCGCCGTCGTCGGCTCCGTCGGCCCGCTCTTCGTCGTCGGCCTCGCCGCCCTCTTCCTCGGCGAGAGGCCCACCGTGAAGTCCCTGCTCACCGCCGTCGCCGCCGCCTTCGGCGTCAGCCTCGTCGTCCTCAGGGCCGGAGCCGCGCTCGACCTCGTCGGGGTCGTCGCCGGACTGCTCTCCGCGCTCTCCATGTCGGCCGGCGTCGTCCTCACCAAGCGCTGGGGCCGCCCCGAGGGCGTCGGCGCCCTCGCGCTCACCGGCTGGCAGCTCACCGCCGGCGGTCTTGTCATCCTCCCGATCGCCTTCCTCGTCGAGGGCGCCCCGCCCGCCCTCACCGGCACCCACCTGGCCGGTTACGCGTACCTCGCCTTCGGCAACACCGCGGTCTCGTACTTCCTCTGGTTCCGCGGCATCGAGCGCCTCAGCGCCTCCTCGGTCACCCTCCTCGGCCCGCTCTCGCCGATCACCGCCGCCGTCGTCGGCTGGGCGGTCCTCGGGCAGGCGCTCGGCCCGGTGCAGGTCACCGGCATGGCGATCGCCTTCGGCGCGACGCTCGTCGGCCAGCTGGGACCGCGCAAGCCGGCCCTCGCGACGCCCGCCCTCGCGGGCTCCGCCACCGCGAACTCCGCCCCCGTGAAGGCCGAACCGTTCAGCACCACTGAAAGGACCTCCACGGAACCGTCGTCCGGCCCGAAGCACCTCGCCACCGCCCGCCGGTAGATTGCGCCCCATGACCGAGTGGGACATCAAGAAGCTCCAGATCCTCCGCAGCCTCCGTGATCGCGGCACCGTCACCGCGACCGCGGAGGCCCTGTGCATGACCCCCTCGGCCGTCTCCCAGCAGCTCACCAACCTCTCTAGGCAACTGGGGGTGCGGCTTCTGGAGGCCCAGGGCCGCCGCGTCCGGCTCACCGACGCCGCCCACCTCGTGCTGCGGCACGCCGAGGCGGTCTTCGCCCAGCTGGAGCGCGCCGACGCCGAACTCGACGGCTACCTCCGCGGCGAGGCGGGCCGGATCCGCCTCGCCGCCTTCCCGACCGCCGTGCCCGCCCTCGTCGTCCCCGCCGTGCGCCGGCTGCGCACCGCCCACCCGGGGCTCGACCTGCGGGTCCGCGAGGCCGAGGCGGCGGAGGCGTACGAGCTCCTGGCCGCCGGCGAGGTCGACCTCGCCCTCTCGCTCGCCGCCCACGCGCCCTCCGCGCGCGACCCCAAGTTCAGCCGCACGCCCCTGCTCGCCGACCCGCTCGACGTCGCCCTGCCGGTCGGCCACCCCCTCGCCGACGCGCCGGGCCTGCGGCTCGCCGACCTCGCCGCCGAACCCTGGATCTTCGGCGGCTCCGGCCCCTGGTCCGAGATCACCACCGCCGCCTGCGAGGCCGCCGGGTTCGTCCCCGAGCAGGCCCACAGCGCCTCGGGCTGGTCCGCGATCCTCGCCATGGTCGAGGCCGGGATGGGCATCGCGCTCGTCCCGCGGATGGCCTCCGCCGACCGCGGGACCGGTGCCGGGTCCGGCGTCGTCATGCGCGTCCTCTCCGCCGACCAGCCGCGCCGCCACGTCGTCGCGGCCGTCCGGAGCGGGGCGGAGGAGGGGCCCGCCGTGGCCCGGGTGCTCGCCGCGCTCCGGCAGGCCGCCGCAGCGCGTGAAACTGTTCAGCAAAACTGAACGACATCGTCGAAAACATTCGATGGACCGCATGGGTCCGTCCCCCGCAGAGTGGAGGACATGACGACGACCTTCGAAGACCAGGACCCGCACGCCAACGACGCCGCCCCCTACTCCGGCGGGGACCCGTACGCCGACTACCGCGCCGGCGACTTCCCCTTCACCGAGCTCGTCGACCTCGCCGACCGCCGCCTCGGCGCCGGAGTCATCGCCGCCAACGACGAGTTCTTCGCCGAGCGCGAGAACCTCCTCGTCCGCGAGCGCGCCGTCTTCGACCCCGAGCGCTTCGGCCACAAGGGCAAGATCATGGACGGCTGGGAGACCCGCCGCCGCCGAGGCGCCGACGCCGACCACGTCTTCCCCGCCCCCGACGACCACGACTGGGCGATCGTCCGCCTCGGCGCCCCCGGCGTCATCCGCGGCATCGTCGTCGACACCGCCCACTTCCGCGGCAACTACCCGCAGAAGATCAGCGTCCAGGCCACCGCCGTCGAGGGCTCGCCCAGCCCCGCCGAACTCCTCGACGCGAAGTGGGAGGAGCTCGTCCCGCCCACCCCCGTGCGCGGCCACGCCGCCAACGGCTTCGCGATCGACGTCGAGCGGCGCTTCACCCATCTGCGCCTCTGCCAGCACCCGGACGGCGGCGTCGCCCGCCTCCGCGTCCACGGCGAGGTCGTGCCCGACCCCGAGTGGCTGGAGCTCCTCGGAACCGTCGACCTGATCTCCGTACTCAACGGCGGGTCGTACGAGGACGCCTCGGACCGCTTCTACTCCTCGCCGACGCAGATCATCCTGCCCGGCACCTCCCGCAAGATGGACGACGGCTGGGAGAACCGCCGCCGCCGGGTACGCGACACGAACGACTGGGTCCGCTTCCGGCTCCCCGCCCAGGGCGCGGTCCGCGCGGTCGAGATCGACACCGCCTACCTCAAGGGGAACTCGGCGGGGTGGATCGCCCTCCAGGGCCGCAACGGCGACACGGGCGAGTGGTTCGAGATCATCCCGCGCACCCGCCTCCAGCCCGACACCCTCCACCGCTTCCGCCTCGACGCCCAGGCCGTCGTCACCCACGTCCGCCTCGACGCCTTCCCCGACGGCGGCGTGGCCCGCATGCGGCTCCACGGCTCGTTCACCAAGGAGGGCGCGGCCGGCCTGCGCGCCCGGTACGCGGCGCTGACCGGCTGACGCACCGCGCCGACCGGCTCGGCGCGAGCGGGGGTACGAGGACGGGGGCGCCCTCC
Organism: Streptomyces sp. NPDC020807; assembly: GCF_040641575.1. Classification (NCBI taxonomy): domain Bacteria; kingdom Bacillati; phylum Actinomycetota; class Actinomycetes; order Kitasatosporales; family Streptomycetaceae; genus Streptomyces; species Streptomyces sp. NPDC020807. The sequence goes on from NZ_JBFADU010000003.1 coordinate 326,288, forward strand.
TGGGGGACGAGGACGGGGCGCCCTCCTGGGGTACGACGACGGGGCGCCCTCCGGGGGGAGGGCGCCCCGTCCTCGTACAGCCGACCGCTACGCGGCGGCCGCCGCGTCGGCCGCGCGCGCCTTCAGGGCGCGCTCGACGCCCGCACGGCACTCCGTGACCAGACGGCGCAGCGCCGGGACCGGCTGGTGCTCGGCGATCCACGCGTCGGTCGCGTCGAGGGTCTCCTGCGAGATCTGGAGCGACGGGTAGAGCCCGACCACGATCTGCTGGACGATCTCGTGGCTGCGGGTCTCCGAGACGCCCTTGATCGCCGCGAAGTACTTCGCCGCGTACGGGGCGAGCAGCTCGCGCTGGTCGTACTGGACGAAGCCGCCGATGACGGCCTCGGTCACCGCGTTGGCCAGTGAGTCGTCCTCGACGACCGAAGCCCACGCCTCGGCCTTCGCGGCCTCCGTCGGACGGGCCGCGCGGGCGGTCGCCGCGTGGCGCTCGCCCGCCGCCGTGCGGTCGCGCTCCAGCTCGGCGGCGATCTCCGCCTCGTCGAAGCGGCCGGTGGTCGCGAGCCGCTGGACGAACGCCCAGCGCAGCTCGGCGTCGACGGCCAGGCCCTCGATGACCTCGGAGCCGTCGAGCAGCCCCGCGAGGACGTCGAGCTCCGCCTCCGTGCGGGCGGTCGCCGCGAAGGCGCGCGCCCACGCGAGCTGGTGGTCGCTGCCGGCCTCGGCGGCCCGCAGCTGCTCCTGCGCGAAGGTGCCCCAGCGCGCCAGGCCCTCGGCCCGCCACTCCGGCGCCGCGTACTGCTCCAGGGCGGCCTTGACCTGGCCCTGGAGCGACTGGACGACGCCGATGTCGGACTCCTTGGCGACACCGGAGATCACGAGCTCCAGGTAGTCGCGGGTGGCCAGCTCGCCGTCACGGGTCATGTCCCAGGCGGAGGCCCAGCACAGCGCGCGCGGCAGGGACTCGGCGAAGTCGCCGAGGTGCGCGGTGACGTTGGTCAGGGACACCTCGTCGAGGCGGACCTTGGCGTACGACAGGTCGTCGTCGTTGAGCAGGACGACCGCCGGGCGGGCCTTGCCGGCCAGCTGCGGCACGGCGGTCAGCTCGGCCGCCTCGATGTCGAGCTCCAGGCGCTCGGTGCGGACCAGCTTGCCGGCCGCGTCGAGGTCGTAGAAGCCGATCGCGATCCGGTGCGGACGCAGGACGGCCTCGCCCTTGGCGCCGGCGGGCAGCGCGGGGGCCTCCTGGCGGACGGCGAAGGAGGTGATGGAGCCGTTCTCGTCGGTCTCGATCTCCGGGCGGAGGATGTTGATGCCGGCCGTCTCCAGCCACGCTTTCGACCAGGTCTTCAGGTCGCGCCCGGAGGTCTCCTCCAGCGCGCCGAGCAGGTCGGACAGGCGTGTGTTCCCGAAGGCGTGCGCCTGGAAGTACGCCTGCACGCCCTTGAAGAACTCGTCCTCGCCGACGTAGGCGACGAGCTGCTTGAGGACGGAGGCGCCCTTGGCGTACGTGATCCCGTCGAAGTTGACGAGCACGTCCTCCAGGTCGGTGATGTCCGCCATGATCGGGTGCGTCGACGGAAGCTGGTCCTGGCGGTAGGCCCAGGTCTTCTCGCGGTTGGCGAAGGTCGTCCAGGCGTTCGGCCAGCGGGTGCCCGGCACCGAGGCCTGGCAGGCGACCGAGGTGAAGGTCGCGAACGACTCGTTCAGCCAGAGGTCGTTCCACCACTCCATGGTGACGAGGTCGCCGAACCACATGTGGGCGAGCTCGTGCAGGATCGTCTCGGCACGCATCTCGTACGCCGCGTCCGTCACCTTCGAGCGGAAGACGTACTGGTCGCGGATGGTGACCGCGCCCGCGTTCTCCATCGCGCCCGCGTTGAACTCCGGCACGAAGAGCTGGTCGTACTTGGCGAACGGGTAGTCGTACGCGAACTTCTCCTGGAACCAGTCGAAGCCCTGGCGGGTCACGTCGAAGATGTGGTCCGCGTCGAGGAACTCGGCCAGCGACGGACGGCAGTAGATGCCGAGCGGAACGGTCCTGCCGTCCTTCTCGTACGAGGAGTGGACCGCGTGGTACGGGCCGACGATGAGCGCCGTGATGTACGTGGAGATGCGCGGGGTCGGCTCGAAGACCCACACGTCGTCCTTGGGCGTCTCCGGGGTCGGCGAGTTGGAGATCACCGTCCAGCCCGTCGGCGCCTTCACGGTGAACTGGAAGGTCGCCTTCAGGTCGGGCTGCTCGAACGAGGCAAAGACCCGCCGCGCGTCCGGCACCTCGAACTGGGTGTACAGGTAGGCCTGGTCGTCGACCGGGTCGACGAAGCGGTGCAGGCCCTCACCGGTGTTCGTGTACGCGCAGTCGGCGACGACACGGAGCTCGTTGCGCCCGGCCCTCAGGCGGGGAAGGGCGATCCGGGAGTCCCGGAAGACGGCCGCGACGTCCAGCGACTTGCCGTTGAGGACGGCCTCGTGGACGGCGGGGGCGACGAGGTCGATGAAGGTCTCGGCGCCCTCCTCGGCGGAATCGAAGCGGACGGTGGTGACGGACCGGTAGGTGCCGCCCTCCTGCGCACCGGTGAGGTCCAGTTCGACCTCGTACGCGTCCACGCTCAGCAGGGCCGCCCTCTGCTGGGCCTCTTCACGGGTCAGGTTCGTACCAGGCACCCGGTCAACTCCTAGGTTTCGTGACGTTTGGCCCATCTTTCCACGGGGTGAGGCGGAGGCGCACCGTACATTTCCACGGCGAAGGGGCGGCACCCGTGCGGGTGCCGCCCCTTCGGAGAACTCCGGTGGATCAGCCCTCGAGCTCGGCCGCGACCAGCTCCGCGATCTGCACGGCGTTCAGCGCCGCGCCCTTGCGCAGGTTGTCGTTGGAGAGGAACAGCGCGAGGCCGTTCTCGACGGTCTCGTCGACGCGGATGCGGCCCACGTACGAGGCGTCCTTGCCGGCGGCCTGGAGCGGCGTCGGGATCTCGGAGAGGACCACGCCCTCGGCGTCCTTGAGGAGCTCGTAGGCGCGCTCGACGCTGATCGGGCGGTCGAAGCGGGCGTTGACCTGGAGCGAGTGGCCGGAGAAGACCGGGACGCGCACGCAGGTGCCGGAGACCTTGAGCTCGGGGATCTCCAGGATCTTGCGGGACTCGTTGCGGAGCTTCTGCTCCTCGTCGGTCTCGAAGGAGCCGTCCTCGACGATCGAGCCGGCCAGCGGGACCACGTTGAACGCGATCGGGCGCTTGTAGACGGCGGGCTCGGGGAACTCGACGGCCTCGCCGTCGAAGGCGAGCTGGTCGGCGTTCTCGGCGACGGCACAGGCCTGGGTGCGCAGCTCGGCGACACCGGCCACGCCCGAGCCGGAGACCGCCTGGTAGGTGGTGGCGACCAGCGCGGTCAGGCCGGCCTCCTGGTGGAGCGGCTTCAGGACCGGCATGGCGGCCATGGTGGTGCAGTTCGGGTTGGCGATGATGCCCTTGGGGCGGTCCTTGATCGCGTGCGGGTTGACCTCGGACACGACGAGCGGGACCTCGGGGTCGCGGCGCCAGGCGGAGGAGTTGTCGATCACGACGGCGCCCTGGGAGGCGACCTTCTCGGCGAGGGCCTTGGAGGTGGCGCCACCGGCGGAGAAGAGCACGATGTCGAGGCCGGTGTAGTCGGCGGTGGAGGCGTCCTCGACCGTGACCCCGTCGACGACGGTGCCGGCGGAGCGGGCGGACGCGAAGAGCCGCAGCTCGTCCACGGGGAAGTTGCGCTCGGCCAGGATCTTCCGCATGACTGTGCCGACCTGACCGGTGGCTCCGACGATTCCGACCTTCACGGGGACTCCTCCGTACGTGTGTGCAGGGTGCTGCCGCCATGATGCGTGCGTGCCCGGGCGCCTTGTCCAATCCATTGTCCAGGGTTCGGGACGGGTGCCGGACACGTCACACCGGGGAACCGGGAGGCGCCCGACCGCCGGGGACGCCGAAGGGCGGGCACCGGTTCCGGTGCCCGCCCCCTCGTTCGTACGGTGTTACGGGGTGACCGCGCCGATCAGGACGCTGCCGGTGCCCGCGACGGTGCCGCGCGCGTTGACCAGCTGGACCTCACCGAAGAACTGGCGTCCCTCGGGGGCCGCGCCGGCGACGACGACCTGGGCCGAGAACGGGGCCGTGGCGCCGTGGGCCAGCGGGACCGCCGCCGTGTCGGCGACCTGGACGGTGCCGAGCGAGGCGGAGACGTACCGGTCCTTGTAGTCGTACGTGGTGCCGCCCTCGGCGTGGACCGCGTAGCCGTCGATGGTGACCGTGTACGTACCGGCCGCCGGCTTCACGAGGGTGACGGACTCCTCCGAGTCGCCGTCCGCCGACTGGCCGACCTGCTTGCCGTTCAGCGAGACCGTGAGGTCGAGGTCGGCGGCCTTGTCGGAGGTGTTGCCGATGGCGATGTCGAGGCGGTCGACGCCCTCACCGATGGTGACGGTCTTCGTCTGCGTCTCGTGGTGCTGGATGGTCGGCGTCTCGGTCTTCTGCGAGCCGAGCGGGCCGCCCTTCAGCTTGCCCTCGATGCCGGCGAAGCGGTTGGTGACCGTCCACTGGACCGGGGCGGGGGTGCCGATCTTCGCCTCGGCGAGGTTCTGCACGGCCGGGTCGAAGTCGGCGCCGAGCGCGGTGACACCCAGGGTGTACGGGTTGTCCAGGTCGGGCGACGTACGGCGGGCCTCGACCTCGATCTCCCAGACGCCGGGCGTCGGGTTCGCGTAGGACCGCAGGTCCGGGCGGCAGGTGTTCGCCGGGTTGTAGTGCGGGTAGCAGCCCGTGGTGGCGGTCGGGTCGACCGGCACGCCGTACGGGTGGATCGCGATGAAGCGGGTCTGGCTCTTCGCCTTCAGGCCGCCGATGGCGACCTCCAGGGTCTTGGCGCCCTCGGGGACGGTGACGAAGTACGACTTGGTGCTGTTGCGCTGCACCGAGCCGGAGGCGGAGAAGCCGTAGCCGGGGGCGACCAGGTCGCTCGCGACGACGACGGTGTTGAGGACCTGCTTGTCGACGCCCTCGGTCTCCTCGTCGTCGGCCTCCAGGATGACGCTGTGGGCGCCGGCCGTGGTGGGACGGGCCTGGAGCTTGACCGTGACCGGCGTGTTCAGCGGCAGGTCGATCTCGTCGTCGCCGAGGAGACGGAACGTGCCGTCGTTGTTCTTCAGCTCCAGCTCGTGCTCGACCGGGCCCGCGGGGCCGCTCGTGCGCGTGATGGTGACGTCGTAGACCTTCTTCTGGCCGACCTTGAGGCCGCCCTCGCGGTCGTACACACCGGTGCCGGTGTGCGGGGCCGGGAAGATCGCGGTGTCGACCGGCGCCTGGACCTTGTAGTCGTGGGCGGTCGCGCCGTCCTTGATCGACTCCCAGGCCTCGACGATGTCGATGCGGCCCGCGCCCTGCTCGTGGGCGGCGACGCCGGGGATGCGCTTCGCGGTGGAGGTCAGCGCGGTCCGCAGGGTCAGCGGGGAGAGGGCGATGCCCTTCTGCTTCGCGGCCGACAGCAGCAGCGCGCTCGCGCCCGCCGCCTGCGGCGAGGACATCGAGGTGCCGTTGAGCATGCCGTAACCGGCGGGCAGCGCGTAGCCGGACTCGGCGACGCCCGCGCCGGCCTGCCAGGTCGGGATGGTGTTCACGGACGAGCCGGGGGCGGTGATCGTCGGCGTGAGGCCGCCGTCCTCACGCGGGCCGCGCGAGGAGAACGGGAACATCGCGTACGGCTTCTCGACGGCCGAGCCGTAGTTGGCTGCCCAGGTCGACTTGGAGACGGCGGCGCCGACCGAGAGGACCTTGTCGGCCAGACCGGGGTCGCCGATCGTGTTGATGCCGGGGCCCGAGTTGCCGGCCGAGATGACCAGCTGGACGCCGTAGGTGTCGATCAGGCGGGTGTAGAGGCGGGCGCGGACGTTGTCGCCGTCGTTCTGCTGCGGCAGGCCGCCGATCGACATGTTGACGATGTCGACGCCGCGGTTGACGACGAGGTCCGTCATGCCCTCGGTGAGGGCGGTGTTGGTGCAGCCGCCGGTCCAGGTGCACGCGCGCGAGGAGACGATCTTCGCGCCGGGGGCCGCGCCGTTCATCCGGCCGCCGAAGAGGCTGTTGGCGGCGGTGATGCCGGCGACGTGGGTGCCGTGCGAGGACTCGACCAGGCCGACGTTGACGAAGTCGCGCTTCTGGCCGATCCAGGGACCGCCGTACGGGTCCATGGGGACGTTCTTGCGGATCTCCACGACGAACGGGGTCTTCTCGACGACCTCGGTGGCCGGGTTGTCGGTACCGAAGTAGCCGATCTGGAACCCGTCCTTGTACGGCTTCATCGGCTCGTTGTCCGTGAAGTCGTTGTCCTGGTCGATGTCCACGCGGACGGTCCCGGCGGCCGGGTCGTACAGCAGGCCGAAGATGTCGGCCGTGTCGCCGTCGCGGTTGACGTCACCGGCCGGGTCGCCGCCCTTGGTGATGGACTCGTCGAAGCGGCTGAACTGGTAGGAGCCCTCGGGGGCCTTCCAGCTCTGCGAGGCGCCGGTGAAGACCGGGCCCGCGACCGGGGCGTTCTGCAGGCGCCAGGTGGCGTCGCTCTCGGTGATCGGGTCCGTTGCCGTCACCCAGTCGACGATCTTCCGCTCGCCCGTCGTCGTCTTCTGCAGGGCCGGGTGTCCCAGGTCGACGCCGGAGTCCAGGATGCCGATGGTCACGCCGCGGCCGTCGGCCTTCGGGTGGTCCTCGACGAACTCGACCGCGCCCGTCTCGTGCGACGGGTTGTACGGGTTCTTCGCCGGGGTCTTCGCGCTCGGGGCCGGGTACGTCGAGGTGACGGTCGTGCCCTCGACGGCACCGGTCGCCGTGTCGGCGGCCGGGGTCGGGTCGTCCAGGGCGATCTCGGCCTGGAGGTCGATCGCCTGGACGGAGGAGAGCTTCACGGCGGCCGCGATGGCGGCCTCGGCCTTGGCGGTCGGCAGGGTCGCGCGGACGTAGCCGAGCGCGTCCTGCTGCTTGCCGACGGAGGCGCCGGGAACCGCGTCGAGCTGACCGGCGACCTGCTCGGTCGCGCCGGGGGCGGTGGCGACGAGGACGGTGACGGTCGGCGCGCCGCTCGTCTCGGCCTCGGTCAGCCGCTGGGCGTCGGTCGGACCGAGCTTGTCGGCCGGGTCCGCGGTCTTGACCGGAGGAGTGGTGGCCGGGGCCTCGGTGGCGAGCACGGGAGCGGCACCGGTGGCGACGAGCGCGGCGACGAGCCCGGCGGCGGCGGCGATGCGCGCCGCGCGCCTGTGCCCTGCCGTCGAGCCTCCGGGTATGGAGCTCCGAGTTTCGGGGGCGGTCATTTATATCCCTGTGGGTGAAAGGAAAGAGTCCGGTAATAGGTGCCGGATGACCGCTCAGCCTTTCGTAAGTGACACGTCTTTGTGGAGAGTTACCCCGTATCGGTTTGGCGTCGCGGCGTAAACCCGCCAGTGTTCTCGATGCGCCACAGGGGACGAAACCTCTCCAAGGGGGGTGAGTTACCCGCCGTCCGGACCTAACCTCGACGCATGAGAACGGAGTTGCGGGTGGCGTCCTACGCCGTGTGCGTCCGTGAGGGCGAGATCCTCCTCGCCCGTTGGGTACCGAGCGACGGCAACAAGCGGTGGACGCTGCCCGGGGGCGGCATGGACCACGGCGAGGAGCCCGTCGACACCGTCGTCCGCGAGGTCGAGGAGGAGACCGGGTACGTCACCGAGCCCACCGCCCTCCTCGGCATCGACTCCATCCGGCGGGGCTGGTTGCGCGGGCTCCGCGCGCCCGGCGACTGGCAGGGCCTGCGGATCATCTACGAGGCCCGTGTCACCGGCGGCACCCTCCGCCCCGAGACCGGCGGCTCCACCGACCTCGCCGCCTGGCACCCCCTCGACAGCGTCCCCGACCTGCCCCGCGTCTCGCTCGTCGACATCGGCCTCGACCTCTGGCGCAACCGGCCCGCGGTGGGCCGCTCCGCGCTCACCGAACCGTCCGGCAGCTGACGGTTCCGCCAAACGGCTGAAAGACGCCCAACCCCCGTAACCCGGCTCAACCGTCCCGCCGGCCCCGTGGTCCTCCCCTGCGACCGCCGCGCACACCGCACGGCGGCGTTTCAGGGGAGTCCGCATGTCAGCCGCACGCACCACCCGCACGCTCGTCGCCGCCGCGATCGTGGCCGGCCTCACCGCCACCGCGCTCGCCGCACCCGCCGTCGCCGCGCCCGTCGACGCGACCGGGCGGGACCACGCCGCCACCCAGCGCGCCCTCCAGGCGGCGGTCGACGCCGGAGTCCCCGGTGTCGTCGCCCAGGCCCGTGAGGGGAACGACCGCTGGACCGGCACGGCGGGCGCGCGCAAGGGGAACGACCGCTACCGCGTCGGTTCCATCACCAAGACCTTCGTCGCGACCGTCCTCCTCCAGCTCCAGGCCGAGGGCCGCCTCGACCTCGACGACCCGGTCGAGAAGTGGCTCCCCGGCGTCGTCCGGGGCAACGGCCACGACGGCCGGAAGATCACCGTCCGCCAGCTGCTCAACCACACCAGCGGCGTCTACAGCGTCACCTCCGACCCCGCCTTCCAGGAGAAGGTGTTCGGTCCGGGCTTCCTGGAGCACCGCTACGACCGCTGGACCCCCCGGCAGCTCGTCGGCATCGCGATGACCCACGCCCCCGACTTCGCCCCCGGCGCGGGCTGGAACTACTCCAACACCAACTACGTGCTGGCCGGCATGGTGATCGAGGCGGTGACCGGCCGCCCGTACGGCAAGGCGGTCGAGAACCGCGTCATCAAGCCGTTGAAGCTCCGCGCCACCAGCGTCCCCGGCACCGACGTCTCCATGCCGAAGCCGAGCTCCCCGGCCTACTCCAAGCTCACCGCCGACGACCCGGCCGCCCCCGTCCACGACGTCAGCCGGCTGAGCCCGACCATCGCCGACGCGGCCGGCGAGATGATCTCGGACTCCCGCGACCTCCAGACCTTCTACCGCGCCCTGCTCTCGGGCCGGCTCCTCCCCGGGGCCGAGCTGAAGGAGATGACCGACACGATCCCGCTCTCCGACGAACGCCCCGGCCTGGGGTACGGGCTCGGGCTCATGAAGCAGGAGCTGAGCTGCGGCACGGAGGTCTGGGGTCACGGCGGCGGCATTCACGGCTCCGTCTCCGAGGCCGTGACCACCAAGGACGGCCGCCACTCCCTCGCCCTGAACCTCAACGCGGACTGGACGGGCGACAGCCAGGCCGTCCTGGAGGCCGAGTTCTGCGGCTGACCTCCGTCCCGATCCGCCCGGATCACCGCGGCAGGACGACGACGTACGCCGACGGCATCCGGTCCGGCGCCGCCATCAGGGCCGTACGGACCACCGTGGCCTGCTGGTCGAGGGCCTCGCGCAGCTTGCGCGGGGTCAGGTGGACGACCGTGATGCCGAGCCGCTCCAGGTGCTCCCGCTTGCGGGTGTACTCCGACCACAGCGCGTCGTCGTCCTCCCGGGGCGCCCGGGTGTCCAGTTCGACGGCGACCGCCTGGTCCGGCCAGTAGGCGTCCACGCCGCCCAGGTGCGGGCCGCCCGGCAGGCGCAGGTCCACGTTCCACAGCGGGTCCGGAAGCCCGAACTCGCGCACCATCTCGTACAGCCGCTCCTCGGAGAGTGCGCGGCCCTCCACGAGCAGCGTGTCCACCGCGTCCACCACGTGGGGCCGGGTGAGCAGCCGTGCCCGGCTCAACTCCCGGACGACCGCCGCCGGTTCGCAGTGCCCGCCGCGGACCGCCTCGGTGAGCAGGCGGCGTACGGTCTCCGCGTCCGTGAGGCCCGAGACGGCGTCGGCGACGGCGCGGGCGACGGGGGCGACCGGCAGTCCCGTGAGCTCCACGGGCTCCGGGCTCTCGGGCGCGCGCACCACCCGCACCCAGCCCGTCGAACGGAGCCGCCGGGTGCGCGGGACGAGGACGTCGATCCGGTCGAGGGCGGTCAGCGGCGGCGCGGAGGCGAAGCGGTGCAGGGTCAGGGCGGCGAGTCCGGTGATCATCGCGTCGGGGCCCTGGACGGGGAGGCTGCCGGACCTGCGGGCGTACAGGAGGGCGGCGCCGAGCCGGTCCTCGCTGGTGGGCGGGCCGGGCTGGAGGAGGAAGACGCCGGGCAGGAGCTGCTGCCAGCCGCCGGGGCGGCAGCGCGCGGCGACCTCGCCGGCGGGGATGCCCTGCGCCCTCAACTGGTCGGTGGAAGCGATCCGTTGGGGTCGCCCGGTGCGGGAGGCGAGGGGGAGGGGGCGGGGGGTGATGGGGGTGTTGTGGTTCATGCCGGGGGTCTTCCGCAGCCGGAGGCGGCCCTAACCCCTGTTACACGCCCGTCGACATTCCGGGACAACCCCGTCCTAAAGTACGCGCGTTCGAGTGCCGATGAGGGTGGTCCGGCGGCCCGCACTTCCGTGAAGCTCTCCGCAAAGCCCGGCGGGGGCCGCGCGCCGCAGCGCACGACCCCCGCCGGTGACCGGGAGATCAGCCCGCCAGGCGGTCACACGCCTGCCCGCGCAGCACCCGCGCCAGGTCGTCCCGCGACTCCAGGACCAGGCGCCGCAGCGCCGGAGCCGCGTCCGCGTGCTCCGCCAGCCAGGCGTCCGTCGCCGCGAGCGTCTCCTCGTTGTCCTGGAGGCCCGGGTACAGGCCCCGCACGACGTCGATGCCGATCTGGATCGACCGCTCGTCCCACAGCCGCTCGATCGCCGCGAAGTACCGCTCCGTGTACGGCGCGATCAGCTCGCGCTGCGAGGGCTGCACGAAGCCGGCGATGACGGCCTCCACCAGCGCGTTCGACAGCGCGTCCGACTCGACGACCTGCGCCCAGGCCTGCGCCTTGACCTCGGCCGAGGGCCGCGAGGCGAGCAGCCGCACCTGGTGGCGCTTGCCCGTCGCGGTGTCGTCGCGGGCGAGCTCCTCGCCGATCCGGCCCTCGTCCGCCCGGCCGTGCGAGGCCAGCGGGGAGAGCAGCGCCCAGCGCAGCTCCTGGTCGACGTCGAGGCCGTCGACCTTCGCCGTACCGTCGAGGAGTCCTTCGAGCAGCTGGAAGTCCGCGTCGGAGGAGGCCGCGGCGGCGAAGAACCGCGCCCAGGTCAGCTGGTGCTCGCTGCCCGGCTCCGCGAGCCGCAGCTCGCGCAGGCCGCCCTCGGCGAGCAGCCGCCCGCCCTCCTCGCGCCACTCGGGGGCCGCGTAGAGCGTGACGGCGGACTTCGTCCAGGCGTGCACCATCTGGAGGACGCCGATGTCGGTCTCGCGGCCCGCGAAGGCGAGCGCGACGGCCACGAAGTCCCGGGCGGGCATGAGCCCGTCGCGGGTCAGGTTCCACAGCGCCGACCAGCACAGGGCGCGGGCCAGCGGGTCCGTGATGTCGCCGAGGTGCCCGCGCAGGGTCGCGAGGGAGTTCTCGTCGAAGCGGACCTTGCAGTACGTGAGGTCGTCGTCGTTGACGAGGACCAGGTCGGGCTTCTCCTCGCCGGCGAGCCCCTCGACGACCGTCCGGGCGCCGACGATGTCGGTCTCCACGCGCGCGTACCGGACGAGCTCGCCGTCCGTCGAGAGCCGGTAGAGGCCGACGGCCGCCCGGTGCGGACGCAGCTCGGCGCCCTCCTGGACGACGGCGAGCTCGGTGATCCGGCCCTCCGCGTCGTAGGTGACGGCCGGGGCCAGCGTGTTGACGCCTGAGGTCTGGAGCCAGGACTTCGCCCAGGCCTTCATGTCGCGGTTCGACGTCTCCTCCAGGATCGTGAGGAGGTCGTTCAGGCGCGTGTTCCCGTACGCGTGGCGCTTGAAGTAGCGGCGCGCGCCCTCCAGGAACGCGTCCCGCCCCGCGTACGCCACGAGCTGCTTCAGCACCGAGGCGCCCTTGGCGTACGTGATGCCGTCGAAGTTGAGCTTGGCGTCCTCCAGGTCACGGATGTCGGCCGTGATCGGGTGCGTGGACGGCAGCTGGTCGGCGCGGTACGCCCAGGCCTTGCGGTTGTTGGCGAAGGTGACCCAGCTGTTGGTGAAGCGGGTCGCCTCCGCGATGCCGAAGGAGCCCATGAAGTCCGCGAAGGACTCCTTCAGCCACAGGTCGTCCCACCACACCATGGTGACCAGGTCGCCGAACCACATGTGCGCCATCTCGTGGAAGATGACGTTGGCCCGGCTCTCGTACGCCGCCTGGGTGACCTTGCCCCGGTAGATGTACTCCTCGCGGAAGGTCACCATGCCCGGGTTCTCCATCGCGCCGAGGTTGTACTCGGGGACGAAGGCCTGGTCGTACTTCCCGAAGGGGTACGGGTAGTCGAAGTTGTCGTGGAAGAAGTCGAAGCCCTGCTTGGTGATCAGGAAGATGTCGTCCGCGTCGAAGTACTTCGCCAGCGACTTGCGGCACATCGCGCCGAGCGGGATGGTCAGCTCGCCGCGACGGTAGCTGTCGGTCACGTAGTGGTACGGGCCCGCGACCACGCACGTGATGTACGTGGAGATCGGCGCCGTCTCCGCGAACCGCCAGACGCCGTCCGCGCCGCGCTCGCCCTCGCCGTTCGACCAGACCGTCCACGCCTCGGGCGCGGTCACCGCGAAGCGGTACGGGGCCTTGAGGTCGGGCTGCTCGAAGTTGGCGTAGACCCGGCGGGCGTCGGCCGGCTCGTACTGCGTGTAGAGGTAGACCTCGCCGTCCTCCGGGTCCACGAAGCGGTGCATGCCCTCGCCGGTACGGCTGTAGGCGCACTGCGCGTCCACCACGAGGACGTTCTCGTCGGCGAGGCCGTCGATCGCGATCCGCGCCCCGTCGAAGACGACCGCCGGGTCGAGCGCGCGGCCGTTGAGCGTCACCGCGCTCACCGAGGGCGCGATCAGGTCGACGAAGGTCGCGTCGCCCGAGCCGGTACGGCGGAAGCGGATCGTCGTCACCGAACGGAAGGTGCGCACCGCCTCCGTCGAGTCGCCGACGGCCGAGCGGAGGTCGAGCTCGACCTCGTACCCGTCGACGGACAGCAGCTCGGCCCGCTCCCGGGCCTCGTCGCGGGACAGATTCTCACCAGGCACGGTCACTCCTTCGTGGCACGTTCGAAACAGCACCGATCCTCCCATGTGTTGCTGACAACCCGGCACACGGGAATGCCGCCGACCGGGGGTGGTGTTGGTGTGCGAAGCGCACACCCGCCCCCTTCCGAGGAGTGACATGTCCGAGACCAGGACCACCGCAGACTTCTACTTCGACCCGCTGTGCCCGTGGGCCTGGATGACCTCCCGCTGGATGCTGGAGGTCGAGCAGGTGCGCCCGGTCGACGTCCGGTGGAAGGTCATGAGCCTGGCCGTGCTCAACGAGAACAAGATCGACGAGCTCCCCGAGCAGTACCGCGAGCTCCTGGAGACCAAGGCCTGGGGCCCGGTCCGCGTCGTCACGGCCGCCCAGCAGCTGCACGGCGACGAGGTCGTCGGCAAGCTCTACACGGCGCTTGGCAACCGCTTCCACAACAACGGCGAGGAGGTCGGCCGCGAGGCGATCATCGGCGCCCTCAAGGACGCCGGCCTGCCCGAGGACCTGATCGACTACGCCGACAAGGACACCTACGACACCGAGCTGCGCGCCTCCCACGCGGAGGGCATCGACAAGGTCGGCCAGGACGTCGGCACGCCGGTCATCGCGGTGCCCGGCCCGGACGGCGACGAGGTCGCCTTCTTCGGCCCGGTCGTCACCCCGACCCCGCGCGGCGACGCGGCGGCCCGGCTGTGGGACGGCACGCTGCTCGTGGCGTCGACGCCCGGCTTCTACGAGATCAAGCGCACCCGCACGGCGGCCCCGAGCTTCGAGTAGGCCGCACGGCAGACGGCCCCCGCGATTCACGTCATCGCGGGGGCCGTCCTCTTTTCCGCCCGCGCGTGAAGGGTGAGAAGACGATCACGAGCAGGAGTGCGGGAGGGGGTGCCTCAGAAGGAGATCAGCGGTACGGACGCCTTGGCCGCCGCGTACCGCTTGCTCACGTCCTGCCAGTTGACGACCGCCCACATCGCCTCGATGAAGTCGACCTTCTGGTTCTTGTACTGGAGGTAGAAGGCGTGCTCCCAGGCGTCGAAGACCAGGACCGGCACGGAGCCCACGCCGACGTTGCCCTGGTGGTCGTAGACCTGCTCGACGACGAGCCGGCCGCTGACCGGCTCGTACGCGAGGACGCCCCAGCCGGAGCCCTGGGTGGTCGCGGAGGCCTTGGTCAGCTGGGCCTTGAACTTCGCGAAGGAGCCGAAGGACTCGGCGATCGCGTCGGCCAGCTCGCCGACGCCGTCGGCGGCCAGCGGCTCGCCGCCGCCGCCGTCCTTCGGGCTGTTCATGTTGTTCCAGTAGATGGAGTGCAGGATGTGGCCGGAGAGGTGGAACGCGAGGTTCTTCTCCAGGCCGTTGATCGCCCCCCACTGGTCCTTGTCGCGCGCCTCCTCCAGCTGCTCCAGGGTGTCGTTCGCGCCCTTCACGTACGCGGCGTGGTGCTTGTCGTGGTGCAGCTCGATGATCTCCGGGTTGATCACCGGTTCCAGTGCCGCGTAGTCGTACGGCAGCTCCGGAAGTGTGTAGACCGCCATTGCCCTGCCCACCCCTTCGACGTCTTATTGCAAGTAGTTCGCAAGTGCAGGCTAGCAGTAGTTGCGTGAATATGTGATCAAGAAACCCCCGGACCGAGAACGGTCCGGGGGTTCGGGGCGGGGTGGAGGGGATCAGCCGTTGGTACGGCCGCCCGCCGTCGCCTTCTGCCGGTAGTAGCCGACCGCCGCGAGCAGCAGCGTCAGGCCGCCCGTGAAGTACAGCTGCACCCGCGTGCCCTCCTCGCGGGCCATCAGGACGAAGATCGCGGCCATGCCCGCGAGCGCCACCCAGGTCAGGACCGGGAAGGCCCACATCCGCACGACCAGCGTCCCGGGCGCCTCGCGCTCGGTGCGACGGCGCAGCACCAGCTGGGAGGCGGCGATGAAGAACCAGACGACCAGGATGATCGCGCCGATGGTGTTGAGCAGCCAGACGAAGGCCTTCTCGGGAGACCAGTAGCTCAGCAGCACGCAGCCGAAGCCGAAGACGGAGGAGACGAGGACGGCCGGACGCGGGACCCCGCCGGAGAGCCGGCCGAGCGCCTTCGGCCCCTGGCCGCGGGAGACGAGCGAACCGGCCATGCGGGAGGCGCCGTAGATGTTGGCGTTCATCGCCGAGAGCAGGGCGGCGAGCACGACCACGTTCATGATCTGCCCGGCGGCCGGGATGCCGAGGTGGTCCAGGGTGGCGACGTACGGGCCCTTCTCGACGATCGCCTCGTCGTCCCACGGGACGAGGGTGACGACGACCGCCATCGAGCCGACGTAGAAGAGGGCGATGCGCCACATCGCCGTGCGGACGGCCTTGGCGACGCCCTGGACCGGGTGCTCCGACTCGGCCGCCGCGATGGTGACCGTCTCCAGGCCGCCGTACGCGAAGACGGAGGCGAGCAGGCCGACGATCAGCCCCTCGGAGCCGTGCGGGAAGAAGCCGCCGTCACCGGTGAGGTTGGCGGTGCCGGGGGCGTCCGTGCCGGGCAGGACACCGGCGATGGCGAGCACGCCGATGCCGAGGAAGAGGACGATCGCGCCGACCTTGAGCGCGGCGAACCAGAACTCGAACTCGCCGAAGTTCTTCACGGCCGCCAGGTTGGTGACGGTGAAGAGCACCATGAAGAGCGCGACCCAGGCCCATTCGGGGCTGCCGGGGAACCAGCCGGTCATGATGTTCGCCGCGCCGATGCCCTCCAGGCCGACGGCGACGCAGAGCAGGAACCAGAAGGCCCAGCCCGAGGTGAACCCGGCCCAGGAGCCGAAGGCGCGCTCGGCGTGGACCGAGAAGGAGCCGGAGGCGGGGTTCGCCGCCGACATCTCGCCGAGCATGCGCATCACGAGCATGACGAGGACGCCGGAGAGGGCGTAGGCGATCACGATCGAGGGTCCGGCGGCGGCGATGCCGGCGCCGGAGCCGACGAAGAGTCCGGCGCCGATGACGCCGCCGAGGGCGATCATCGAGAGGTGACGCTGCTTGAGGCCGTGCGAGAGGCCTTCCGCGGGTGCGTTCGCGCCGTCCTCGCGGTCGGCCGACGCGGGCGCGGTGGTCCGGGACATGGGCGGGCTCTGTTCACTAGGTGAGACGGGGAGAGCCCACAGTCTGAGCGGACGCACCGCTCAGAGGGAACACGCGTCCGCTATACGGTCACGACCTTCACACAATGTGAAGAGTCATGACCGCTTCGTGCTCTTCGCGCGCAGCTCCCGCACCCACGCCACCAGGAGGACGGCCCCGGTCGCCGCCGACGACCACAGCAGCTGCGGCCGCGCCCCGTCGTCGAACAGCATCAGCAGGAACACCGCCGCCATCGCGGCGAGCGCCACCCAGGTCAGCCACGGGAAGCCCCACATCCGCAGCGTCAGCGTCTCGGGCGCCTCCCGCTCGATCCGCCGCCGCAGCCGCAGCTCCGAGACCGCGATCAGGGCCCAGACGAAGAGCAGCACCGCGCCGACCGCGTTGAGCATGTAGAGGAAGACGGACTCCGGCCACTTCAGGTTGAGGAGGACGGAGACGAAGCCGAAGGCCACCGAGGCGAGCACGGCCCGGCGCGGCACGCCGCCGCCGGAGACCCTGAGCAGCCCCTTCGGCGCCTCCCCGCGCTCGGCGAGCGAGAAGACCATGCGGGACGAGCCGTACAGGTTCGCGTTGAGCGCCGAGAGCAGCGCCACGAAGACGACCACGTTCATGATCTGGCCGGCCGCCGGCACCCCGATCGCGTCGAGCACGGCGACGTACGGGGACTCGCCCGGCTCGATCGACGTCCACGGCAGCAGCGTCACGATGACCAGCATCGAGCCCACGTAGAAGAGGAGGATCCGCCAGACCGCGCTGCGCACCGCGCGTGCCACGTTCCGCGCCGGGTCGGCGGACTCGGCCGCCGCGATGGTGACGACCTCCAGGCCGCCGAAGGCGAAGACGACGGCGAGGACGCCGGACACGACCCCCTCCCAGCCGTTCGGCAGGAAGCCGCCCCGGCCGGTCAGGTTGGCCAGCCCCACCGGGTCGGTGTCGGGCAGCCAGCCGACGACGGCGAGGGTGCCGAGCACCAGGAAGAGGACGATCGCCCCGACCTTCAGCGCGGCGAACCAGAACTCGAACTCGCCGAAGTTCTTCACCGCCGCCAGGTTGGCGAGGGTGAAGACCACCATGAAGATCAGCACCCAGCCCCACTGCGGAACCCCCGGCGCCCAGCCGTTCGCGATCCGGGCCGCGCCCGTCGCCTCCACGGCGAGGACGACGACGAGAAGGAACCAGTAGAGCCAGCCGACCGAGAACCCCGCCCAGCGGCCGAGCGCGCGCTCGGCGTGGACCGAGAACGCGCCGGAGGCGGGCATCGCCGCCGACATCTCGCCCAGCATCCGCATGACCAGCATCGCGAGCGCGCCGGCGATCAGATAGGAGACGACGATGCCGGGTCCGGCGACGGCGATGCCGGCGCCCGAGCCGACGAAGAGCCCGGCACCGATCACCCCGCCGAGCCCCAGCATCGTCAGGTGACGCTGCTTCAGTCCGTGGGAAAGGGGCTCCGGTCCGGAGAGGGGCTCCGGTTCGGAGGGGGAGTCGTGCATGTGGGGGGCTCGTGCTCTCTGGCGGTTTATGGAGACTCCACAGTCTCTCTGGTGGCCCGCTTCCGGCGCAAAAAGGACGTCTCGTGGCGAGTTCCCAGTGACAAGGGTCACGTGGCGCGCGGCATGAATTCCGTCCTTTGTCGGAAGTCCATGAACCCCTCGGCTCCGGCTTTGTCGGCGGCAGACGGTGATCGGTCGTTCACCCCTGGCATACCGTCAACCTGTCCCACCCACCCTCACCCTCGCGGAGTACCGATGAGCACCGCAGTCGCCCCCGCCCGCACCCTCCGTGCCGGCACCGTCCTCGCCGACCTGATCCCGGCGAGCCGCGCCCGCGACATCGCCCTGGTCGTCGGCGGCGCCGCCCTCACCGGCCTCGCCGCGCAGATCTCCGTCCCGGTCCCCGGCTCCCCGGTCCCCGTCTCCGGCCAGACCTTCGCCGCCCTGCTCGTCGGCACGGCCCTCGGCGCCCGCCGCGGCTTCCTCTCCTTCGCGCTCTACGCGGTCGCCGGCATGGCCGGCATGCCGTGGTTCGCCCAGGGCACCTCCGGGTACGGGATGCCCTCCTTCGGCTACATCCTCGGCATGCTCCTCGCCTCGACCGTCGTCGGCGCCCTCGCCCGCCGCGGCGCCGACCGCTCGGTGCTCCGCACGGCCGGCGCGATGGCGCTCGGCTCCGCGATCATCTACGCCGTCGGCGTGCCCTACCTGGCGCTCGCCACCGGCATGAGCTTCGGCCAGGCCGTCGCCGCCGGCCTCACCCCGTTCCTCGTCGGCGACGCCCTCAAGGCCGCGCTCGCCATGGGTCTCCTCCCGGCCGCCTGGAAGCTCGTCGGCCGCAAGGGCTGAGCCCCCGCCCGTACGCGAGAGGGCCCGCCGCTCCTTCCGGAGCGGCGGGCCCTCTCGCGTACACCCACGGACGCCTACGGGCGGTCGGCCGCCTTCGACGTCTTCTGCCGGACCAGTGCGATCGCGATGACCAGCGCGGCCACGAGCAGCGAGAGCACGACCTGCTCACGGGCGCTCCCGCCCTCGTACAGCATGTAGCCGAGGACGAAGGTGATCATGGCGATCGTCGCCCAGGTCAGGTACGGGAAGAGCCACATCCTCACGACGAGCTTCTCGGGCGACTCGCGCAGGATGATCCCGCGCATCTTCAGCTGGGTCACGCAGATGACCAGCCAGACGAAGAGCGCGACCGCGCCGGACGAGTTCAGGAGGAAGGCGAAGACGGTGTCCGGCCACTTGTAGTTGAAGAAGACCGCGACGAAGCCGAAGACGACCGAGCCGAGGATCGCGGCCGTCGGCACGCCCCGCTTGTTGACCTTGGCGAACGCCTTCGGCGCGTCGCCGCGCTGACCGAGCGAGAAGGCCATGCGGGAGGCGGTGTAGAGACCCGAGTTCAGGCAGGACAGGACGGCGGTCAGGACGATCACGTTCATGACCTGGCCGGCGTGCGGGATGCCGATGGAGTCGAGGGCGGCGACGTACGAGCCCTTCTCGACGATCGACGGGTCGTTCCACGGCAGCAGCGTCAGGACGACGAAGATCGAACCCAGGTAGAAGACGCCGATGCGCCAGATCACGCTGTTGGTGGCCTTGGTGACGGCCCGCTGCGGGTCCTCGGACTCGCCGGCGGCGAGGGTGACGATCTCGCTGCCCATGAAGGAGAAGACGACCATCAGCACACCGGTGAGGACCGCGCCCGCGCCCATCGGGAAGAAGCCCCCGGTGTCGGTGAGGTGCGCGAACCCGGCGCCCGGGTTGTCCGAGCCGGGCAGCACGCCGAAGACGGCGAGCAGGCCGACGACGACGAAGGCGGCGATGGCGACGACCTTGATCCCGGCGAACCAGAACTCGAACTCGCCGTACGACGCGACGGAGCCCAGGTTGGTCGCGGTCAGGACCACCATCACGATGAGCGCCCAGCCCCACTGCGGGACGGCCGGGATCCAGCTCTCCAGGATCTTGGCGCCCGCGGTGGCCTCGACGGCGAGGACGACGACCCAGAAGAACCAGTACAGCCACCCGATGCTGAAGCCGGCCCAGCGCCCGAGCGCCTGGTCGGCGTAGGCGGAGAAGGAACCGGAGGACGGGCGGGCGGCGGCCATCTCGCCGAGCATCCGCATCACGAAGACGACCATGGCGCCGACGAGTGCGTACGAGAGGAGGATCGCGGGCCCCGCCGCGGCGATGCCGGTGCCGGAGCCGACGAAGAGTCCGGCGCCGATGACGCCGCCGATGGCGATCATCGAGAGGTGGCGGTTCTTGAGTCCGGCCTTGAGGCCGTCGGGGGAGCCGGGGGTACCGGGGTCGCCGGTCTTCCCGTCGTCCGTCGTCAGGGTCGGTTGCGTGTTCATCAACGCTTCCTCGGTGTGGGGGAGGGTGCTCGAAACGCGAGCCCGAGCATTGAACCCCGAGGTCAGGGGTGATCGGAAGACCTCGTTCCGGATTGTTGTGAGTTCCACGTAAAGACGACGGCCACCCCGCTGGCGGGCACACCGCCCGCGCCGTGCCACACTCGGTCCCATGCGCGTCTACATCGGTTCCGACCACGCCGGCTACGAACTCAAGAACCACCTCGTCGAGTGGCTCACGGCCCACGGCCACGAGCCCGTCGACTGCGGTCCGCACATCTACGACGCCCTCGACGACTACCCGCCGTTCTGCCTCCGCGCCGCCGAGAAGACGGCCGCGGACCCGGAGAGCCTCGGCATCGTCATCGGCGGCTCCGGCAACGGCGAGCAGATCGCCGCGAACAAGGTCAAGGGCGTCCGTGCCGCCCTCGCCTGGAGCGAGCAGACCGCCGCCCTCGGCCGCGAGCACAACAACGCCAACGTGATCTCCGTCGGCGGCCGCATGCACACCCAGGAAGAGGCGACCAAGTTCGTCGAGATCTTCCTGAGCACCCCGTACTCGGGTGACGAGCGCCACACCCGTCGCATCGAGATGCTCTCCCGCTACGAGACGACCGGCGAGCTCCCCCCGATCCCGGCGCACCACCCGCAGGAGCCGACCGCCTGATGCCCGAGGGGCACACCATCCACCGGCTGGCCGCCGACCACCGCGAGCGGTTCGGCGGCCGGCCCGTGCGCGTCTCCAGCCCCCAGGGCAAGTTCGCCGCCTCGGCGGCGCTGCTCGACGGGGCGATCCTGGAGACCGCCGAGGCCCACGGCAAGCACCTCTTCCTGGGCTTTCCCGGCGAGGAGTGGATCCACATCCACCTCGGCCTCTTCGGCAAGGTGAACTTCGGGGCCGCCCCCGCGCTCCCGCCCACGGACACCGTCCGCCTCCGCCTCGCGAACCCAGAGGGGTACGTCGACCTCCGCGGCCCCACCACCTGCGCGCTCGTCACCGACGCCGAGAAGCGGGCGATACACGACCGCCTCGGCCCCGACCCGCTCCGGGCCGACGACGACCCCGCCTCCGCCTGGCACCGGATCTCCCGCAGCCGTACGACGATCGCCGCCCTCCTCATGGACCAGAAGGTCGTCGCGGGCGTCGGCAACGTCTACCGCGCCGAGGTCCTCTTCCGGCACGGCATCGACCCGTACCGCCCCGGCAAGGACCTCGCCGAGGGGGAGTGGGACGCGATCTGGACCGACCTCGCCGCGCTCATGCGCGAGGGCGTCCGCCTCAACCGCATCGACACCGTCCGCCCCGAGCACACGCCCGAGGCGATGGGCCGCCCGCCGCGCGTCGACGACCACGGCGGCGAGGTGTACGTCTACCGCCGGGCGAACCTCCCCTGCCACGTCTGCGGCACGGAGATCCGCACGGCGGACCTGGCCGCCCGCAACCTCTTCTGGTGCCCGGGCTGCCAGACCCGCTGAGACGGCCCGCTCAGAACCCGTGCGGAAGCCACGGAGCCACCGGCGAGCCGAAGGCCACCGACGCCTCCACGAGCGCCCCCTCGCACAGCTCCCGCACCCGCCCGGCCGAGGCCAGCGACGCCAGCGAGATCCCGCCCAGGTAGGCCGCACCCAACTCCCGTACGGACAGCTCCAGATCCGCAGGGTCGGAGGTCCGCACGCACGAGGCGCCCTTGGCGTCCCCCGTCAGCCGCCAACGCCCCTCGTTCCACGGACAGAACGCGTCCGCGACCTCGAACACCACGTCCACCGGCGCCTGGTACGTCCGCGCCTCAAGCGCCGCGCCCACCTCCACCAGACGCACGAACAGCGCGTCCCGCAGCGTCGGCTCGCACCGCCGCACATCGCTCACCAGGTGCTGCCAGCCCTCGTCGACCGGCCGCCCGTAGACCCGTACCCGCGCGGTCAGGTCCACCGAGCAGAGGTACCGCCACAGCGCCGCCTCCGCCACCGGGTCGAGCCCCATCACCTGATGGACCTGGACCGCGCCGTCGGCCCCCGCGAAGTTCCAGTCCGGCTTCACCGCGTAGTGCGCGAAGCCCACGAGCTCCCCGTCCCGCTCCGCGAGCACACAGAGCTTGGGTGAGGCGCCCTCACGGTGCTGCGCCGGATCGAGCAGCGGCTGCCGCTCCCACCCGGGCAGCCGCGCGATCATCCCCGGCCGGGCCGGCACGAGCTTCGCGTACAGCTCCTCGCACACGGCCGAGGACTCCGTCACGTCCGCCAACCGCAGCGAGACCCCGTCCGTGCCCTCGGGCACCGAGAGCCGCACCCGGGTCGTGTCGATCGTCGCCCGCATCGAGTACGCGGCGATGCCGTACCCGAACCGCCCGTAGATCTCCGGCTCCGAGGCCGTCAGCACCGCGAGCGGCTCCCCGGCGGCCCGCAGGTCGTCCAGCTGCCGCCGCATCATCGAGGTCAGGATCCCGCGCCGCCGGTGCGTCCCGGCCACGCTCACCATCGTCACCCCGCCGGCCCGGACCGACGCCCCGCCCGGCACCGTCACCCGGAACGAGAACGCCCCCGCCGTCCCCACGCACAGGTCGCCGTCCCAGACCCCGAGGAACCGCTCGAACTCGGTGAGATCGCGCCACAGCTCCTTCTCCTCCGGAGCCTCCGGCACCCCACCGAACGCCAGCTCCAGCACCGCGAACCAGCGGTCCCACTCAGTCGGGTCGAGAACCCGCAGTTCAGTCGTCATATGCCATCGATATCAAGGCCGCGCGCCCGAGGCGACCCGATTTCACGCACATTGTCACCGGGGTACCCCTGCGCGATGTCGGACCGTGTGGATAGGGTCCAGGCCAATGGGACATCGCGCCGGAGTGAACACGTACGCGGCCCGCACGCGCAGACGCGTCCGCCGGGCCCGCATCGCGCTGCGCAAGTCCGGGGTCGACTACTTCCGCGGCGACGGCTCCGACTGGCTCGCCTTCGCCGGACTCCTGCTCATGATCCCGGCCATCGCCTGCGGCACGCTGTACAACCCCGTCTGGTGTGCGCCCGCCGCTCTCGTCCTGCCCATCGTGGCCGGCGGGCTGCTGCTGCGCCCCGCCAGCCTCCTCGGCCTGTACGCGACCGCCGCCGGCGCCCTCATCGTCGAGTCCGTCGTCCTCGGCCCGTACACCCAGGGCCCGGCGAGGGTCACCCCCGGCACCGTCCTGGTGGTGGCCGCCTGCGGCCTCTTCGGCCTCCTGATCGCCCAGTTCAGGGCCCGCGTCGGCGTCCCCTGGCGGCGCGGCGGCACCATGCTCTTCGACCTGCGCGAACGCATCCGCGTCCAGAGCGCCCTGCCCCGCCTCCCACAGGGCTGGCACCGCGAGATGGCCCTCCGCCCGGCCGGCGGACAGTCCTTCTCCGGCGACTTCGTCGTCGCCGCCCGCACCCACGGCGGCCGCACCCTGGAGGTCGTCCTCACCGACGTCTCCGGCAAGGGCATGGACGCCGCCTCCCGGTCCCTCCTCCTCTCCGGAGCCTTCGGCGGCCTCCTCGGCTCGCTCCCGCCGCACGGCTTCCTGCCCGCCGCCAACGGCTACCTGCTGCGCCAGAACTGGGACGAGGGCTTCGCCACCTCGATCCACCTCGTCCTCGACCTGGAGTCCGGGGACTACGAGCTGTACTCGGCCGGCCACCTGCCCGCGCTCCAACTCCACGCGGGCAGCGGCCGCTGGGAGGAGAAGGCCGCCGACGGCCCGCTCCTCGGCGTCTACGACGGCGCCGAGTTCCACCCCGTGAAGGGCTCCCTGCACCACGGCGACGTCCTCATGCTCTTCACCGACGGCCTCGTGGAAGCCGCGGACCGGGACATCGCGGAAGGCATCGACCGCCTCACCGGCGAGGCCGACCGCTGCGTCGCCGAGGGCTTCGAGGGCGTCACCTACCACCTGATCGAGGCCGTGGCCAAGGACGTCAACGACGACCGGGCCCTCCTGCTCATCTCCCGTCGCGCCTGAACGCCCAGGCGAGCTCCGGCTCGGTCACCGGCTTCATGACCCTCCGCACGGGCGGGGTGCACAGCAGCGTCATCACCACCAGCATCGACAGGACGAGGACCACGCGGCCCAGTGGGGTGTGCAGCCATGCCGCCCCCGCGAAGAAGCCGGTGTAGACCCCCGTCTTGATCATCAGGTCGTGCAGCAGGTAGGCGCAGATGGTGCCGGAGCCGAGGACCGTGAACCAGCGGTGGGTGCCGGGCACGAGCGCGAGGAAGGCGGCGGTCGTGAGGACGGCGGTCAGGAACAGCACCCCGGCCCAGAACAGCCCGGGCACGAGCTCCATGTCCAGCTCCTGAACGCTCCGGGTCCGCCAGATCCAGTTCAGGGACACCCGCGGCGCCACCTGGTAGGCGATCACCAGGGCCACGGCGAGGACGACGACCGCCGCGATCCGGACGGGCGTCCGGCGCAACGCCCGGAAGTGCTCCGGCCGCATCCGCAGGCCCATCACGAAGAACGGCAGGTACTGGAGGATCCGCGGCAGCCCCAGCGCGCCGCCGAGGTCCGGGGTCGCCACCGCGAGCGCCGCGATGACGACCGACACCGCCACGGGCCACCGCACGACCGACCAGAACGGCGAGGTCACACGCCAGACGAAGAGCGCGACGAGGAACCACATCACGTACGAGGGGTGGAGCAGGCTGACCGGGTAGTTCGGCTCCTTCCCCCAGCGGATGAGCAGGGTGTAGGCGATCTCGAAGACGACGTAGGGCAGCGCCACACCGGTCAGGAGCCGCCGCAGCTGGTCGGGCCGGCCTGTGTAGCTCCGCGACAGGTAGCCGGAGACCAGCACGAAGACCGGCATGTGGAAGACGTAGACGTACAGGTAGAGCGCGAGCGTGGCCCGGCTGTCCACCATGACGACGGGCACCAGGTGCCCCACCCCCACCAGCAGGATGGTCAGGTACTTCGCGTTGTCGAAGTACGGATCCCGGCGGGATGCGGCCGGGGCGACGCGCGGGGCGGGGGCCTCGGCGTCGACGGGGCCCTGGAGCGTAAGGGAGGACATGGCTGTTGACGGTATCCGCGCGCCGCGCGGCGGCGGAGCCGGGGTTCCCCTTCAGGCTGTGCTCTTCGTCTCTCTTCCGTGCGACGCGGCCGAAGGATTCGTCACTTGGCGGCGGGGGCAGGAGAGTTGGTGGCACGATGAGGTCGGGGGGTGTCCTGTGGCGTGCGCTCCCCGGCGGGCAAGGCGGGACCGACCGAAGGTGTGATCAGTTATGGCCATTTCACTGTCTGTGGTGTTGCTCCTGGCAATCATCCTGGTGGTGCTGATCCGTGGGGGGAACCTCAAGGGCGGACCGGCCGTGATCGCCGTGCTCTTCGGCTTCTTCCTCGCCTCCACGGGCATGGCCGACGACATCCAGCGCTTCCTGGACTCGATAACGCAGACGGTCGCGTCCATCAAGTTCTGACCGGCGGGGTACGCGTACGGGCGACGGCCGGCGCCACCGCCGAACCGCCGCCCGCCACCCGGGACCGCCGGGAACTCAACCCGCCTTCGGAACCGGCCTGCCCTTCGCCGGAGCCGGCTCGACCGCCTTGGCGGACCGCGACGCCTTCGGCGCGGGCTTCTTCACGACGGGCTTCGAGGCGGGCTTGGAGGCGGGCTTCTTCGCGACCGGCTTCGAGGCGGGCTTGGAGGCGGGCTTCGAGGCGGGCTTGGAGGCGGGCTTCTTCGCGACCGGCTTCGAGGCGGGCTTCGAGCCGACCTTCTCCGAGCCGACCTTCTCCGAGCCGGGCTTCGCCACCGGCTTCTTGGGCTCCTCCTTCTTGAGGGCCGCCTTCTTGGGAGCTTCCTTCTTGGGAGTGTTCGCCTTCGGAGCCGGGGACTCCTTCTTCGGCTCCTTCTCCTTCGGCTCCTTCTCCTTCGGGCGGCCCGTCGCCCACTTGAACTCGAGTTCCAGCTCGATCTCCCCTTCGTCGACCTCGAACTCGACCTCGTACTCCAGCTCCTCGGGGATGCGCAGGCTCAGCGTCCCGGACCCCAGTTCCAGCTCGGCCTCCCCGCCCTTCCGCAGGGCGTCCGCGAGCGCCGTCAGCTGGTCGGCCGCCTCGCGCCGGGTCAGCGCACGCTTCCGCTCGAACTTCAGGTCCTTCATCGATGCCTCCGATACCGCGGGGAGTGGATCACACCAGTCTGCGGCCGGCCACCGGAACCGGCATCTCCGGAAACGCCTCAGGGCCTGGTCGGAGACGTGTCTCCGACCAGGCCCTGAGGTCGTGGAGCGGGTGACGGGAATCGAACCCGCGTAGCTAGTTTGGAAGGCTCGCCCTGGAGGCTTTGGCCGGTGGTCAGCGAGCTCGGTGTTTGCCCCGCTGACCTGCAACAACGTACCAGCGCCCGGTCTTGATCACGACCGCTACGGCCCGATGATGACCGCTGTGTACCGCTCTTTATCCGGCGTTATCCTGCGCGATCCCGCGCGTCGGGCGACTCCCAGGGGACCGGGGCGCCTGTGGGGTACACCACTTCGGGCGTCGCCATCGCCCGAGCGAACGCCTCCCAGGTGTCCTCGGGCCCGCTGCCGTCGGCGGCGGTCGCGGGAGTCAGCCGCAGCTCGCGCAGCGCCTCCATGAGATACCGGGAGAGCCGCCCCACCTGCTGCCCGTCACCACGCTCCGAAGCCCCGTCCAGGGCGCGCCCCAGCGTGAGCGCGACGGCCTCGACGGCGACGAACCGCCGGTCGGCTTTGTCCCCGCCGTGCCCGGCCCGAAGCGCCTCCTGCACGCGCCGCTCGACACGCCCGGGCGACGGCCGGGAGACCCCCGTCTCGCTGGCCCCCCGCTCGCCTCGAGCGCGGGTAGTAGACGCCATGCCTCGATTGTGCCTGTTCAGGAGCTTATGAGCGCGTTTGAGGTCGATCGTTTTCTTTCCCCGGGGAGAGAGAACAGGGGGGCGCGGGGTGCCCGCGTACCCGCCTGCTCAGAAAACCGGCCAGGCGCCCGCCTGAGGGGCGTTCAGGTGCCTCCCGCTCCGCCGTCTCGTTCGCGAGGACTCGGAGCGCCAGAGCGTGCTTCCTGGGCCGCAGTGGGCGGGTGGGGTCAGTTGGGGGCGATGACGATTCCTCGGCCCGCGAAGAAGGGCGCGAAGGTGACGACGGGCAGCTCTGCGTTCCGGGCCTCATCGGTGTGACCCGAGGGATTGCGGAAGGCGAGCGTGCCGTCCTTGTGGCTGGTGACGAGGACGAGGTGGCCGCCTTGTCCCGGTGCCGGACGGTCCGGGCGCCGGATCTCCTTGTGGACGGAGACGATCGCCTGGTGGCCCTCGTCGAGGAGTTCGACCAGTCGGTCGATTGGAAGGGTCGGGTGGACCTGGGCGTCCAGGCCGTGGACCTCCTGCGCGTACGTGACGGCGGGGGCGTAGATCAGGCCACGGATGTTCCCGCCCTCCTCGACGTACGCGCCGTAGCGGAGGGCGCCGTCCCGCAGTTCGAAGAGGCTCGGCGCGTGGCCGTCGCGGTGGTGGAGCGCCATGCGCAGGCACGCCATGCCGCACAGGTGACCGCACCAGCGGGCGTAGTCGGCCTGGTCGGCCGCGCCGGATTCGGGCCAGCGAGGGTCGTCGCCGGGGTCGTGGCCCTCGTACACGATCGACGCGATCAGGTCGGGGCTCGCGAACTGCGTGGTCGTGGGGAACGGGTCAGACACGGGCGGGTTCCTTCCGGTGCGGGGCGTCGATGATCAGCCGGTGGAAGGTGGGGAGGTCCACGCCGCCGCCGGAGAGCACGACACCGATCGTGCCCGATTCGTGCGGGACGGCCCCGGCGAGGATCGCGGCCAGCGCGCATGCCCCGCTCGGTTCCACCACCAGCTTGAGGTGGCGGAAGGCAAAGGCCATCGCGGCCGTGATGTCCCGGTCGGTGACCGTCACCACGCCGTCGAGGAGCCGGGAGTTCACGGCCCACGTGAGCGGCGCGGGGCTGCTGTGCCCGAGGCCGTCGGCGATCGTGGACGGCGGTGCGGGTAGCGCGATGCGCTGCCCGCACCGCAGTGACAGCATCGTGTCGGCGCCTTCCTTGGGCTCGACCCCGTACACGCGGATGTCGGGCGCGACGTGCTTGGCGATGACGGCGCTGCCCGCCGCCAGACCTCCGCCGCCGATGGGCACCACGAGGGTTCCGATCCCGGGGTGGTCGGCGAGCAGTTCGAGGGCGGTGGTTCCGGCACCGGCCATGATGTGCCGTGAGTTCGCGGACGGGACGACGGCCAGGCCCTCGCGGTCGGCCGTCTCCGCGACCAGGGCGTCCCGGTCGTCGACTCCCCGGCGGTAGGTGACGACCTTCCCGCCGAGGGCGCGCACGCCCTCCATCTTCGGGGCCGGAGCGTCGTCCGGGATGACGACGGCGGCGGGCACCTCCAGGAGTCGGCCGGCGAGTGCGAGCGCCTGGGCGTGGTTCCCCGACGACGCCCCGATCAGGCCACGCTCCCGCTCCCGGGCGGTGAGGGAGGCGGAGTGGTGGTAGGCGCCCCGGAACTTGAAGGAGCCGGTGCGCTGGAGGTTCTCCGCCTTGCAGACCACCGGCCATCCGGCGGCCTGGTCGAGGGAGAGCGCGGTCAGGGCCGGGGTGCGGGTGACGACCGGCGCGAGCCGGGCCGCCGCTGCCTCGACATCATGCGCGTCGAGCCCGGTCACGGCCGGTACCCCGTCCGCTCGGCGGTGGCGAGGACGAGCCGGACGAGCGCGTCGTAGTCGATCCCGGCGGCCTCGGCCATGGTGGCGAGGTTCCCGGTACGCGACAGACCGGGCAGCGTGTTGACCTCCAGCCAAACCACCGTGCCGTCGTCGCCGACCATGAAGTCGGACCGGGAGTACCCGGCGCAGCCGAGCGCCCGGTGGGCGGTGAGCGCGGCGGCGGAGATCTGTTCGGCGGTCGTCTCGGGCAGCTCGGCGGGGCAGCGGTAGCGGTGCAGGTTCTTGTCCCGCTTGGTGGCGTAGTCGTAGAACTCGGCCTCGGTCGGCAGGGTCTCAAGGACGGGCAGGACGATGCGGTCGCCGTCCACGTCAAGCACGGCGGCGGTGACGGCCGTGCCGCTGACGAACGGTTCGACCAGCCAGGCCCCGCCCTGCCGGTCGATGGCCGAGACGGTCCGGACGAGATCGACGATCCCGTGGCACACGGTCATGCCCACCGACCCGCCCTCGGACTGGGGCTTGAGGATGACGGGAAAGGCGATGGCGTCGGCGATGGCCTTGGCCACGGCGCCGGGCTCACCCTGCGGCGGGATGAGCGCCTGGGGGAGTACGGACACGCCAGCGGCACCGACGACGCTCTTCGCCATGGTCTTGTTCATGCCGATCGCCGACGCCATGACCCCCGATCCGGTGTACGGCACGCCGAGGGTCTCCAGGAGGCCCTGGAGCTTCCCGTCCTCGGCGTACTGGCCGGCGATGGCGAGGAACGCCACGTCGGCGGTCCGGACGCGGTCGACGAAGTCGGGGTCCGAGGCGTCGAGGAAGACGGACCGGCAGCCCTGGCGGTCCAGGGATGCCAGGACGGTGTTCCCGGACAGGAGGGAACGGTCCCGCTCGGCGGAGCGTCCTCCACTGACGACGGCGACGAGGCCGGGCTTCTGCTCGCTCATGATGTGCGTACTCCGCTTCGGTGATGATGGCCGGATGAGGGACGGGGGAGGCGATAGCGTCGTTACGTGCCTCCCGGGGGCGGTCGGATGTGCCCGGGGCGAGATCTGAGACGGAGCCGCTGGTGATCCCCCTCACGCTGGAAGAAATCGCCGCCCTCACCGGAGGTCGGCTGACCGACGTGGCCGACCCGTCCGCCGTGGTGTCGGCCCCGGCGGCGAGCGACTCGCGCGAGGTGGTGCCCGGCGGCCTGTTCGTCGCGCTGGTCGGCGAGCACGTGGACGGTCACGACTTCGCCGAATGCGCGGTGAAGGCGGGCGCGGTCGCCGTGCTGGCGGCGCGCCCGGTCGGCGTTCCCGCCGTGGTCGTGGACGACGTCCTGGAGGCGCTGGCAGCCCTGGCCCGCGAGATCCTCGCGCGCATCCCGGACCACACGGTGATCGGCCTGACCGGCTCGGCGGGGAAGACCTCGACGAAGGACCTCATCGCGCAGGTGCTTCCCGAGCTCGGCCCGACGACATCGACCCTGCGGTCCTTCAACGGCGAGATCGGCATGCCGCTCGCGATCACCCACGCCGACACGACGGCCAGGTACCTCGTCCTGGAGATGGGCGCCCGAGGGATCGGGCACATCACCCACCTCACGACCATCGCCCGCCCCACGGTCGGCCTGGTGCTCAACGTCGGTACCGCGCACGTGGGCGAGTTCGGCGGACGGGAAGCCATCGCGCAGGCGAAGGGCGAACTCGTCGAGGCGCTCCCCGCCGAGGGCCTCGCCGTCCTCAACGCCGACGACCCGATGGTGGCCGCCATGGCCCCGCGTACCCGGGCCCGCGTCCTGACTTTTGGCACCGGCGACGACGCTGACGTGCGCGCCGAGGACATCCGACTCGACCCCTTCGGCCGCCCCTCCTTCACCCTCGTTACCGCCGACGGTTCGGCCCCCGTCACCCTGAACCTGCACGGCGAGCACCACGTCTCCAACGCCCTCGGCGCGGCGGCCGTGGTCATCGGACTGGGCGCGGACGTGGGCAAGACGGCCGCCGCCCTCAGTGGCGCGGTGCTGCTCACGTCCGGCCGGATGCAGGTGACCGAGCGCCCGGACGGTGTGGTGGTCGTCAACGACGCTTTCAACGCGAACCCCGATTCGATGCGTGCGGCGCTGCGGGCCCTGACGGCGATGGCGGAAGGACACCGCGCGGTCGCGGTCCTCGGCGAGATGCGCGAGCTGGGCGAGGACTCCCGGGACGGCCACGCCGAGGTCGGCCAGATGGCCGCCGAGAGCGGCGCGGCCGTGCTCGTCGCGGTGGGCCACGAGGAGGCCGATGTCCTGGCTGAGGCCGCCCGGACGGCGAACCCGGCCCTGGAGGTCCTGCGGGCCGCCGACCGGGGCGAGGCCCTGACGCTCACGCGCGGGCTGGTACGTCCCGGAGACGTGGTGCTCGTGAAGGGCTCCCACAGCGTCGGACTCGAAGAGACGGCGGAACGCCTCGCCGAGCCCGACCCCGTGGCCTAACGGATTACGAGGCGAGGACGGCCGCGCCGTCGAGGGCGAGGATCTGCGGCCCCAGCGCGGTCACCTCGCCCGTACCCATCGTGATCACCAGATCGCCCGGCCCGACCAGGGCGCGTACGACCCCGACGGCCTGGGCGTGCTCGCGCACCACCGTGACCCGGCCGCCGTGCTCAGCGACGGCGGCGGCGATCCGGTCCGACGTAACGCCGTCGGACGTGGCGGTGCCCACGAGCGAGTGAACGTCCAACAGGACCACCTCGTCGGCCGCCGCGAGCGCCCGCCCGATCTCCTCGCCGTGCGCGAGCGTGCGCGCCCCGCCGGACGGCTCGAAGACGACAATTACGCGGCCCGAGGCCAGCTCACGGCCCGTGGCGATGTCCGCCTCCACGGCACGCGCGTGGTGGGCGAAGGAGTCCCGGACCGTGATCCCGGACTCCTCGCCGGTGCCGACGGGAGTCATGCGCCGCTGGACCCCCGGGAACGCGGCGAGCGCGTCGAGGAGGGGCCGGTGGTCAGCGTCGAGGACGCGCCCGCAGGCGTAGGCCACGGCCGCGTTCAGCGCGTTCACCCGCCCCGGAACCGGGACGGTGAGCACCGCCTCTGCCCCGCCGGGCTCCCGAACCACCACCCGACTGCCCTCCCCGCGTGCCTCGACGGAGATGACGCGGAAGTCCGTGCCGGGCGTCTTGCCGACCGTGGTCACGGCCAGACCGGAACGGGCCCGCACCCTCTCGGTGAGGAGCCGCGCGCCCTCGTCGTCGGCGGACACCACCAGGTGCGCGCTGTTGCCCGCGAATGTCTCGAAGACGTCGAGGACGTCGTCGCGGTCGACGTACGTCTCGGGGTGGTCGTCGTCGACGTTCAGCACGACCGCCACGTCCGGGCGGTACTGGACGAGTGTGCGGTCACTCTCGTCACCTTCGGCCACGAGGATGCCGCCGTGACCGGCGTGGGCGTTCTCCCCGCCCACGAGGGCACCGCCCCCAACCCAGGACGCGCCCAGGTGCCCGAGCATCGTCCCGAGCATGGCGGTGGTCGTGGACTTGCCGTGCGTGCCCGCGACGACGACGGACGTGGCCGCCTGGGCGAGCAGGTGCCCGAGGGCCTGGCTGCGGTGGAGCACGGGGAGACCGAGCTCCACCGCGTGAGCGATCTCGACGTTGTCCGGGGCGATGCCGCTCGACCAGACGACGGCGGTCGGCTCACCGACGCTGTCGGCCCGGTGGCCGACGTGGACGGTGCAGCGCACCGTGGCCAGCGTCTCTGTGATCGCGCCGGCGCGCAGGTCCGAGCCGCTGACCTCGGAGCCACGGGCGACGAGGAGACGGGCCAGACCGGACATCCCTGCCCCGCCGATGCCGACGAGGCGGGGACGGGTCAGGTCGGGGACGCCGTCGAAGGGAAGGATCTCGTGGTGCCGGGTTTCTACCATGCCGCTTCCTCCAGGTGAGGGAGATCGATCGCGGATCGGTGGTTGGTACGTGCAGGGCGCCGGGCGCCTGAGGGACGAAGCCCCGGCGCCCACCTCCGCCGCCCCCTTGTCGGGTGCGGCGGAAATCTGTGGGTCAGGCGGCCTCAGTGGTCGGCGGCCTGGATGTTGTCGGCCGCCGTCGTCCACTCGACGCCGCTGGGCGGCCGGACGTGGGCGACCCGGACGGTGCCGTGGCTGTGGAGCTCGTGGACGACGGCGACGAGCACCCCCGTCCCGCGCGAAGCGATGTCGCGGACGGGCTTGTTCAGAAGCGGGTGCTGCTCGTAGCCGTCAGGGCCTACCGGGTTCACGTCCCCGGCTCCTGCCGAGCCTCGGCGCGGCGCATGAACCTCTCCCAGCCATCGGCCGCCCGCAGCCGGAGCGCCCGGCTCGGCGCAACCGGCAGAGGCTCCGGCGGCGCGTCCGTACGGCCACTGGCACCCGGGTTCCTGCGGGGCGGTTCGGAGATGGTCACGCGCTCACTCCTCTCGTACGGGGCAGCAGCGGGCCGCAGTTCGGGACGCAACACGGCCCGCTGCCTCGGGGGAGCCGCCCGGAGGGTTCCTCACCTCCGGGGGCGTGTGACCAGTGAATGCGGCCGGACTCGTTCGGACTATGTCTGACGAAGGGTCTGCAAAGACTGTGCGTGGATCGGCACACTCTGTGCATGGCTGATTCGCTGGGGGATGTGCTGCGGCAGGCTCGGAACGCCATGCGTCTGTCGCAGGAGAAGGTGGGTAAGGCCGTCGGGTACTCCGGTTCATGGCTGTCGCGGGTCGAATCCGGGAAGATCCATCCGGACGAGGACACGCTGCTCGTCTTATGTGGTGTCCTGGGGCTGACTGCCGCTGATGTCGGACTCGAAGGGGATGCCGTGCACCGCCGAAAAGTGCTCACGCTCGGGCTGGGAGTCGGGATCGCTGCCGCGCTGCCTGGCACTGCCGCTGCTGCGGCCGATCCCAAGGAGTTGGTGGAGCGGTCGCTGTTCCACCTGCCCGAGGCGCGGCCGGCCTCGCGTGAAGCGCTGCTTTCCGCGCTCGTGGAGGCCCGAACGGTGTTCCAGGCGGCGCAGTACAGCAAGCTGGGGCGCACACTGCCGTCGCTGATCTCCGGCTCACTCGCTTCACAGGCCCACGACATTGCGGCGCGTGGGTATGTGCTGCTCGCGCAGCTCGCGATCAAGAACTATCAGGGCATGGCGTGGATCGCGGCCGAACGGGCGCGTGCACAGGCGGAGCTGACCGGAAGCCCGGTGGTGATGGGTGAGGCCGCGCACTCCATGGGTGTCTCTCTGCGCCGTAGTGGTGACTATCAAGCAGCGATCGACCATCTCCAGGAAGCAGCCGGACGGTTGGGGCAGCACCCCGACGAACTCGCCATGCGGGGCACGCTGATGCTGACGGCCTCGTACAGCGCCGCGCAGGCCGGTTGGCGGGGCCAGGCGATGGAGCTGATCGGCGAGGCCGAGGACACGGCGAAGCGACGGGAGACGGCCTCACAGCGGCTCTACATCCCCGGCGAGTTCGGGGAAGCCCAGACGCGCGGCTTCCGCATCTCCGTCCACCACGCCCTCGGCGAGGACGACCAAGCGCTGATGTACGCGGAGAAGCTCGACCCGCGCCGACTGCCGACGGCCGAGCGACGGGGGCGTATGTGCATGGACATCGCCCGGGTCTGGCAGGCGCTCGACGAGCCGGAGAAGACGTTCCACGCCCTCCGTGCCCTGGCTTCGTACGCGCCGGAGGAGGCGACCCGGCCGAAGGTCCGGGGAATCGCCTCGGAGCTGCTGATGCTGCACCCGGAGATGCCCGGGCTGCGCCGGTTCTCGGAGAAGATCGGAGCGACTGTCTGATGAGGAAGGGGGACGGGATGAACGAGGACGGCCGGATCTTCCGCGAGGCGTGGATCGCCGGGGTGCAGAGGCACTTCCCCGGTGACCCGAAGCCCGGCTACATCACGCCGTGGGAGGAGACGCCCGAGTGGGAGCGTGAAGCCGCCGCAGCCGTGTACGGGCAGGTGCGCGACTTTCTCGCGATCAGCGAGGGGCACGCCGCCCGACTCACCCGCGAGCAGAAGAGCCGCTTCGTCGCGATCTGCTGGACGGCCCAGATGTTCAAGCACTTCAAGGACCCGAAGCCCGGCTACGTCGCCGACTGGGCCGACCTTCCCGCCTGGCAGCAGGAGACGGACGCGGACATCTTCGAGCGCATCGAGCAGACGGTCTGAGCCTTCCCCGGGGCGGCGCGAGCCCGCACCGATCCAGGTCGCGTGGGGTCTAGTGGGTCGCGCGCGTGATCCACTCCAGGTACTCGGCCCGCCCGGCGTCGATCCCGAAGGCGATGACCTCCGGGGAGTCGTAGGGATGCTCGGCCACGATGTGCCCTTCCAGGGCCTCGCGCCGGTCGGCGGCCGTACGGAACGTGATCTGCCACTCCGTCCCCTCGGAGACCTCCCCGAGATGCCGGTACGTCGTCTCGACCGGGCCGGTCACCTGCCCGGACGCGGCAAGGCCCTTCTCGACCGCCGAGCGCGAGAGGGAGCGGGCGGCATCCGGGGTGTCGGTGGTCGTGATCACGATCATGAAGTCAGCCATGCGGGCACGGTAGCCGGGCAGTGTCAGGCTGGTCCCGGGAACGCCTGAGCTTATCGGGCCAGTTCCAGAGCGTCCGGGCAACAAGGGACCCGCTGATTCCCTTCCTGACGCTTGGGGGCGTTCGGGTGGTCGAAACTCGGCCTTTCCAACCTCACGCTGAGGTGTGAGGACCAGCCCTGGGGTCGGTATGACTCCCCTTCCTCAACGCTTTATCCGTCCGCTCGGGCGAGTGCGGCAAGCAAGGGTATGGCGAGTATTGGTTCTTGACCACTCGGCAAGTCGGCATCAAGCATGAGAGCCAAGCAGCCGTCGGTGACTGACCTGAAGCCGACGGCCTCAGCAGCAGATATGGGGAACTGATGCTTGCTCTTTTACGGCGTCGTACCGCAGTGGCGACTACTGCGGCCGCCTTGTGTCTATTCGGAGCAGGGGCAGCACCTGCCCAGGCCGCTACGAATCCCAACCCGATCGATTGGAAGGTGTACTCCACGCACTTCGGCCCGGATGGTGAAGACTTGCCGCTCCGGGTCGGTCAGAAGGACGCGGGGAGCGTGGATGGGTTCGGTAAGCGGCACATCGAGTCGGGCCACTCGGATGAGATTTCGAGCTGGACGAACATGAAGCGGGACATCGACAAGACACTGGACCGTGGCACGTGTCCGACGTCCGGCAGCAAGACCACGTGCAACCTGAGGAGCAACTCCCTCTCCAACCCTCGCGCGGGCGGAATGATCGTCGTGTTCACCGAACGCGTGGACTCCCGGTCCAGGGATCACCGTCCTGTCGGCATCATCACGGCCTACTATTACGGCTGTGGATGCTGACAAAGTGCCGATGATCATCACGTACCGGGAGTACATCGAGGAGTTTCGCTCCGAGGTGACAGATGGTGTCGCCACCGAACTCATGGAGCGTGGCTCCAGGCTGCTCGGTCTCTCGTTTTCTGAGGACGAAGAAGGAATCTGGGTGGCGGCGGAGGTCGAACTCCCCGACCAGCCGGAGACCTGGAACCGGCGGCGCCTTATCATTCCGAAGATTGGCCCAGACAAAGATGCTTGGCTTGCTGGGACCATCTTCTCCTCGGCTCTGATCGAAGAGCTCGACACGAAGTAGAGCGCCATTTCACGGCGCGGTATCGCCAAGACGGCAAGGGTGCCACTTCCTGGAAGTGGCACCCTTGCCGCCTTCTCTCACTCGTTCGGCTCGGGCGGAAGTTCGATCCACCACTCCTTCCCGTTCTTGAACGCCCGCGCGCCTAGACGCTGACGTGCGCGAATGAGGGTGCGTTGGTCGATTCCCCACGACTCGCGGGCTTCCTCCGCGACGTCCTTGGAGCGACGCGGCCCGTCGGCCAGGTACTCGCGCAGCAGATCGACGGCCGCCTTCTTCTCGCTGCGCTCGTCGTCGGTCTCGGCCGCGACGAGGTGTTCGGCCCGGTAGTCCGAGGTGCCGTCCCACTCGATGCGGGCGCAGCCGAACTCGGTTGCCTCGACCAGCCGGTAGACCATCGTCGGAGGCTTGACGGCCACGTTCACCTTCACCGAAGCCATGAGTCGGCGGGGGCCACCCGCGTCGTCGGGGTCGGGAGCGATGAGATACCCGGCACGCGCGGCGCCGATGATGCCGATCGATCCTCCGCCCCGGCACATCGCCTTGCCTCCCGCGCTCTTGTTGAGATGCCGGATGACGACGAAGGCGGCGCCGGTCGTCTCGGCCAGCTTCGCGATCGGGTGCAGGGCCCGCCGGACACTCTGGTCGTTGTGGGAGTCGACGCCGGCCAGGAACGCCATCAGCGGGTCGACCACGACCATGCGCACGCTCTCCTCCCGGATGATCCGGGCGACATGGGGCAGGTCAGCGGGCAACTCCACGGGGCGGGCGTGCACGTTGCCGTACTCGTCCGGCTCGCACACCTCCGTCATCACCATGACGCCTGCCATGTCGGCACCGGCGGCCTGGAGGCGAGGCGCAATGGTGTCTTCCACGCCGTCCTCGGCGGTGAGGAGCAGCACGAGGCCCGGTTGCGCGGGCGATCCGTCCGGCATGGGGCGCCCACGGGTCAACCGCGCGGCGAGGTCACAGACCATGGTGGACTTGCCGTCTCCGGGGTCGCCCTCGAAGATTGTCAGCTTCCCGGCAGGCACGTACCGATTCCATAGCCATGCGATCGGCTTGCGGCGCACGGTCGACATGCGCACGACCCTGGCTGATGCGGCAGGCCGGTCCGGGACGGCCTGTACGGGCAGTGAGCGGACGATCCGGTCCGCCTGTTCGGCGAATTCGCTGCTCATACCGCGACCCTCCTCGGATGATTCGCGCCGGCGGCGAGCCCCGATGCGATGGTGCGGATCGCTTCCGCCGGACCGAGATCAATGGACGCGGCTGCCTCCTTCAAGGCGAACTCCACGGCGTCAGCGGGGAGCACGCCGCAGCCGGTCAGGGTGCCCAGGCTGAACGCGGCGCGGTGCAAGGTGTCGTTCCGGGTGCCGGGTCGAGCGCGCAACACGGTCTCGACCTCTCGCCGCAGTGCGGCGGCGCTGTATCCCCGGACGGTGAGCGGCCGGACGGCGGCTGCCGCGAGCTCGACGACGGGCGCGGCGAGATCTGCCAGCCAGTCGGGCAACGGGGTGAGTGTGTTTCCGGGCGACCCGCCGGCCCACCGATAGGTGCGCCGGTAAACCGTCGTCGGAGGCGCCACGACGTATCCGCCGACGGCCCGCACATCGATCTTCCAGCCGATTCGCCCCGCGCTGTTACGGACCTCTCGGTCAGCCGGGGCCCTGTAGTACAGGTGCAGGCCGCCAGAGCCCGTCAGGGCGACAGGCGAGCGCCCGAACGGGAGCACCTCGCCGTGCCGCTCACACAGGGCGGCGAACACGTCCCTGCCGTCGACGACCCCGGGCAGCGCCCACTCGGCGGGCGGCTGGTCGCCCTTGGCCACGTCGAGATCGACCACCACGAGACCCGACGGTCCGCAGGCGATGCCCACGCCGTACGGCCCGTGGGACCACGCCCGCGTGATGCGCTCGGGGTCGGTCGTGGCGCGTGTCGGCCACGCGCTTACCGCGGGGCGCTTGTCTTCCACGCGTAGGGGGAAGACGTGCCAGCCGAGAGCGGCGAGCGCGAGAGCGTCGGTGACGCCCGACGGGTGGGCGGGGGCGGAGCTACGCTGGTGATGACTGAACTGAGTCTTCTGTGTGATGCCCGCCTCCTGCCTGGGGCGGGCATCACTCATGTCCGACGCGGTCACCGGCGCACCTCCCGGCGGGCGGGGACGGTCTGCTCCGTGAGGTAGGCCTCAAGAGCCGAGACGCGGAAGCGGACATGCCGCCCCACCTTGACCGCCGGGATCGTCCGCTCGGCGCGGAGTCGACGCATCATGCGCGTGGGGACCGCGAGATACGCGGCGGCCCCCTCGATGCTGAGCAACGGGTCGGGGTTGGCGTGGTTCTGCTCGGGGACCGCCGCCGCAGCGGTGGTGATGACTTCGGTCATGACCAATCCGGTACCGGGCACGCTGTTCCGAAGCCCCGCCGCCACCCATGGCGGCCGGGGAGTTCGAGGGTGGGCTCTCGGCGCGGCGCGTGTCGGGGCGTGCCCTGTGTCGACCCCTCACAGAGAAGGGGTGGGATCAGCTGGCGCGAGCCGTGCCGAGCCCAGCCGGGTTCGGGCCGTTCGGAGGCAGACAACGTGCGCGTACTCGGGGCCCGATCGGTGGGGGACCGGCGTCCGTCGTGACGGGCTTCCCGAGGGCCGGTCCGTACGTCTCCGCGTCATGAGCAGTCGTCGCCAGAAGCAGCAGGCGGCGGACGAGCAGGGCGGCGCAGCGCGCGAGGGTGCGTATCACCTTGGACATGGTCAGGAGGGCCGCGCAGATGTGGCGGGGGAGGCCAGTACGGGCGGCGAAGGAGTCGGCATCGCCGTTGCCGGTGGCCACGTCGGCGAAGTCCCGCATACGCAGCTCGCCCAGGCTCTGCCCGTACGTCTTCACGGCGAAGCCCATCAGGAGCCGCACTCGCCCGTTCACCGTGGCGTCCCGGCGGCGGCTCTGCCGCGTTCCCATGAGCTCAATCGCCGCGACGTTCCATCCGGCGGAGGCGGCGGAGACGGTGGCGGACAGGGTTCGGGCGGCTTCCACTGCCGGACCGATCGTGTCCAGCACGTTCCGCATGTGTGCCTGGGATGCGGCTACTTTCTCGGCCTGCATGGCCATCGAACGCACCGCAGCGCCGAACGCGTCCCCGGCGGGGGGCTCGCTCGGCGCTGCCATGATCACGCTCATGAGTGCAGGATGAGGCGCCTCACGGGACCCTGCAAGTCGAGGGCGGCCACCCGGGGGCGCGAGGGGGCACTATGCGGGGCCCTCCGTCTGACCGCTCGGAGGCGGCGGCGTCGCTGCTGCGGTCAGCCCCAGCGTCGCCCCGAACCCGCTCATCAGGTTCCGGCGCCGCTGGTCGCTCGTGCGCTCGTAGCGCGCGGCGGCGGCGTCGGTGCGGTGGTTGAGGTGGCGCTTCACGTCGGAACGGGTCGCGCCCTGCTCGTACATGAACATGGCCGACGCCGACCGCAGGTCGTACCAGCGGAGGTCCTCGCGGTTGATCTTCCGCTTCGCGCGGGTGAAGAACGTCGAACGGTGCGAGCTGGCGAGGACGTTGCCGTGGGTGGTGGTGAAGAGGAGCGCGTCCTTGTCCGACTCCACGAACTCGTCCAGGTGGGCCGCGAGGATCGTCGCCAGTTCCTCGGGGATGCGCTTCCAGCGGTCCGTGTCGGCGGTCTTGGGCGTACTGAAGTGGTGGCCCTTGCGGCCGTGCACCTTGCCGACGGACCGGGCCACGTGCACGAGCCGCTTGTTCAGGTCCACGTCCCGGCGGCGCAGGGCGAAGACCTGGCCGGGGCGGCGGGCAGTGAAGACGGCGAACCAGACCGCCGCCCGGTAGCGGGCCGGGTAGTTCTGGGCGATGGCCGTGACCTCGTCCGCTGAGACCGGCGCACGGTCCACCTCCGGGGCCTGGCCCGCGCCCTTGATCTTGCAGGGGTTGTCCTTGATCAGTTCGTCGGTGACTGCGGCGGCCAGGACGGCGTGGAGGAGGCGATAGACCCTCGCCGCCACCTCCTCGCCGGCGGTCGGCTTCGCCTCCGGCGCGGGCGGGGCGGGGTGACCGGCCTCGGCCCACGCGGCGAGGAGTTGGGGGCTCAACCTTCCCGAGGACTTCACCTCGCGTCCCGTCTCGCGCGCCCACCAGCGCGCCGGGTGTTCGCGCGACTTCACCGCCCGCGCCTTCGCGACGGCGCTCGCCTTCACCGCCGCGCGCATCGCGGCGTACCAACGGCGCACGGTCGCCGGGTCGATCTCCCGCAGCGTCATCGCCCCGAGCTCGACGCTTCCCCCGCGCCCGTCGGGGTCCGGGAGCTTCGCGAAGATCCAGCGCCGGGCCTCGTCGCGGTTGAGCTCCCTCGTCGAGTCCTTCGTGATCTTGGGGTTCGTGGCCAGCCACAGGAACAGGTAGTCGGTCAGCAGCCGGTCGCCCTTGCTGTGGTCGAACCAGTCACCCCGGTCGATCGCCGCGAGGTGCTGGCGGTTCCATGCCTGCGCCTCGCCCTTGGTGGCGAAGGTGGCGGGGGCGTAGTGGCGCTCTCCCGTGGCCGGATGCAGATAGCTCGCGCGGTACCTGCCGGACTTCTGGCGCTCGGCCGAGCCGCTTCCCGAGGAGCGGACGCGCTTGCGCGGGCGGCCGGTCCTCGGGGCCGATGCCTCGGAGGAAGGGGAAGGAGGGGGAGTGGGGGACAAGGGACTCGTGCCTCTCGGGTGTCGGTGGTGACACCAGCCATCCCCTCCGGGGTGACTTCCTCGCGCGCTATCCCGCGCTATCCCGCGCTCGGCGGTACGGGAACGGAAAGAGCCGGTCTCCGTTGTTCACGGAAAACCGGCTCTGACCAGGCAACTCGCCACGTGGAGCGGGTGACGGGAATCGAACCCGCGTAGCTAGTTTGGAAGACTAGTGCTCTACCATTGAGCTACACCCGCACAGCATCGCGCCGCAGGTCACGAGGACCGCGGCACGAAGAGCATGGTAGCCGGTCCGGGGGCCTTCTCGCACACCCCTCGAAACGAGGGGCGCCGCGCTGTCCCCGTCCATGTACCCTACGTGTCGCACCGACGGGGTGTGGCGCAGCTTGGTAGCGCGTCCGCTTTGGGAGCGGAAGGCCGTGGGTTCAAATCCCGCCACCCCGACCAGGATGATCACGCGGTCGCCTGCCGCCTTCTTGATCACGTTGTGGCCGTCTCCCCGCTTGCGGTTACTATGCAAGCTGCGTGCCCGTGTGTCTTTCTGACCGGGCCGAGCCGCCGGACCGCTCGACGCGGATCCGGCGGATTCCAGGAATCAGCCACAAGGAGACCGAACCGTGAAGAGCGCCGTGGAGACCCTGAACCCGACCCGGGTTCGGCTCACTGTCGAGGTGCCCTTCGAGGAGCTCAAGGACAGCCTCGACGCGGCGTACAAGAAGATCAACCAGCAGGTCACGGTCAAGGGCTTCCGTAAGGGCAAGATCCCGGCTCGCGTGATCGACCAGCGGTTCGGCCGCGGCGCCGTGCTGGAGGAGGCCGTCAACGACGCGCTCCCGAAGTTCTACACCGAGGCCGTCAACGAGGCCGAGGTCAACCCGCTGGGCCAGCCCGAGGTCGACATCACGGAGCTGAAGGACGGCGAGCTGCTGGCCTTCACCGCCGAGGTCGACATCCGCCCGACGATCGAGATCCCGGACTACTC
This sequence comes from Streptomyces sp. NPDC020807, assembly GCF_040641575.1. Taxonomy (NCBI): domain Bacteria; kingdom Bacillati; phylum Actinomycetota; class Actinomycetes; order Kitasatosporales; family Streptomycetaceae; genus Streptomyces; species Streptomyces sp. NPDC020807. The sequence goes on from NZ_JBFADU010000003.1 coordinate 368,224, forward strand.
CGGCATCGAGGTCACCGTCGACGCGGTCGAGGTCACCGACGAGGACGTCGAGAAGTCCGTGGAGCAGCTCCGCGAGCGCTTCGCGTCCACCAAGACGGTCGAGCGCGCCGCCGCCGACGGCGACGTCGTCACGATCGACCTCGAGGCGAAGGTCGACGGCGAGGTCCTGCCCGACGGTGTCGCCGGCGACGTGTCGTACACCATCGGTTCCGGCGAGCTCCTCGACGGCATCGACGAGGCCGTCAAGGGCCTGGAGGCCGGTGGCGAGGCCACCTTCACCTCGCAGCTGAAGGGCGGCTCCGCCGAGGGCAAGGACGCGGAGGTCACCGTCAAGGTCACCGCCGTCGCCGCCCGCGAGCTCCCCGAGCTGGACGACGAGTTCGCGCAGCTCGCCTCGGAGTTCGACACCCTCGACGAGCTCAAGGCCGACAGCCGCAAGCGCCTCGAGAACATGAAGCAGTTCGACCAGGCCACCCAGGCCCAGGAGCGCGTCCTCGACGAGCTCCTCAAGCTGGTCGAGGTCCCGATGCCCGAGAAGCTTCTCGAGGACGAGATCAACACCCGCAAGCACAACCTGGAGCACCACCAGCTCGGTCAGATGGGCCTCGACCTCGCCAAGTACCTGGAGATCCAGGGCAAGACCGAGGAAGAGTTCCTGGCCGAGACCAAGGAGCAGGCCGAGAAGGGCATCAAGACGCAGTTCATCCTCGATGAGCTCGTCAACAAGGAGAAGCTCGACGTCTCCCGCGAGGAGCTCACCGAGCACCTGTTCCGCCGTGCCGCCTCCTCCGGCATGAGCCCCGACCAGTTCGCCCAGGCCGTCGCGCAGCAGGGCCAGGTCCCGATGCTCGTCGGTGAGGTCGCCCGCGGCAAGGCCCTCGCGGTCGTCGTCGAGGCCGCCAAGGTCGTCGACACCAACGGCGAGGTCGTCGACCTCTCCGACGACGAGGACGAGGTCGAGACCGCCGCCGAGGCCGTCGAGGCCGTCGCCGGCGAGGCCGAGGTCTCCGAGGACAAGTAAGTCCACGTCAGACAGGTCCACGGGCCCGGTACGCACCCCTGTGCGTCCCGGGCCCGTGGGCGTCTCACGACCCCTCGGACCTTGCGCTCCCAGCGAACAGTTCGGGAACCGGGATGGCGTTGTCCTACCTGCGCGTTAGGGTCCATGAATACGAGGGCAGTGCCCTCGGAACGAGACGCTGAGACGGCCTTGGCCGTCGGAGACGAGCAGGTGGATACGTGACGAATCTGAAGCCTTACGCCGCGGGTGAGCCGTCCATCGGTGGCGGCCTCGGCGACCATGTCTACAACCGGCTGCTCGGCGAGCGCATCGTCTTCCTCGGCCAGCAGGTCGACGACGAGATCGCCAACAAGATCACCGCGCAGATGCTCCTCCTGGCCGCCGACCCGGACAAGGACATCTACCTCTACATCAACAGCCCCGGTGGCTCGGTGACGGCCGGCATGGCCATCTACGACACCATGCAGTTCATCCCCAACGACGTCGTCACCATCGGTATGGGCATGGCGGCCTCCATGGGCCAGTTCCTCCTCACCGCCGGTGCCCCGGGCAAGCGCTTCGCGCTGCCGAACACCGACATCCTGATGCACCAGGGCTCCGCCGGCATCGGCGGCACCGCCTCGGACATCAAGATCCAGGCCGAGTACCTCCTTCGCACGAAGAAGCGCATGGCCGAGATCACCGCGCGCCACTCCGGCCAGACCGTCGAGGCGATCATCCGCGACGGCGACCGCGACCGCTGGTACACCGCCGAGGAGGCCAAGGAGTACGGCCTCATCGACGAGATCATCTCTGCCGCTTCGGGCGTTCCCGGCGGCGGCGGCACGGGCGCCTGAGCCCCGGCATTCCGCTCAAGAGCCCCAGCCCACCGAACGCCACCAGGACGGTGAACACCCAGATGCAGAACAACCTCTCCGCGAGCGGCCTCTACACCGGCGCTCCGATGGACAACCGCTACGTCGTGCCCCGCTTCGTCGAGCGCACCTCGCAGGGCGTCCGCGAGTACGACCCGTACGCGAAGCTGTTCGAGGAGCGCGTGATCTTCCTCGGCGTGCAGATCGACGATGCCTCGGCCAACGACGTCATGGCGCAGCTGCTGTGCCTGGAGTCGATGGACCCGGACCGCGACATCTCGATCTACATCAACAGCCCCGGTGGCTCCTTCACCGCGCTGACGGCGATCTACGACACGATGCAGTTCGTCAAGCCCGACATCCAGACGGTCTGCATGGGCCAGGCCGCGTCCGCCGCCGCCGTGCTGCTCGCCGCCGGTACGCCCGGCAAGCGCATGGCGCTGCCCAACGCCCGTGTGCTGATCCACCAGCCCTCCGGCGGCACCGGCCGTGAGCAGCTCTCCGACCTGGAGATCGCGGCCAACGAGATCCTGCGCATGCGCGGTCAGCTCGAGGAGATGCTCGCGAAGCACTCCTCGACGCCGATCGAGAAGATCCGCGAGGACATCGAGCGTGACAAGATCCTGACCGCCGAGGACGCGCTGGCTTACGGCCTGGTCGACCAGATCGTGTCGACCCGCAAGAGCAACGCCGCGGCACACTGACGCCCGACCTTCCCTCGGCACGGGGCACATGGCGCATTCCCGTCCATGTGAACCGTGCCAAGGGGGGCCCGAACCAGGGGCCCGGCAAGGTACCGTCGAATATGAGGCACCAGGAGTAGCTGAACCAAGCACTCCCAGGCGAAGGGGAAGCACCTCGTGGCACGCATCGGTGATGGCGGCGACCTGCTCAAGTGCTCGTTCTGCGGAAAGAGCCAGAAGCAGGTGAAGAAGCTCATCGCGGGACCCGGTGTGTACATCTGCGACGAGTGCATCGACCTCTGCAACGAGATCATCGAGGAAGAACTCGCGGAGACGAGCGAGGTGCGCTGGGAGGAACTCCCCAAGCCCCGCGAGATCTACGAGTTCCTCGAGGGGTACGTCGTCGGGCAGGAGCCCGCGAAGAAGGCCCTCTCGGTCGCGGTGTACAACCACTACAAGCGCGTCCAGGCCGGCGAGAACGGCGGCGCGCAGGGCCGGGACGACGCCATCGAACTGGCGAAGTCCAACATTCTGCTGCTCGGCCCTACGGGCTCCGGGAAGACGCTGCTCGCGCAGACCCTGGCCCGCATGCTCAACGTCCCGTTCGCCATCGCCGACGCGACGGCGCTGACGGAGGCCGGCTATGTCGGCGAGGACGTCGAGAACATCCTGCTCAAGCTGATCCAGGCGGCCGACTACGACGTCAAGAAGGCCGAGACCGGGATCATCTACATCGACGAGATCGACAAGGTCGCCCGTAAGAGCGAAAACCCGTCGATCACGCGCGACGTGAGCGGTGAGGGCGTCCAGCAGGCCCTGCTGAAGATCCTGGAAGGGACGACGGCCTCGGTTCCCCCGCAGGGCGGACGGAAGCACCCGCACCAGGAGTTCATCCAGATCGACACGACGAACGTGCTCTTCATCGTGGGCGGCGCCTTCGCCGGTCTGGAGAAGATCATCGAGTCGCGGGCGGGCGCCAAGGGCATCGGCTTCGGGGCGACCATCCGCTCCAAGCGCGAGATCGAGGCGAGCGACCAGTTCCAGGAGGTCATGCCGGAGGACCTGGTGAAGTTCGGGATGATCCCGGAGTTCATCGGCCGTCTCCCCGTCCTGACCTCGGTCCACAACCTGGACCGCGAGGCGCTCCTCCAGATCCTCGTCGAGCCGCGCAACGCGCTGGTGAAGCAGTACCAGCGCCTCTTCGAACTCGACGGCGTGGAGCTGGACTTCGACCGCCCGGCCCTGGAGGCCATCGCCGACCAGGCGATCCTGCGCGGCACCGGCGCGCGTGGCCTGCGGGCCATCATGGAGGAGGTCCTCCAGTCGGTGATGTACGAGGTCCCGTCCCGCAAGGACGTGGCCCGCGTCGTCATCACGGCCGACGTCGTCCGCAACAACGTCAACCCGACGCTGGTCCCGCGGATCGTGAAGAACGACGGCAGGCACGAGAAGTCCGCCTGAGCCGTAGCCGTAGCCGTACGGACATGTGAAAGGGGCGCCCCGCCGAGACCGGCGGGGCGCCCCTTCTCATGCCAGGCGTCAGGCCCTACGGCATCAGGCCTTGCTGCGGGACGCCTTGTACTGCTGGGCCGTCAGCTCGGCGACCTGGTCCAGGGTCATGCCCTCGCCACCGGTCATCATCGTGGACATGTCCATGGCGTTGACGGCGCCGAGGGTGCTGTAGTCCGCCCAGATGCAGGTGGGCACCGTGAAGGCCTTCGGGCCGGGGGTCGTGCTCTCCTTGGTGCTTTCGATGGTGATCTTCTGGCACTTCATCAGCGCGCCCTCGAAACCGGCCGGCGTCTTCTCCTCCGGGCTGCCGATCGGGGTGACCTTGAGGCCCTCCTCGCCGGACTGGTCCTTCGAGTAGTTCGCGAAGGCGGTGTCGAGCGCCTTCTCCGGGTCGGCGATCTCGCCATACATGCCGTGGAGGCTCATGGACTTGCCCTTGAGCGGGTCGGTCGAGTCGCCGCCCTTGTAGGAGGCCGCGGCCGACTTCGCGTTCGTGATCCCCATGGCCACGGCGCTGGCCTTCTGCTTGTCGTTCATCGTGGTCTGGTCGGCGCCGCTCTTCTTGTACTCGCCGATCGTGGCCGCGGGGGTGATCTTGTACCCCTTGGTGTCGTCGGCGACAGCGCCGTTCCCGCCCCCTCCGCCGAGCAGGAAGTACGCGCCCACACCCAGCGCCGCCACGACCGCGATCGCGCCGATGACGATGCCGGCCTTCGACTTCTTCGGGGCCGGCGGGGGCTGCATGTAGCCGCCCGGGTGCTGCGGGGCGCCGTACGGGGGCTGCTGGCCGTACGGGTTGGGCTGCTGCTGGGGGTAGCCGTACGGGGGCTGCTGCGGCGGCACTCCCTGGGGGGCCTGCTGGGGGTACCCGTAGCCCGGCTGCGGGGCCTGCGGCTGGCCGTACGGGTTCGGCTGCTGCGGCTGGCCGTAGGGGCCGGGCTGCTGACCGTAAGGACCGGGCTGCTGGCCGCCGTACGGGCCGGGCTGGTTGTAGCTCATCGACAGGTTCCCCTCACAGGATGTTTATGCCTGCCGAACATCCTGGCGGAAGCGATGACCATGAAGTGCGGCGGGGCCCACACCGTTACCGAACCAAAGCGTTTCAGGACAAGGCGAGGACACCCCTAAACTGGGCCCGTGACCGAGAACACTCAGCAGCAGACAGCGCCCACCACCGAACTGCCGACGACGTACGCGCCGGCCGAGGTAGAGGGGAAGCTGTACGAGCGCTGGGTAGAGCGCGGGTACTTCGAGGCCGACGCGAAGAGCGAGAAGCCCCCGTACACCATCGTCATCCCGCCGCCGAACGTCACCGGTGCCCTGCACCTGGGCCACGCCTTCCAGGTGACGCTCATGGACGCCCTCACCCGCCGCAAGCGCATGCAGGGCTTCGAGACGCTCTGGTTGCCCGGTATGGACCACGCGGGCATCGCGACCCAGAACAAGGTCGAGCAGCAGCTCGCCGAGGAGGGCAAGTCCCGCCACGACCTGAGCCGCGACCAGTTCGTCGAGCGCGTCTGGCAGTGGAAGGACGAGTACGGCGGCCGCATCCTCGGCCAGCTGCGCCGCCTCGGCGCCGGCCTCGACTGGTCCCGCGAGCGCTTCACCATGGACGAGGGCCTCTCGAAGGCCGTCCAGAAGATCTTCAAGGACCTCTACGAGGACGAGCTGATCTACCGCGCCGAGCGCATCATCAACTGGTGCCCGCGCTGTCTGACGGCCATCTCCGACATCGAGGTCGAGTACCAGGACGACGCCGGCGAGCTCGTCTCCATGACGTACGGCGAGGGCGAGGACACCATCGTCGTCGCCACGACCCGCGCCGAGACGATGCTCGGCGACACCGCCGTCGCCGTCCACCCCGACGACGAGCGGTACAAGCACCTGGTCGGCAAGCAGATCAAGCTGCCGCTGACGGACCGCACCATCCCGGTCGTCGCCGACACCCACGTCGACCCCGAGTTCGGCACCGGCGCCGTCAAGGTGACCCCGGCGCACGACCCGAACGACTTCGAGATCGGCCGCCGCCACGACCTGCCGTCCCTGACGGTCATGGACGAGCACGGCGTCATCACCGTCCACGGCCCCTTCCTCGGCCTGGACCGCTTCGAGGCCCGCTCGGCGATCGTCGGCGCGCTCAAGGAGCAGGGCCGGATCGTCGCCGAGAAGCGCCCGTACATGCACTCCGTCGGCCACTGCTCGCGCTGCAAGACAACCGTCGAGCCGCGCCTGTCGATGCAGTGGTGGGTCAAGGTCGGCCCGCTCGCGCAGGCCGCCGGCGACGCCGTCCGCGACGGCTCCGTCGAGATCCACCCGAAGGAGCTCTCCAAGCGCTACTTCGACTGGGTCGACAACATGCACGACTGGTGCATCTCGCGCCAGCTGTGGTGGGGCCACCGCATCCCGATCTGGTACGGCCCCGAGGGCCAGGTCGTCTGCGTCGGACCCGACGAGGAGCCGCCCGGCACCGAGGCCGAGGGCTGGACCCAGGACCCCGACGTCCTGGACACCTGGTTCTCCTCCGGCCTGTGGCCGTTCTCGACGCTCGGCTGGCCGGAGAAGACCCCGGACCTCGCGAAGTTCTACTCGACCGACGTCCTGCTCACCGGCCACGACATCATCTTCTTCTGGGTCGCCCGGATGATGATGTTCGGCCTGTACGCGATGGACGGCGAGGTCCCCTTCAAGACCGTCGCCCTCACCGGCCTCGTCCGCGACGAGTTCGGCAAGAAGATGTCGAAGTCCAACCCGAACGCCGTCGACCCGCTGGACTGGATGGACGCGTACGGCTCCGACGCCGTCCGCTTCACCCTGGCCAAGGGCGCCAACCCTGGCGCGGACGTCCCGATCGGCGAGGACTGGGTCCAGGCGTCCCGGAACTTCGCCAACAAGATCTGGAACGCGACCCGCTTCGCGATGATGAACGGCGCCACGATCGAGGGTCCGCTGCCGGACGCCTCCGAGATGTCGGCGACCGACCGCTGGATCCTGTCCCGCCTCAACGAGACGGTCGCCCAGGTCGACGCGTACTACGAGGACTTCCAGTTCGCGAAGCTGAGCGAGTCGCTCTACCACTTTGCGTGGGACGAGGTCTTCGCCTGGTACGTCGAGCTGTCGAAGACGACGTTCTTCGCGGGCGGCGAGGGTGCCAAGGTCTCCGGCCGCGTCCTCGGCGAGGTCCTGGACGTCATGCTGCGCCTGCTGCACCCGATCGTCCCGTTCGTCACCGACACCCTGTGGACCACGCTCACCGGTGGCGAGTCCCTCGTCATCGCCGACTGGCCCGAGGACAGCGGCTTCCGTGACAAGGCCGCCGAGCAGGAGATCGAGCTGGTCCAGCGGGTCGTCACCGAGGTCCGCCGCTTCCGCAAGGAGCAGGGCCTCCAGGACGCCCAGAAGGTCCCGGCCCGCCTGACGCTCGACGGCACCCCGCTCGTCGCGCACGAGGCGGCCATCCGCCAGATCCTGCGGCTCCAGCCGGAGGGCGAGGGCTTCTCGGCCACCGCCTCCCTGCCGATCGCCGGTGCCACCGTCGCGCTCGACCTGTCGGGCACGATCGACGTCGCCGCGGAGCGCAAGCGTCTCGCGAAGGACCTCGCGGCCGCCGAGAAGGAGAAGGCGCAGGCCGAGGCGAAGCTCGGCAACGAGGCCTTCCTCGCCAAGGCGCCGGACAACGTCGTGGACAAGATCAAGGGCCGTCTCGCCAAGGCGGACGAGGACATCGCCCGCATCCAGAACCAGCTGGCGAGCCTCCCGCAGGCGTAGCGAGTGACGAGGGGCCCGGAACCGCCATCGGTTCCGGGCCCCTTTCCCGTACCCCCGTACCCCCGGACTCCCGCACCCCCTACCCCTCACGCCTCCGTCGCGACCGGACCGCGTCGCCAGGTGCGGGATCGGCTGGAAGAACATGTACGGGATGCTTCGTGCGCATTTCGGAGTCAAACAGCAATGTGGGCGAAGTGCCCGATCTCACACCGAACGGGACTTCGGGTCCACGGCTCCGGGCCGAAAGACCCTGGATGATGGGAGGCATGCCCCGCCTCCCCGCCGTCCCCGCGCTCCGCCGACGCGTGGACCGGTGGGCCGCGACGCCCCGCGCCCTCGACGTCGTCACCGCGCTGAGCGCCTTCGCGCTCATGGTCCTCGACGTGCCGGGGCTCGCCCGCGCCGACAACTCCCTGACCGGGGTCACCGCGACCCTCGTGCTCGCGGCGGGCGCGGCCACGCTGGTGCTCAGGCGCCGGGCGCCCTGGGTCCCGTACCTCGTGGCGCTCGGGCTGATGGGCTGGGTCCACGAGCTGACGATGATCCAGTTCGCGCTGTACTCGATCGGCCGCTTCCGGGGCCGGCGGGCCGCCGTCGGCGCGACCCTGCTCTACATCCTCGTCGCCTGCGGCTTCTTCCTCACGCCCGGCTGGTCGAACCGGCACGGTGACACCCTGATCGACTTCCTCGGCATCGTCGTCCCGATCGGCGTCCTCGCGGCCGGCGTCGGCATCGCCGCCTACCGGCAGGACCTCGTCAGGGCCCTGGAGGACCAGCGCCGGGACGCCGCCGCGCGGCAGGCCGTGCAGGAGGAGCGGATCTCCGTGGGCCGCGACGTCCACGACCTGGTCGGGCGCGAGCTGACCGTCCTCGCGGTACGGGCCGAGGTCCTCGCCGTACGGGCCAGGGGGGACGCGCACCAGAAGGACTTCGAGGAGCTCGCGGACACCGCCCGCAGGGCCCACCTCATGCTGAACGAGACGATCGTGCGCCGCGTCGACCGGGAGGGCGCCACGCCCGGCCTCGACGGGCTCGCCGCGCTCGCCGAGGAGAGCGAGCGGATGGGCGGGCCGGTCGACCTGACGGTCGCGGCCGAGGCCCGTGCGCTCTCGCCGCTGCGGCAGGCGGCCGTCCACCGGGTCGTCCAGGAGTGCCTGACGAACGCGGCCAAGCACGCGCCCGGCCTGCCGGTGACGGCCGCGATCACGGTCGAGGGGCCCGACCTGCGCATCGAGGTGCGCAACCCGCTGCCGCAGACCCCGCCGGAGCCGTCCCCCGTCTCGACCGGGACGGGGCTGCTCTCCATGGAGGAGCGCGTCACGAGCATGGGCGGGACGCTGAAGGCGGGCGGGGAGGGCGGGGAGTACGTGGTGACGGCACTCCTCCCGACGGGCCTGCCGCGCTGAGAGGCGTACGGCTCCGAGGGAGCCACGAGGGTGCTGCCGAGGGAGCCACGAGGGAGCCGCGAGGGCGCCGCCGAGGCGCCGCCCCCGACCCGTACGGCCTAACGCCCCCGCTCCGCCTTCCCCATGACGCGCTGGAGGCTGTCGAAGTCCTCCACGCACCGGCCCGAGCCCAGCGCCACGCAGTCCAGCGGGCTGTCCGCGACGAAGACGGGGATCTCCGTCGCCGAGGAGAGCCGCAGGTCGAGGCCGGGCAGCAGCGCGCCGCCGCCGGTCAGCACGATCCCGTGCTCCATCACGTCGCCGGAGAGCTCCGGCGGGCACTCCTCCAGCGTCGCCCGCACGGCCGCGATGATCGCCTCCACGGGCTCGTCGAGCGCCTCCCGCACCTCCGGAACGGTCAGTTCGACGGTGCGGGGCAGGCCGCTGACCTTCTCCCGCCCCCGGATCGTGAAGGTGCGCCGCTCCAGCTCCTCGTCGCCGGGGACCGGCCAGGCGGAGCCGATCGCGACCTTGACGTCCTCCGCGGTCCGCTCGCCGATGAGGAGCGAGTGCTCCCTGCGGACGAAGTCGGTGATGGCCGCGTCGAGGCGGTCGCCGCCGACTCGCAGCGACTGGGCCGTGACGATCCCGCCGAGCGAGATGACGGCCACCTCGGTCGTGCCGCCGCCGATGTCGACGACCATCGAGCCGCGCGGGTCGGAGACCGGCAGGCCCGCCCCGATCGCCGCCGCCATCGGCTCCTCGACGAGGTGCACGGCCCGCGCGCCGGCCGAGAGCGAGGCGTGCACGATCGCCCGCCGCTCGACCGGGGTCACCCCGCTCGGCACGCAGACCACCATGCGGGTGCGCGGCCGGCGGCGGCCCGGGACCGCCTTGCGCACGAAGTGCCGGATCATCTCCTCGGCCGCCTCGTAGTCGCTGATCACACCGTCCTTGAGGGGACGGATCGCGCTGATCAAGCCGGGCGTCCGGCCGATCGTCTCCTTCGCCTCCGTGCCGACCGCGAGCGCCTGCCGGGAGCCCTCCTGCACCGCCACCACGGACGGCTCGTTGAGCACGATGCCCTGCCCCCGCGCGTAGAGGAGCGTGTTGGCCGTGCCGAGGTCGATCCCTATGTCCATGATCGCCAAGTTTGCCGGGCCGGTCCGGTGGACGGCGGGTCGAAAGTCCCGAATGGGGTGGGTCCATGGTCCTGTCGGTACCCCTCCGTAGACTGGCCCTGTGAGTGAGCCCCGCGACCCGTTCGACGCGCCCCTGACCCCCGACGCGTTCGACGACATCGTCGACACCGAGACCGACCGCGACCCCGACCTGGCGGTGATCGAGGCCGGCAGCCGCACCCTGCGCACGCAGGGCGGAGCGCCGCAGGGCGATCCCGTGCCGAGCCGCCCCGAGGACCCGGAGCTGGACAAGGCGCTGCGGGACGTCGAGACCGAGCTGTCGACCCGCTGGGGCGAGACCAAGCTGGAGCCCTCGGTCACCCGGATCGCGGCCCTGATGGACGTCCTGGGCGAGCCCCAGCGGGCGTACCCCTCGATCCACATCACCGGCACCAACGGCAAGACGTCGACGGCCCGCATGATCGAGGCCCTCCTCGGCGCCTTCGAGCTGCGCACCGGCCGGTACACCTCGCCGCACGTGCAGACGATCACCGAGCGGATCAGCCTGGACGGCGCCCCGATCTCCGCCGAGCGGTTCATCGAGACGTACCAGGACATCAAGCCGTACGTGGAGCTGGTCGACGCCCGCGAGGAGTACCGCCTCTCCTTCTTCGAGGTCCTCACCGGCATGGCGTACGCGGCCTTCGCCGACGCCCCGGTCGACGTGGCCGTCGTCGAGGTCGGCATGGGCGGCACCTGGGACGCGACCAACGTCATCGACGCGACCGTCGCCGTCGTCACCCCGATCGACCTGGACCACACGGACCGCCTCGGCGGGACCACCGGCGAGATCGCGGCCGAGAAGTCCGGGATCATCAAGAAGGACGCGACCGTCATCCTGGCCCAGCAGCCGGTCGACGCGGCCCAGGTCCTGCTGAAGAAGGCCGTCGGCGAGGACGCCACCGTCGCCCGCGAGGGCATGGAGTTCGGCGTCGTCTCCCGCGAGGTCGCGGTCGGCGGACAGCTCCTCACCCTGCGCGGCCTCGGCGGCGAGTACGAGGAGGTCTTCCTGCCGCTGCACGGCGCCTACCAGGCACACAACGCGGCGGTCGCGCTCGCCGCGGTCGAGGCCTTCTTCGGCATCGGCGCGCAGCACGCCAGGACCCTGGACGTCGACACGGTCCGCCGGGCCTTCGCCCAGGTGGCCTCGCCCGGCCGCCTGGAGATCGTCCGCTCCTCGCCGACCGTCATCCTCGACGCCGCGCACAACCCGCACGGCGCGCGCGCCACGGCGGAGGGCGTCAGCGAGGCCTTCGGCTTCTCGCGGCTCATCGGTGTCGTCTCCACCAGCGGGGACAAGGACGCCCGGGGTCTCCTGGAGGCCTTCGAGCCGATCTTCGCGGAGGTCGTGATCACGGCGAACTCCAACCCGCGGGCCACGGACGTCGACGCGCTCGCCGCGATCGCGGTCGAGGTCTTCGGCGAGGACCGGGTCGTCGTGGAGCCCCGGCTGCCCGACGCGCTGGAGGCGGCCATCACCCTCGCGGAGGAAGAGGCCGAGTACGGCGGCGCCGGCGTCCTCGTGACCGGTTCGATCTTCACGGTCGGCGACGCCCGACTGCTGCTGCGGCGAAGGGGCTGAACCGATGCGCGTGCTCTGTTCCTCCACCCTCATCGGCGAGTTCTTCGTGATCGGCTTCGCCGGTCTCGTCGCCATGAAGGACGACAGCCTGTCGACGTCCACCGTCTGGTGGGTCTGCGGCGCGGCGATGGTCCTTTCGGTGCTGCTCTGCGGGATGGTCACCCGTCCCGGTGGCGTGCAGCTCGGCTGGGCCCTCCAGATCGGCCTGATCGCCAGCGGCTTCTTCGTCCCGGTGATGTACGTGCTCGGGGCGGCCTTCGCCGTCCTGTGGTGGTGCTCCGTGCACTACGGCCGCAAGGTCGACGCCATCAAGGCCCGTTGGGCGGAGCAGGCGGAGGCGGCGGAGGCGACGGCGCCGGCCGGGCAGACCGCTTAGGGCCCGTCCGGCCGGTTTTGTGCACGGCAGGGCCTGACGCTGCGTAATCGGTGGGCGGGCGGGCCCTGTAGCCTCGGAGGCCCGCACACCGCTTTTCCGAAGGAGTTCCCCCGTGAGCCAGCGCACGCTCGTCCTGCTCAAGCCCGACGCCGTCCGCCGTGGCCTGGTCGGCGAGATCATCGGCCGCATCGAGCGCAAGGCCGGCTGGACCCTCGCGGCCCTGGAGCTGCGCGAGCTGGACCAGGAGACCCTGGAGCAGCACTACGGCGAGCACAAGGGCAAGCCCTTCTACGAGCCGCTGATGGGCTTCATGTCCTCCGGTCCGGTCGTCGCGCTCGTGGTCGAGGGCGAGCGGGTCATCGAGGGCGTCCGCCAGCTGGCCGGCCCGACCGACCCGATCGCCGCCCAGCCCGGCTCCATCCGCGGCGACTTCGGCACCATCGTCCGCGAGAACCTCATCCACGCCTCGGACTCCGAGGAGTCGGCCGAGCGCGAGCTGAAGATCTTCTTCCCGGGTCTCGTCTGACCCGACGAGCCGGTCGGATCATCCGATCGGCGCAACGCCGTGGGGCGACCGGAGGAATTTCGGTCGCCCCCAGGCATATGAACGCCAATCCCGGGAACGGATCGCCGCGATCTGCCGTCACCTGTACATGAGGTGGACCACCGCGCGGCATGCGTGCGGGCGGCACTACGATGGAAAACTCCACGCCGCACCACCCTCCGCCATGGGAAATCAAGGGGAGCTCAATGTCGTTCATCGGCCGTGACATGGCTGTCGACCTCGGGACCGCCAACACGCTGGTGTACGTCAGGGGGCGGGGCATCGTTCTGAACGAGCCGTCCGTCGTCGCGATCAACACCAACACCGGCGGCATTCTCGCGGTGGGCGCAGAGGCGAAGAAGATGATCGGCCGGACGCCCGGCAACATCGTCGCCGTCCGCCCGCTCAAGGACGGCGTGATCGCCGACTTCGAGATCACCGAGCGGATGCTCCGCTACTTCATCCTCAAGATCCACAAGCGTCGTTACCTGGCCCGCCCCCGCGTCGTCGTCTGCGTGCCCTCCGGCATCACCGGGGTCGAGCGCCGCGCCGTGATCGAGGCGTCGACGCAGGCCGGTGCCCGCCAGGTGCACATCATCGAGGAGCCCATGGCGGCGGCCATCGGCTCGGGCCTCCCCGTCCACGAGGCCACCGGCAACATGGTCGTCGACATCGGCGGCGGCACCACCGAGGTCGCCGTCATCTCCCTCGGCGGAATCGTCACGGCACAGTCGATCCGGGTCGCCGGCGACGAGCTGGACAACGCGATCATCCAGCACATCAAGAAGGAGTACTCCCTCCTCCTCGGTGAGCGGACCGCCGAGCAGATCAAGATCACCATCGGCTCCGCCTACGACCTCGACCAGGACGAGCACACCGAGATTCGCGGCCGCGACCTCGTCTCCGGCCTCCCGAAGACGGTCGTCATCTCCGCCGCCGAGGTCCGCAAGGCCATCGAGGAGCCGGTCAACGCGATCGTCGACGCCGTCAAGACGACCCTCGACAAGTGCCCGCCGGAGCTCTCCGGTGACGTCATGGACCGCGGCATCGTTCTCACGGGTGGCGGCGCCCTGCTGCGCGGCCTGGACGAGCGACTCCGCCGCGAGACCGGCATGCCGATCCACATCGCCGAGGACCCGCTGGACTCGGTGGCGCTCGGATCCGGCAAGTGCGTGGAGGAGTTCGAGGCCCTCCAGCAGGTCCTGGACGCCCAGCCGCGCCGCTAGCCGTACCGCCGCCTCACCCGTTCGGCCGAGCGGCGGCGGCGGAGTTCGCACCACAGCACAGCCGTACACCAGCACAGCCGTACACCGGCAGAAGCCGCACAACAGCACAGCCGTACAACCGCACCACCGGACCACGAGGAAAGGCACGGCCGCCGCACGTGAGGGACACACGAGAGAGCCGGCTGCTCCTGGTGCTGCTGATCGCCATCGCGTTCGCACTGATCACGGTGGACATCCGCGGCGGCCAGGAGTCACCCGTCGACGGTGCCCGACAGGCCGCCGCGGCGGTCTTCGGGCCTGTCGAGAACGGTGTGGCGGCCGCCGTCGACCCCATCGGCAACGCCATAGGCGCGGTGCGCGACTCGGGGGAGCGGAACACCCGGATCGCCGCCCTGGAGAAGGAGAACGCCGAGCTCAAGGCGGAGCTCGGCAGCGACGACCGCAACCGCAACCGGCTGCGCGAACTCGACTCCATGCTCAAGACCGCCGGAGCGGGCCAGTACGGCATCAAGGGCGCCCAGGTCGTCGCCATAGGAGCGGCCCAGGGCTTCTCCTGGACCGTCACCATCGACGTCGGCGCCCGCGACGGCATCAAGCGGGACATGACCGTGCTCAACGGGTCCGGACTCGTCGGCCGCGTCACCACCGTCGGCCCGTCGACCTCCACGGTCCTCCTCGCCAACGACCCCGACTTCACCGTCGGCACGCGCATGGAGAAGACCGACGAGCTCGGCTTCGCCACCGGCCAGGGCAACGGCCCGCTCCTCGTCCAGCTGCTCAACGGCAAGGCGAAGGTCCAGCCGGGCGACCGGCTCGTCACCTTCGGCTCGGCCGGTGACAAGCCGTTCGTGCCCGGCGTCCCCGTCGGGGAGATCGTGCGCGTCGACCCGGCGGGCGGCGGCCTGACCCGTAACGTCCACGTCCGTCCGTACGTCGGCTTCAGCCGGCTCGACATCGTCGGCGTCGTCGTCCAGGCCCCCCGCTCGGACCCCCGCGACATGGTCCTCCCGCAGAAGCCGAAGCCCGCGCCGACCATGACGGTCACGGTCACGCCGACACCGCCCCCGAACGCGGACGGACAGCAGGCCGACCAGAACGCGGCGAACCAGAACGCCGCCGACCAGAACCCGGCGAACCAGCCGAACGACAACCAGCAGAACCAGAACCAGGGGGACGCGACACCGTGAAGTTCAACCGCATCCTCCTCTCCGCGACCCTGATCGTCGTCGCGCTCGTCGTCCAGGTCTCCGTCCTCGGCCGCCTCCAACTCCCCGGCGCCGTCCCCGACCTGGTCCTCCTCACCGTCGTCGCGCTCGCCCTGGTCTACGGCCCGCTCAGCGGCTGCCTGATCGGCTTCACCGCCGGTCTCCTCGCCGACCTCGCGCCGCCCGCCGACCACGCCGTCGGCCGCTACGCGCTCGTGCTCTGCGTCATCGGCTACCTCGTCGGCCTCGCCCGGCCCGACAACGGCCGACTGACCTCCGCCGTCGGCCCCATGGCCGTCGTCGTGGCCGCCGCCCTCGGCTCCACCCTCCTGTACGCGGGAGTGGGCGCGCTCGTCGGCGACACCGCCGCCCGCCATGTCGGCCTCGGCTTCCTGCTGTTCACCGCGGCCGTCTACGACCTGCTCCTCGCGCCCTTCGTCGTCCCGCTCGTCATGGCCCTGGCCCGCAGAGCCGAGAACGACCCGGTCGCCGACGCGACCGGGGCGGGCGGCGCCGACGTCTCCTCCGGGTGGCTCTCCTCCGGCACCGGCCTGCGCATCGGCGAGCAGCGCGGCGGCCTGCGCGTGAAGGCGGCCCGCGGCCGCGCCACGCGGGCCGGCCGCATCAAGGGAGTCAAGCGACTGTGACCGAGGGGGCCCTCGCACCATGAGCAACATCCCCGAGACCGGGCGGACCCCGCGGGTCCAGATCCGGCTCGTCATCATCCAGATCCTGGTCTTCTCGCTGCTCCTGACCCTGGGGGGCCGCCTCTGGTACCTCCAGATCCGCAACGGCAAGGAGTACACGGACGAGGCGAAGAACAACCACGTCCAGCAGGTCGTCCAGCCGGCCGTCCGCGGCTCGATCCTCGACGCCCGCGGCGTGCCGATCGCCGACAACGAGACCCGCCTCGTCGTCTCCGCCTCCCGCACCGAGATGATGAAGATGAAGGACCGAGGCAAGGCGGTCCTGACCCGGCTCGCGGGCGTCCTGGAGATGAGGCCCGAGGACGTCATCAACAAGATCCGGCTGTGCGACTCGCAGACGCCGAAGCCCTGCTGGAACGGTTCCCCGTACCAGCCGATCCCGGTGACCGACGAGGCCACCACCCAGCAGGCGCTGACCATCCGCGAGGCCTCCGAGGACTTCCCCGGCATCACCGCCGAGCCCACCGCCGTCCGCCGCTACCCCGCGCCCGGCAAGGCCCGTACGGCCCAGGTGCTCGGCTACCTCTCGCCCGTCACCGACGGCGAGATCGAGAAGGCCAAGGACACCGACTCGCCGTTCCTCCGCTCCGACCAGGTCGGCCGCTCCGGCATCGAGCGCACCTACGACAAGGAGCTGCGCGGCAAGGCCGGCGTCACCCGGTACGAGGTCGACAACCTCGGGCGCGTGATGGGGCAGACGAAGTCCGACCCGGGCGTCGCCGGCTCCACCCTGGTCACGAGCATCGACGCCCGCGTCCAGGCCGTCGCCGAGTACGAGCTCAGCGAGGCCATGAAGGCCGTCAGGAACGAGACCGACAAGATCACCGGCCGGAAGTACGAGGCCGACGCCGGCGCCGTCGTCGTCATGGAGTCGAAGACCGGCCGGGTCGTCGCGATGGCCTCCCAGCCCGACTACGACCCCAACGCCTGGGTCGGCGGCATCTCCGCGAACGACTACGCGGCCCTGACGAGCAAGGACTCCAACTACCCGCTGCTCAACCGGGCCATCCAGGGCCAGGCGGCGGCCGGCTCCATCTTCAAGGTGGTCTCCGCGAGCGCCGCCGTCCGGGCCGGTCACAAGTTCGACGACAAGTACAACTGCAGCAGCTCGTACAGCCTCGGCAGCCGCAGCTTCGCCAACTTCGAGTCCAAGGGGCACGGCCCCATCACCCTCGGCGAGGCGCTCAAGTTCTCCTGCAACACCGTCTTCTACGCCCTCGGCCACCAGGAGTGGCAGAAGGACGGCGGGATAAAGCCCACCAAGGATGCCAAGGACTGGTTCTACACGACCGCCCGCGACTTCGGCCTCGGCTCCGAGACCGGCATCGACCTGCCCAACGAGGTCAAGGGCCGCATCCCCGACCGGAAGTGGAAGCAGGACTTCTGGGCGGCGAACAAGGACGCCTGGTGCAAGCAGGGCAAGAAGGGCGGCACGTACGTCGAGCAGATCGCGTACGAGAGCTGCCTCGAAGGCAACCAGCTGAAGGCGTACGACAGCATCAACTTCGCCATCGGCCAGGGTGACGTCCTCGTCACGCCCATCCAGATGGCCACCGCCTACGCCGCCATCTCCAACGGCGGCACGCTCTACAACCCCACCGTCGGCAAGGCCGTCGTCAGCCCCGACGGCAAGTCCGTCCGCGAGATCAAGCCCACGCCGCACGGCAGGCTGCCCGTCGACGCCCAGACCATCAGCGACCTCGACAAGGGCCTGCGGTCCGTCGTCGAGCCCGGCGGCACGGCGGCCTGGCGGTTCGGCGGCTGGCCGCAGGACAAGATCCCGATGCACGCCAAGACGGGTACGGCCCAGGTGTACGGCAAGCAGACGACGTCCTGGCTGGCGACGTACACCAAGGACTTCACGATCGTCATGACGATCTCCCAGGGCGGCACCGGCTCCGGCGCCTCCGGCCCCGCCGTGCGCAACATCTACGACGCCATCTACGGCCTCGACGACGCCGGGAACCAGGACCTCAAGCGGGCCCTGCTGCCGCAGCCGCAGAAGTCCCTGCCGAAGATCAACGCGGACGGCACCATCGACGCCCCCTCCATCAAGGCGTACGACCCCAAGTCCCAGCTCGTCGACCCCGAAGCGCCGGGCGGCGGGACGAAGCCGGTCGCGGGCCCGCCCGCCCACCTGAGGGACTGAGGGACTGAGGACCGACACCATGACGACCCGTACCTTCTCCGTCTCCCGCTACACCCCCGACCGCGGGCCGGTCGCGCGTCTCACCGCCCGCGACTCGGTCCTGCGGCGGCTCGACTGGCCGATCCTGCTCTCCGCCCTCACGCTCTCCGTCCTGGGCGCGCTCCTCGTCTGGTCCGCGACCCGCGGGCGCACCGAGCTCAACAACGGCGACCCGTACTACTTCCTCTTCCGCCACCTGCTCAACACCGGCATCGGGGTCGCCCTGATGATCGGCACGATCTGGCTCGGCCACCGGACGCTGCGCGGCGCGGTGCCGATCCTCTACGCGTTCTCGATCCTGCTGATCCTCGCCGTCCTCACCCCGCTCGGCGCGACCATCAACGGCGCGCACGCGTGGATCGTGGTCGGCGGCGGCTTCTCGCTCCAGCCCAGCGAGTTCGTCAAGATCACGATCATCCTCGTCATGGCGATGCTGCTCGCGGCCAAGGTCGACGCGGGCGACCAGCTCCACCCCGACCACCGGACCGTCGCCAAGGCGCTGCTCCTCGCCGCGCTCCCCATGGGCATCGTCATGCTGATGCCCGACCTCGGCTCGGTCATGGTCATGGCCGTGATCGTCCTCGGCGTGCTGCTCGCCTCCGGCGCGTCCAACCGCTGGGTCCTCGGACTCATCGGCGCGGGCGTCGGCGGGGCGGTGCTCGTCACCGCGCTCGGGATGCTCGACGAGTACCAGATCAACCGCTTCGCCGCCTTCGCCAACCCCGACCTCGACCCCTCGGGCGTCGGCTACAACACGAACCAGGCGCGCATCGCGATCGGCTCGGGAGGGCTGCTCGGCGAGGGCCTCTTCAAGGGCCACCAGACCAGCGGCCAGTTCGTCCCCGAACAGCAGACCGACTTCATCTACACGGTCGCGGGGGAGGAGCTGGGCTTCGTCGGCGCGGGCCTGATCCTCGTCCTCCTCGGCGTCATCCTCTGGCGCGCCTGCCGCATCGCCCGCGAGACCACCGAGCTGTACGGCACGATCGTCGCCGCCGGCATCATCGCCTGGTTCGCCTTCCAGTCCTTCGAGAACATCGGCATGACCCTCGGCATCATGCCGGTCGCGGGACTGCCGCTGCCGTTCGTCTCGTACGGCGGCTCGTCGATGTTCGCGGTGTGGGTGGCGGTCGGACTGCTCCAGTCGATCAGGGTGCAGCGACCCATAACGGCCTGAGGACCGCTAGATTCGAGGCATGGCCTCGGAGACGAAGCGCGAGATCGAGCGGAAGTACGAAGCCACGGACGGGACCCGGCCGCCGGACCTCACCCGGGTCCGGGGCGTCGCCTCCGTCCGCGACCGTGGCGTCATGGAGCTCGACGCGGTCTACCACGACACCCCCGACCTGCGGCTCGCCGCCGACCAGGTCACCCTGCGCCGGCGCACCGGCGGGGACGACGAGGGCTGGCACCTCAAGTTCCCCGTCGCCGCGGGCGTCCGCGACGAGATCAGGGCCCCGCTGGCCGACGCCCTCCCGGGCGAGCTGGCGGGGCTCCTGCGGTCCCGCGTCCGCTCCGCCGCGGTCGTCCCCGTCGTACGGCTCCACTCGTCCCGCGACGTCCGCCACCTGCTGGACGCCTCCGGCGGCCTCCTCGCCGAGCTGTCCGTCGACACCGTCCACGCCCGCCGCCTCCCCGACGGCCCCGAGACCTCCTGGACCGAGATCGAGGTCGAGCTTGCCGACGACGTCGAACCGGAGCTCCTCGACCGCATCGGGAAGCGGCTGGGTAAGGCGGGCATCCGGCCGTCCTCCGACACGTCGAAGGTCGGGCGGGCGCTGGCCGAGACGGCACCGGACGAGGAGGACGACCGTACGGCGCGCCCCGCCCCGGCGCCCCCGGGCAGCGCGGGCGCCGCCGTCCTCGCGTACGCGCGGGAGCAGGTCGACGTGATCGTCGCGTTCGACCCCGCCGTCCGGCGCGACCTGCCCGACGCCGTGCACCAGCTGCGGGTGGCCTGCCGTCGGCTGCGCAGCGCCCTCAAGACGTACCGCCGGGTCCTCGACCGGAAGGCCACCGACCCCCTCGGTGCCGAGCTGAAGTGGCTCGCCGGGGAGCTCGGCGGCGCCCGGGACCAGGAGGTCCTGGACGCCCGGCTGCGCGCCCGGGTCGCGGAGCTGCCGGACGCCCTGGTCCTCGGGCCGGTTCGCGCCAGGCTGCGCCGCAGGGACGCGGCCCGCGCCACGGACGCCCGGCGGCGGGCCCTGGCCGCGCTCGACTCCGACCGGTACCTGGACCTCCTGGAGCGCCTGCACCGGCTCCTCGACGCCCCGCCGCTGCGGAAGGACGCGGCCCGTGCCGCGCCGGAGGTCCTCGCCCGCGCCGTCCGCAAGGACCACCGCCGCCTCGCCGACCGCGTCGACCGCGCGCTCGCCCTCGCCCCCGGAGCCGAGCGCGACCTGGCCCTCCACGAGGCCCGCAAGGCCGCCAAACGCGCCCGCTACGCTGCCGACGCCGCCCGCCCCACCCTCGGCAAACCCGCGAAACGGCTCGCGAAGCGCGTGAAGGCCGTCCAGTCCCTCCTGGGCGAACACCAGGACGCCGTCGTCGCCCGCGCGGCCCTCCGCGAGCTCGCGATCGAGGCCCACGGAGCCGGCGAATCGGCCTTCACCTGGGGACTTCTCTACGGCAGGGAGGAGGCGGCCGCGGCGGACGCGGCCCGGGAGCTGCCCCGCGTCTGGGCCCGTGCCCGGCCCCGGAAAGCCAAGGCGGCGCTGACTCCCTGAGCACCGGGGTACGCTTGAGAGTCGCCCCCCTGCCAGCTCACGAAGGTTCGAGATGTCTGCTGCCGAGTCTGTCTTCCCGCAGCTCGAAGCTCTGCTCCCGCACGTGCAGAAGCCGATTCAGTACGTCGGTGGAGAGCTGAACTCCACGGTCAAGCCCTGGGAAGAGGCCGACGTCCGCTGGGCGCTGATGTACCCGGACGCGTACGAGGTCGGTCTGCCCAACCAGGGCGTCATGATCCTGTACGAGGTGCTCAACGAGCGCGAGGGCGTCCTCGCCGAGCGCACGTACAGCGTGTGGCCGGACCTCGAGGAGCTGATGCGGGAGCACAAGGTTCCGCAGTTCACCGTGGACAGCCACCGTCCCGTCGGCGCCTTCGACGTCTTCGGACTCAGCTTCTCGACCGAGCTGGGCTACACGAACATGCTCACGGCCCTCGACCTCGCCGGCATCCCGCTGGAGGCCAAGGACCGGACCGTCGACCACCCGATCGTGCTCGCCGGCGGCCACGCCGCCTTCAACCCCGAGCCGATCGCGGACTTCATCGACGCGGCGATCATCGGCGACGGGGAGCAGGCCGTCCTCGACATGACCGAGATCATCCGCGCCTGGAAGGCCGAGGGCAGGCCGGGCGGGCGCGAGGAGGTCCTCCTCCGTCTCGCGAAGACCGGCGCGGTCTACATCCCGGCGTTCTACGACGTCGAGTACCTCCCGGACGGCCGCATCGGCCGTGTCGTGCCGAACCGCTCCGGCGTGCCGTGGCGCGTGTCGAAGCACACGGTCATGGACCTCGACGAGTGGCCTTACCCGAAGCAGCCGCTCGTCCCGCTCGCGGAGACCGTCCACGAGCGCATGTCCGTCGAGATCTTCCGCGGCTGCACCCGCGGCTGCCGCTTCTGCCAGGCCGGCATGATCACGCGCCCCGTGCGGGAGCGAAGCATCACCGGCATCGGCGAGATGGTCGAGAAGGGCCTCAAGGCGACGGGCTTCGAGGAGGTCGGCCTCCTCTCGCTGTCCTCGGCGGACCACACCGAGATCGCCGACATCGCGAAGGGCCTGGCGGACCGGTACGAGGAGGACAAGATCGGTCTGTCCCTCCCGTCCACCCGCGTCGACGCGTTCAACGTCGACCTGGCCAACGAGCTCACGAGGAACGGCCGCCGTTCCGGCCTCACCTTCGCCCCCGAGGGCGGCTCCGAGCGCATGCGCAAGGTCATCAACAAGATGGTCTCGGAGGAGGACCTGATCCGTACGGTCTCCGCCGCGTACGGCAACGGCTGGCGCCAGGTGAAGCTGTACTTCATGTGCGGCCTGCCGACGGAGACCGACGAGGACGTCCTCCAGATCGCCGACATGGCGATGAACGTGATCGCCGAGGGCCGCAAGGTCTCCGGTCAGAACGACATCCGCTGCACCGTCTCGATCGGCGGCTTCGTGCCGAAGCCGCACACGCCGTTCCAGTGGGCCCCGCAGCTCTCCGCCGAGGAGACCGACGAGCGCCTCGCGAAGCTCCGCGACAAGATCCGCGGCGACAAGAAGTACGGCCGCTCGATCGGCTTCCGCTACCACGACGGCAAGCCCGGCATCGTCGAGGGCCTCCTCTCCCGCGGCGACCGCCGTCTCGGCGCGGTCATCCGCGCGGTGTACGAGGACGGCGGCCGCTTCGACGGCTGGCGCGAGCACTTCTCGTACGACCGCTGGATGGCCTGCGCCGAGAAGACGCTGCCGTCCGTCGGCGTCGACGTCGCCTGGTACACGACCCGCGAGCGCACGTACGAGGAGGTCCTGCCCTGGGACCACCTGGACTCCGGTCTCGACAAGGACTGGCTCTGGGAGGACTGGCAGGACGCCCTCGACGAGACCGAGGTCGACGACTGCCGCTGGACGCCGTGCTTCGACTGCGGTGTCTGCCCCGCGATGCAGACCGAGATCCAGGTCGGCCCCACGGGCAAGAAGCTGCTGCCGCTCTCGGTGAAGAAGTAGCACGTACGACGAAGGCGCCCGGACCGTTCGCGGTCCGGGCGCCTTCGTCGTACGCGGGGAAGTCCTACGGGGCCGTCGCCAGCTCGTCCTGGTCGGCCCGCCAGAAACCGGCCTCGGCGGCGCGCGGCGACGGAGCCGTCGTCCGCTCGGTGAGCGGCACGAAGGCCGGACGCGTCTGCTCCTCGCCGAGGAAGGCCTGCCGGACGACCCGCTCGGCGGCGAAGCCGTCGTCCCACGCGCAGAACCGCTCGCGGAACGCCTGCCGCAGGGCCGCGGCCCGCTCGCCGTCCCAGGCGCCGCCGCGGAAGGCCTCGACCAGCTCCTCCTCGGTGGTCGCGACGACACCGGGGGTGTCCCCGGGCTCGCCCGAGAGCAGGTCGAAGGTGACACCGCGGCAGGTCCGGTACATCTCCCAGTCGTCGGCGTAGGTGACGATCGGCCGGTCGAGGTTGGCGTAGTCGAACATGATCGACGAGTAGTCCGTGATCAGCGCGTCCGACGCGAGGCAGAGCTCCTCCACCGACGGGTACCGCGACACGTCGACGAGCGCGCCCCGGTCGGCGAGCGCCTTCAGCTCCGGGTCGGAGCCGTAGAAGTAGTGGGCGCGGACGAGGAGCACGTACTCCGGGCCGAGCTCGCGGGCGAAACGGGCGAGGTCGAGCCGCGAGACGAAGGCGTTCCGCTGGTGGTCGCGCACGGTGGGGGCGTAGAGCAGCGCCTTCTTGCCGGCCGGGATGCCGAGCTCGCCCCTGATGCGGCGGACGTCCGCGGCGGTGGCGCGGTAGTACACGTCGTTGCGGGGGTAGCCGGTGTTCAGGGACCGGAAGGCGGCGGGGTAGACCCGCTCCCAGTGCTCCGTGGAGTGCTGGTTCGACGAGACGCTGTAGTCCCAGCGGTCGACGCGCTCCAGGAGCTTGCCGAAGTCCATGCTCTTGTGGACGGCGGGGAAGTACTGCTGGTCGAGCCCCATCCGCTTCAGCGGGGTGCCGTGGTGGGTCTGCAGGTGGACCTGACCCGGCCGCTTGATGACGGAGTCGGGGAAGTTGACGTTGTTGACCAGGTACTTCGCGCGCGCCATCGCCTTCCAGTACGCGAAGGTGGCGGGCGCGATCTTTGTCAGGTCGGCCGGCGCGCCGGAGGCGTGCGCGCGGTTCACGACCCACACGCCGCGCAGCTTCGGGGCGAGCCGCTTGGCGGCCTCGTGGACGGCGAGCGGGTTGCAGCCGGGGGTGCGGCCCCAGTACGCGGAGTACACGACGAGGTTCGGGTCGACCGGGAGGCGTCGTTGCAGCGAGTAGTAGGCGCGCAGGGCCTTGCGGCCGCCCCAGCGCTTCATCCGGCCGAGGACGCCGAAGACGCTCTCGCGGGTGCCGTTGACCAGCTTGAGGCTCTCGAAGGCGGTGTACGAGCCGGAGCGCAGCACCTTGAACTTGCGGCCCGCCATGCCGGGCGGCGGGGTGAAGCCCTTGGGCTCGTTGCGCCGGTAGGTCTTGCCGGCCTGCTTGAGGTAGGCGCGCCGGTGGCTCCGGGGTATTCGGAAGCCGCGCGCGAAGGTGTACAGGAAGTGGGAGACCATCCGCTCGAAGACGACCTTGCGGTACTCGTCGAGGCCCGGGCGGCCCGCGAGGTAGTCGAAGACCCGCTGGTACTGCTCGAAGATGACGAAGTGCTTGCGCGGGGAGCTGCTGCGCATCGAGCTGCCCGCGCGGCGCTGGCGGTACTCGACGACCACGTGCTCCAGGCCCGCGACGCGCCGGGCGGCGGCCATGGTCGTGTAGACCATGAGCGCGTCCTCGTACAGGCCGTCGGTGAAGCGGTAGCCCTCGCCGGTGAAGAAGTCGCGGCGGTAGGCGCGGTTCCAGACGACGGCGAAGAGCCGGAGCAGCTCCAGGTGTTCGACCGGGTTCACGACCTCGTCGCGGATGCCGGCGAGGATCTCGCCGCTGCGGCTGGCCTCGACGGAGCCGTCCACGTGGGTGCGGACGTGGTCGAAGAGGAGGACCTCGGGGTCCTGGGCCTCGGCGAGCCGGTTCGCCATGGCTTCGAGGGAGCCGGGGCGGATCGAGTCGTCGCCGTCGACGAAGAGGAGGTAGTCGCCGGTGGCGTGCTCGACGCCGGTGTTGCGCGCCGCGCCGATGCCGCCGTTCTCGGTGCGGTGGACCGCGCGGATGCGCGGGTCGCGGGCGGCCATCTCGTCGATGATGGCGCCGCTGCTGTCGGGGGAGCAGTCGTCGACCGCGATGATCTCAACATTCTCGTAACTCTGCGTCGCGATGGACGTGAGGCACTCGCGGATGTAGCCCTCGACCCCGTACACCGGGATGATCACGCTGAATCGGGGGGCAGCTGCAGCCGGCATGCTCGTGTTTCTCCTCAGTCGAACCCGCTCGAACGCAGTATGACAGGCGTGTCAGTAAGCCCTGAGTGTCCGCGGGTGTGGCGTTCGCGACCGTGAGACCGTGACGATCCGACGAGAGCCCGGCCAACGAGGAAAGAACCCCGGAAAGACGGATCGTTTATTCTGGAGCGCTGCGGCGCTCGGGGGGGCCACGGCGCTGCCCGAGTCAGGACAGGTCCCGCGGGACCCTGAGCTCGGGTGGGGGCGGAGGAGTCGGCAGCTAAGCTGCGAACCGGGTACGGGACAAGTACTGCAGTTCGACGGCGGGTGTGCGGCCCAGAACGTCGTCCGTCGGATCTCGGGGATCTGACGGAAAACAGAAAGCACGCCCCCGTCACCCCCTCAGGCGCTCGAGCACGTCGAGCGGGTCTGAAACGGAAAGGAACGCAGAACTTCATGGCACCCCGGCTCAGCGTCATCGTCCCGATCTACAACGTGGCGGAGTACCTACCCGCCTGCCTCAACTCGCTCGCCGTGCAGACCTTCCAGGACCTGGAAGTTCTCATGATCGACGACGGTTCCACGGACGAGTCCAACTCCATAGCCGCCGAGTTCGCGGCGCAGGACGAGCGCTTCCGGCTGATCCGCAAGGAGAACGCCGGCCTGGGTGCCGCGCGCAACACGGGTCTGGAGAAGCTGGCTCCGGAGAGCGAGTACCTCGCCTTCGTCGACAGTGACGACGTGATCCCGCCGGACGCCTACCGGATCATGATCGAGACCCTCGACGAGACCCGCTCCTCGTTCGCGACGGGCAACGTCGAGCACATCAACTCGACCCGCGTGTGGCAGTCGCCCATGCACAAGTTCCTGTCCCGCGGCGCGGTCCGCAAGACGCACGTCCGCAAGAAGCGGATCCTGCTCACCGACCGCATCGCGTGCAACAAGGTCTTCCGCCGCTCCTTCTGGGACCAGCACGGCTTCCGCTTCCCCGAGGGCGTGCTGTACGAGGACACGCCGGTCATCGTGCCGGCCCAGTACCTCGCCGAGTCCGTCGACATCATCAGCCAGACCACGTACTACTGGCGGCTGCGCGACGGCGTCTCCAACCCGTCGATCACCCAGCGCCGCAACGTGCCGAAGGCCGCCCGCGACCGCGCCTCCGCCGTCGAGTCCGTCAGCCGCTTCCTGGCCGAGCAGACCGGCCCCGGCGCCGACGCCCTCAAGCGCGAGTACGACCGCACCGTCCTCACCGGCGACCTGCGCATCTTCCTCAACGTGATGCCCGACGGCGACGCCGAGTACCACGCCGAGTTCATGCGCTCGGCCAACAAGTTCCTCGACGGCATCGACTTCACGCTGATCGACGGCCTCGCGACCGCCCTGCGCGTCAAGTGGCTGCTCGTCCGCAAGCACGCCGTCAAGGAGCTCATCTCCTTCATCGAGGACGAGCGCCTCGGCGAGCCGGTCCTCCTCGAGGGCGTCCTGCGCAAGTACGCCAAGTACCCCGCGCTCGAGTCCCAGCCGAACCTGGTCCCCAAGAAGATCCTCCGGGTCGACAAGGACCTCCAGCTGCGCTCCCCGCTGACCGAGCTGTCCTGGGAGGACGGCAAGCTGAAGCTGGCCGGCCACGCCTGGATCGACCGTGTCGACCAGACCGGCAAGCGCAGCGTGGTCAAGGTCCTCCAGCTGAAGAAGGAGGGCACGCAGCGCCGTACCCTCATCCCCCTCGGCAACACCTTCGCCCCCGAGGCCACCACCGCCTCCGGTCACAAGGGCCGCGGCCACAACTTCGACTGGGCCGGCTGGGACACCGTCATCGACCCCGCGCGCCTGCGCAAGGGCGACCAGTGGCAGGAAGGCCTCTGGCACGTCGGCATGCGCGTCATGTCCGGTGGCCTCGTGCGCTCCCGCTCCGTGCACTCGTACGGCTCCGACCGCCTCTCGTACCCGCCCTACCAGTGGCTCGACGCGGACTACCGCCTGGTCCCCGAGGTGCGGAAGGCCGCGCTCAAGCTGCGCATCGAGAAGGTCCCGACGGTCGTCACGTCCTTCCGCGCCGACGGCGAGGACATCGTCGTCGAGGCCGTCTTCAGCGAGACCGTCCCCGAGGGCACCGAGCTCTTCCTCCGCGTGATCAACCAGAGCAGCGGCGAGGCCATGCTCTACCCGGCGGAGATCCTCGACGACAGCGAGCGCCGGAAGCCGCTGCGCGCCCGCGTCCCCCTGCGTGACCTCGCGCTGCTCCCCGAGCACCTCGACGCCGCGGGCAACGCCGACGCCGCGAAGGCGATGCGCCGCAACTGGAGCAGCCAGCTGCGCATCCACGAGCCCGGACAGAAGCCGCGGAACGTCAAGGTCGTCGTCAAGGACGGTCTCTCCGACCTCCAGGTCCGCCTGCCCGAGTCCTTCGGCGAGGGCGCCGACCTCAACGAGGTCGCGGTCCTCTCCGGCACCAACGGCTACCTGAAGTTCTCGGGCCGCCCCCTGCGCGGCAAGATCACCGGGATCTCGAAGGCCGACGGCGCGTTCACGATCCGCGGTACGGCCCCGATCGCCCTCGACGGCTACCACCTGGTCGTCAGCGCGAAGAACCGCTTCGACGAGCGCAAGATCCCGCTGACGCTGAACGCGGACGGCACCTTCGAGGCCACCTTCCGCCCCTCCCGGATGTCCGGCGCCAACGGCAACCTGCCGCTGAAGGCCGGCCGCTGGATCTTCCGCCTGGACGGCGCGCAGGAGACCGACCCGCAGCTGACGGTCGTCGCGGACCGGCTCGCCGTGGCCCAGTTCCCGCTGGAGGGCTCCGCCGACGGCCGCGATTACCGCCTCGAGGTCCACTGGCAGGACCACGCGCAGCTCAACTGCCTGCCCGACCTGAACGACAAGGAGAGCGGCGCCAACCGCCAGTACCAGCTCCGCCAGGAGGTGTACGAGGCCGGCCGCAAGCTGCCGCTGCGCGAGCAGGTCCTGTACATCAGCTACAACGGCAAGCAGTTCTCCGACAGCCCGCGCGCGCTCCACGAGGAGCTGCTGCGCCGTGGTTCGAAGGTCGAGCACCTCTGGGTCGTCCGCGACGGCCAGGTCGAGCTGCCCGACACGCTGAAGGCCGTCCGCTTCCAGGGCGCCGACTGGTACGAGGCGCTCGCCCGCGCCAAGTACATCGTGACCAACGCCCACCTGCCGCACTGGATCAAGCGGCGCGAGGGCCAGGTCATCGTGCAGGCCTGGCACGGCACGATGCTGAAGAAGATCGGCCTGGACATCGAGGCGCCGCAGTTCGACCCGAACTACCACGAGCGTCTGGTCCAGGAGGCGGCGAGCTGGAACATCCTCGTCTCGTCGAACCGCTTCAGCACGCCGATCCTCAAGCGGGCGATGGGCTACGACGGCCTGATCGCCGAGATCGGCTACCCGCGCAACGACTACCTCTACGCCGGGGACCGCGACGAGCGGGCCGCGGCCGTGAAGGAGAAGCTCGGGCTGCCGAAGGGCAAGAAGGTCGTGCTGTACGCGCCGACCTGGCGCGACGACCTGTCGCACAGCCGCGGCCAGTTCAAGTTCGACCTCCGCGTCGACCTCGAGGACGCCCGCCGCCGCCTCGGCGACGACCACGTCTTCCTCGTGCGCCGCCACTCGAACATCGTGGACCTCGTCCCCGGTGCCGGGAACGGCTTCGTCTTCGACGTCTCGGAGTACCCGGACATCGCGGACCTGTACCTGGCGGCCGACATCATGATCACGGACTACTCGTCGGTCATGTTCGACTACGCCCACCTGCGTCGTCCGATGCTGTTCTTCACGTACGACCTGGAGCACTACCGCGACCGCCTGCGCGGCTTCTACTTCGACTTCGAGGAGGACGCGCCCGGTCCGCTCATCCAGACCTCCGAGGAGCTGATCCAGGCGATCCGCGACGTCGACGAGGTGGCGGGCGAGTACCAGGAGCGGTACGACCGGTTCCACCACAACTTCTGCGACCTGGACGACGGCCACGCGTCGGAGCGCCTGGCCGACCTGATGTTCAAGACGGCCGAGGACGGCGCGCCGCTGTAACCCACCGGTGCGGAAAGGGGCCCCGGCCCGCGGGGAGACCTGCGGGCCGGGGCCCTTCCCGTCTCCGGGTCCCTTCCCGTCTCCGGGGCCCTTCCCGTCTCCGGGTTCCCCCTTCCGTAACGCCTTGATGACGGACCGGGGCGGCGGAAACCCCCCGTCCACCCGCGACGTCGTTCTGGGCATGAACACGGAAAACCCGGGCTCGGACGCCCCGGGCTGCCTCACCGGAGCGGCGCGCGCCGTCGCCCTCGTCGTCGTCCTGCCCGTCCGGCTGCTCTGGGACGCCCTCGCCTTCTGCCTCCGGCAGCTCTGGCGCTGGATCCTCGCGCCGATCGGCCGAGCCCTGGCCTGGCTCGCCCATCACCTCCTCGTCGTTCCGCTCCGGTGGCTCTGGGAATGGGTGCTCGCCCCGATCGGCCGAGCCCTGGCCCGGCTCGCGCATCACCTCCTCGTCGTTCCGCTCCGGTGGCTCTGGGAATGGGTGCTCCTCCCGGTCGCCCGGGCCGTGTGGTGGCTGGTCGACCTGCTCCTCGTCACCCCGCTCACCTGGCTCTGGCGGTACGTGCTCGGCCCCGTCTGCCGCGTCGCCGGCGCGGCCCTCGCCTGGGCCTGGCGGATCGCCGGACAGATCCTCGGCGCCGTCGGCCGGGCCGTCCGCCGGACCCTGTGGAACCTCGTCGGCCGCCCCCTCGCCTGGACCTACCGCGTCCTGCTCACCCCGCTCGGACACGCGCTGCGCGCCTGGGTCTGGGAGCCGCTCGCCGTCGTCGGACGCGCCGTGGGCGCCGCCGCCCGCGAGGTGCGGGCGGCCCTGTTCGGAGGCGCCCGCTGACGGGCCGGCGCCCCCGCCCCGTCCACCTCCCGGGAACCCGAGGTGGCCGGGGCGCGTACTCTGGGTAGTACAACGAACGTCCCCGGCGTGGCGCCCGCCCCCGAGAATCTCCCCGCTCGCCGCGGGGGTGATCCGGGCAGGCCCCCCGGGAACGGTCCCCAGGCTTTTGGGCGGCGCGCCACCCGCGCCCGCCCCGCACCGAGGAGAAGAACCACTGGGCAAGCGACAGCCCGAAGGCCCGCCGCCCGCACCGGCGGTGCAGCGCATCCGACTGCGCTACACCAAGCGCGGCCGCCTCCGGTTCACCAGCCACCGCGACTTCCAGCGCGCCTTCGAGCGCGCCCTGCGCCGCGCCGAGGTACCCATGGCGTACTCGGCCGGCTTCACCCCGCACCCCAAGGTGTCGTACGCCAACGCCGCGCCGACCGGCACGGGCTCCGAGGCCGAGTACCTGGAGATCGCGCTCACCCAGCCGCGCGACCCCGAGACGCTCCGCGCCCTGCTCGACGAGTCCCTGCCCGCCGGGCTCGACATCACCGACGCCGTCGAGGCCCGCACCTCGGGACTCGCCGACCGCCTCACCGCCTCCGTGTGGGAGCTGCGGCTCGAGGGCGTCGCCGTCGAGGACGCGTCGAAGGCCGCCGAGACGTTTCTCGCCGCCGAGACCGTGGAAGTACAGCGCAAGACCAAGAACGGCATCCGCACCTTCGACGCGCGTTCCGCGGTCAGCGAGCTGACGGTGTCCCGTCCCCAGGGTGATCCCCAGGGTGATAGGCCGCTGGACAGCGCCTGTGCGATACTGCGGCTGGTTGTTCGGCACGTGACACCTGCCGTGCGACCCGACGACGTCCTGTCCGGTCTCCGAGCTGTGGCCGACCTGGCGCCGCCGGTCCCCGCTGCGGTGACCAGGCTGGCGCAGGGGCTCTTCGACGAGGAGTCCGGCACGGTGACCGACCCGCTCGCGCCCGACCGCGAGGCAGTCACGGCCGCTTCACCCACGGCCGCCGCGACCGCCTCTGCGACGGCGCCGGGTGCGGGTACCGCGTAGGGAGCGGTCGTTGTAGCGCAGCCCTCGTACTCGGGAGCCACCTGGGTCGGGCAGCGCACAGACCAGGAGACTTTCGCCAGGCCGTCCGCACAGGGCGTACGGAACCGGCGAGCCAGACATCAGCTCCCGTGCGGCGCCCGCGCCCCGGACGGCGGCACCGCGCCACAGGCGCGATCGTGCCGCCGGACCGGAACCAGGCGCGGCGCCCGGGAGCGTGACGGGAGAACCCCGCATGCTCGAGTCCAACGAAGACACCAACGCCCCCGGTGACAAGCTGCCGCCGCGCCGCCGGCGCCGCGCCGCTTCCCGCCCCGCCGGCCCGCCGGTGACGGCGACCGCCGAGACCACCGCGGCCACCGAGGCCCCCGCGGCCGTCGAGACCCCGGCCGCCGAGGCCGAGGCCCCCGCGCCGCGCACCCGCCGCCGCGCCACCCGCAAGGTCACCACCCCGGCCCCCGAGGCCGTCGAAGCCGCCGCCCCGGCCGTCGAAGCCGCCGCCCCGGCCGTCGAGGCCGAGGCCGCGCCCGCGCCGGCCGTCGAGGAGGCCGCCGAGGCCCCGGAGCCGCGCGCCCGCCGCCGTGCCACCCGCAAGGCCACCTCGCCGGTGACGTCCACCGCCGCCCCCGAGGCCCCGGCCGTCGAGGCCGAGGCCGCGCCCGCGCCGGTCGTCGAGGAGGCCGCCGAGGCCCCCGCGCCGCGCACCCGTCGCCGCGCCACCCGCAAGGCCACCTCGCCCGAGGCGGCCGAGGGCGCCACCGGCGAGACGCTGCCCCAGGCCGCCGTCGCCCAGATCGCCGCCGAAGAGGCCGAGGTCACCGCCGCCGAGACCGCCGCCACCCGTGGCCGCGGCCGCCGCCGCGCCACCTCCCCGCAGTTCACCTCCGAGCCGGCCACCGCCCCGGAGACCTCCCGCGCCCGCCGCGCCACGCGCCCGGCCGTCGCCGTCTTCCAGGCCCCGGTCTTCGCCGAGCCGATGTTCCAGACCCCGGAGACCGCGGCCATCGCCGCCGCGGCCGAGGTCGAGGCCGTCGAGGACGAGATCGAGGACATCGAGGAGATCGAGGAGACCGAGGAGACGGTCGAGGCCGTCGAGGAGGCCCCCGCGCCCGTCGAGCGCGAGACCGGCTCCCGCCGTCGCCGCCGTCGTCGCGGTGAGCCCGTCGCCGTCGAGCCCGTCCCGGCCACCGTCGCCGACGAGCCCGAGGTCGAGGCCGTCGCCGACGAGCTCGACGAGGCCGAGGAGACCGAGGAGTCGGACGAGTACGGCGACCGCCCGTCCCGTCGTCGCCGTCGTGGTGGCCGTCGTCGCCGTCGCGGTGAGCTCGCCGAGATCGAGGAGACCGAGGACGCCGAGGACGGTGCCGAGCCCCTGGAGTCGGACGAGGCCCGCGCCGAGGACGACGCCGAGGACGCCGAGGACGAGCACGAGGACGCCGAGGCGTACGCCGGCGGCTCCAGCAGCTCCCGCCGTCGCCGTCGTCGCCGCCGTCGCAGCGGGGACGCCTCCGCCGACGTCGAGGCCGCCGACGAGGACGGCGTCCGTACGGTCGTCAAGGTCCGCGAGCCCCGTCCGGCGCGCGAGAAGGCCGAGCCGTCGGACGAGGTGCAGTCCATCAAGGGCTCGACCCGTCTGGAGGCCAAGAAGCAGCGCCGCCGCGAGGGCCGCGAGCAGGGCCGCCGCCGCGTCCCGATCATCACCGAGGCCGAGTTCCTCGCCCGCCGCGAGGCCGTCGAGCGCGTCATGGTCGTCCGCCAGAGCGGCGAGCGCACCCAGATCGGCGTCCTGGAAGACAACGTGCTCGTCGAGCACTACGTCAACAAGGAGCAGGCCACCTCGTACGTCGGCAACGTCTACCTGGGCAAGGTCCAGAACGTCCTGCCGTCGATGGAGGCCGCCTTCGTCGACATCGGCAAGGGCCGCAACGCCGTCCTGTACGCCGGCGAGGTCAACTTCGAGGCGCTCGGCATGGGCCACGGCCCCCGCCGCATCGAGTCCGCCCTCAAGTCCGGCCAGTCGGTCCTCGTGCAGGTCACGAAGGACCCGATCGGCCACAAGGGCGCCCGCCTGACCAGCCAGGTCTCCCTCCCCGGCCGCTACCTCGTGTACGTCCCCGAGGGCTCGATGACCGGCATCAGCCGCAAGCTCCCGGACACCGAGCGCGCGCGCCTGAAGACCATCCTCAAGAAGATCGTCCCCGAGGACGCGGGCGTCATCGTGCGCACCGCCGCCGAGGGCGCCAGCGAGGACGAGCTGCGCCGTGACGTCGAGCGCCTCCAGGCGCAGTGGGCCGACATCCAGAAGAAGGCCGCCCAGATCTCGACGTCCGCGCCGAGCCTGCTCTACGGCGAGCCGGACATGACGGTCCGCGTCGTCCGCGACATCTTCAACGAGGACTTCTCCAAGGTCATCGTCAGCGGCGACGACGCGTGGGAGACCATCCACGGGTACGTCTCGCACGTCGCGCCCGACCTGGCCGACCGCCTGTCCAAGTGGACCAGCGAGGTCGACGTCTTCGCGACGTACCGGATCGACGAGCAGCTCATGAAGGCGCTCGACCGCAAGGTCTGGCTGCCCTCCGGCGGTTCGCTGGTCATCGACAAGACCGAGGCGATGATCGTCGTCGACGTCAACACCGGCAAGTTCACCGGCCAGGGCGGCAACCTCGAGGAGACCGTCACCAGGAACAACCTGGAGGCGGCCGAGGAGATCGTGCGCCAGCTCCGGCTGCGCGACCTCGGCGGCATCGTCGTCATCGACTTCATCGACATGGTCCTGGAGTCCAACCGCGACCTGGTGCTGCGCCGCCTCCTGGAGTGCCTGGGCCGGGACCGGACCAAGCACCAGGTGGCCGAGGTCACCTCGCTCGGCCTGGTCCAGATGACCCGCAAGCGGGTCGGCCAGGGTCTCCTGGAGTCCTTCTCCGAGACCTGCGTCCACTGCAACGGCCGCGGTGTCATCGTCCACATGGAGCAGCCGGCCACGGCCGGCGGCGGTGGCGGCAAGCGGGCGCGCAAGCGCGGTCGCGGCGGTGCCGAGCACACCCACGAGCACGAGCACGACACCACCGTCGAGACCGGTGCCGAGCACGAGGCCGAGCACGAGACCGAGGCCGAGGTCGCGGCCGAGCTGGCCGCCCCGGTGGCCCTGCCGGAGCCGATCGCCGCGGACGAGGAGCTGTACGGCTCCGTCGCCGAGGCCGAGGCGGCCGCCTCGCGCGGTGGCCGCGGACGCCGTCGCGCCACCCGCCGGGTGACCGCGCCGGCCGCCCCGGCCCGCCCGGCGGTCGTGGAGACCGAGACCTTCGTGGTCGAGCCGACGCGGGTGACCGCGCAGGAGCCGGTCGCCGAGGCCGTCGTCGAGACGGTGGCCGAGCTGGTCGCGGAGCCCGTCGTCGAGACCGTGGTCGAGCCGGTGGCCGAGGAGGCCCCGGCCCCGCGCGGCCGTCGTCGCGCCACGCGCCGGGCGACGTCCCCGGTCGTGTCGACGGAGACCGCCGAGGCCCCCGTGGCCGCGGAGCCCGTCGCTCCCGTCGCCGAGCCGGTCGTCGAGACCGCCCCGGAGCCGGAGCCCGTCGTGGAGGCCGCGCCGGAGCCCGCCGTCGAGGAGGCCCCCGTGGCCGCCCCGCCGCGCGCCCGCCGCCGTGTGGTCCGCAAGGCCACCGCTCCGGCCGGTTCGCCCGCGGGTGCGGAGGAGGCCGCCGTCGTCGTGGTCGCCACGGCTCCGGCCGAGGCCGCGGAGGCTCCCGAGGCCGCCGAGGCCGGGACCGAGGCCGCGCCGGCCAAGAAGACGGCCGCGCGCAAGACCGCGAAGAAGGCCACGGCCAAGAAGGCCGCCACCAAGAAGACGGCGGCGACCAAGAAGACGGCCGCGGCGAAGAAGACGACCGCCAAGAAGGCCACGGCCAAGAAGGCGGCGGAGAAGACCCCGGCTCCGGCCCAGGACTGATCCCACGGGTGCGGGCCGTCCCTTACGGGGCGGCCCGCACCCGGTCGGGCGAATTTGACCCCCTGCGGCAGCCGCCCGTAACCTAGACCGTCGGCGTGTCTGATCGACACGTCGCGCCTCTGAGCACCTCCCTCCCGCTCGTCGGGAGAGGCCGCTCGTCCGATTCCGGAACGCCACGGGCCCCCGGGCCCGTGTGAGTGGCTGGCTTCAGAGGTTCCATCCCGAGTGAGAGAGAGATCCGCGTGTACGCCATCGTGCGCAGCGGTGGTCGCCAGCACAAGGTTGCTGTCGGCGACATCGTTGAGGTTGACAAGATTTCCACTGCCAAGGTTGGCGACACGGTCGAGCTCTCGACCCTGCTCGTTGTCGACGGCGACGCCGTGACCAGCGACCCGTGGGTCCTGGCCGGTATCAAGGTCACGGCCGAGGTCGTGGACCACCACAAGGGCGCCAAGATCGACATCCTGCGCTACAAGAACAAGACCGGCTACCGCCGTCGCCAGGGTCACCGCCAGCAGTACACGGCGATCAAGGTCACCGGTATCCCCGCGGCTGCGAAGTAAGAGGGACTGAGACATGGCACACAAGAAGGGCGCATCGTCCACCCGGAACGGGCGCGACTCGAATGCCCAGCGGCTCGGCGTGAAGCGCTTCGGCGGTCAGGCCGTCAACGCGGGTGAGATCCTGGTCCGCCAGCGCGGCACCCACTTCCACCCGGGCTCGGGTGTCGGTCGCGGTGGCGACGACACGCTGTTCGCCCTGCAGGCCGGCGCGGTGCAGTTCGGCACCCACCGTGGCCGCAAGGTCGTGAACATCGTTCCGGTCGCCTGATCGGATCTTTGCGGAGGCGGACCTCACTTCCCGACAGGGAAGCGGGTCCGCCTTTCGCGTGTTACTAGATAGACATTCCACCCGTAATTCTCTGGAGGCACAGAACCATGACCACCTTCGTGGACCGCGTCGAGCTGCACGTCGCCGCGGGTAACGGGGGCCACGGCTGCGCCTCCGTTCACCGGGAGAAGTTCAAGCCGCTCGGCGGACCCGACGGCGGCAACGGCGGCCGCGGCGGCGACGTGACCCTGGTCGTCGACCAGGACGTCACCACCCTCCTCGAGTACCACCACTCGCCGCACCGCAAGGCCACCAACGGCCAGCCCGGCGCCGGCGACAACCGCTCCGGCAAGGACGGCCAGGACCTCGTCCTGCCCGTGCCGGACGGCACCGTCGTCCTCGACAAGCAGGGCAACGTGCTCGCCGACCTCGTCGGCCAGGGCACCACCTTCGTCGCCGGCCAGGGCGGCCGTGGCGGCCTCGGCAACGCGGCGCTCTCCTCCGCCCGCCGCAAGGCCCCCGGCTTCGCGCTGCTCGGCGAGCCCGGCGAGTCCCGGGACATCGTCCTGGAGCTGAAGACCGTCGCCGACGTGGCCCTCGTCGGCTACCCGAGCGCGGGCAAGTCCTCGCTCATCTCCGTCCTGTCGGCCGCCAAGCCGAAGATCGCGGACTACCCCTTCACGACCCTCGTCCCGAACCTGGGCGTGGTCACCGCCGGCTCGACGGTCTACACGATCGCCGACGTCCCCGGCCTGATCCCGGGCGCCAGCCAGGGCCGCGGCCTCGGCCTGGAGTTCCTGCGCCACGTGGAGCGCTGCTCCGTCCTCGTCCACGTCCTGGACACGGCGACGCTGGAGTCCGACCGCGACCCCGTCACCGACCTCGACATCATCGAGGAGGAGCTCAAGCAGTACGGCGGCCTGGAGGACCGGCCGCGGATCGTCGTCCTCAACAAGGTCGACATCCCGGACGGCCAGGACCTCGCGGACATGATCCGCCCCGACCTGGAGGCCCGCGGCTACCAGGTGTTCGAGGTCTCCGCCGTCGCCCGTACGGGCCTCAAGGAGCTCTCCTTCGCGCTCGCCGGCATCGTCGGCGAGGCGCGGGCGGCCAAGCCGGTGGAGGAGGCGACCCGTATCGTCATCCGCCCGAAGGCCGTCGACGACGCGGGCTTCACCGTCGCGTACGACGAGGCCGAGGACGTCTACCGGGTGCGCGGCGACAAGCCCGAGCGCTGGGTCCGCCAGACCGACTTCAACAACGACGAGGCCGTGGGCTACCTGGCCGACCGCCTCAACCGCCTCGGTGTCGAGGACGCGCTGATGAAGGCGGGTGCCCGTGCGGGCGACGGCGTCGCGATCGGCGCCGAGGACAACGCGGTCGTCTTCGACTGGGAGCCGACGATGATGGCGGGCGCCGAGATGCTCGGCCGCCGTGGCGAGGACCACCGCCTGGAGGCCCCGCGTCCGGCCGCGCAGCGCCGCCGCGACCGCGAGGCGCAGCGGGACGACGCACAGCGCGAGTACGACGAGTTCGACCCCTTCTAGGGGTCACTTCCGGCCGAATCCCTTGCGAAGGGTTCTTTCGGATGTGTTTCAGGGCCGCCGGACGCCGTCCGGCGGCCCTGAGCCGTCCCAGGGGCGCCGAGGGAGCCCCTGAGGGCCCCCCTGAGCGCCTCGCGCCGCCTCGCACCCCCTTCCGGTTAACCCGTTCGGATGAAGCCCGTACGAGGGCTGTGAGCGCCGGAGGACCCACCGGCGACGGCATGCGCCCTGTTCCGGAGGATCGTTCCGGCCGGGTCCTCCCCGGCCTCCCGCGCGTCCGCTTGTGGACGCCGGGGATGGACGGGGGCCGTGGGGTCCGTAGTCTGCACGGGTGAATGAGAGCTCTCGGCCACAGCAACCGGCCCGTGTCAGCGTCGTCGTCATCACGTACGACGACGCCACGCACGTCCCTGACGCGATCCGCTCCGCCCTCGCTCAAGGCGAGGCGGTCGGCGAGGTCCTCGTCGTCGACGACGCCTCGCAGGACGGTACGCCCGAGGTGCTCGCCGCGTTCGCCGACGAGCCCCGGGTGCGGACGCTGGTCCGCAAACGCAACAGCGGCGGCTGCGGCACCCCCAGGAACGACGGCCTCGGCGCCGCCGTCCACCCGTACGTCCTCTTCCTCGACAGCGACGACCTGCTGCTGCCCGGCGCCGTCGACCGGCTGCTCGCCGTCGCCGAGGCGGAGCACGCCGACGTCGTCGCCGGGGTCTGCGTGCGGCGAGAGCTCCCCGAGGGCCGCGAGACGGTCTGGGCGCCCGCGCTGTACGACGTCTCCCGGGGCGCCACGCTCCCCGGCACCGTCCTCGACGGGATCGAGGACCACCCCGAGTTCGTCTTCGACACGCTCTCGGTCAACAAGCTCTACCGGTGCGCGTACCTCGACCGGCACGCGATCCGCTTCCCCGACGGCGCCTTCCACTACGAGGACTTCGTCTTCAGCGCCCGCGTCCTGGCCGCCGACCCCCGGCTCGCCGTCACCGACGTGCCGGTCTACGTCTGGCACGTACGGCGCCAGGCCGCGAACCTCTCGATCTCGCTGCGCCGGGCCGCGCTCGAGAACTGGCAGCACCGGGTCGAGGCGCAGAGCGCCGTCCTCGACGTGTTCCGCACGGCCGGGCGCCCCACCCTGGTCCGCGCCGCGCAGACCAAGTTCCTCGACTACGACCTCCCCATGTACCTGCGCGAACTGCCGCAGCGGACCGCCGCCTACCGGGCCGGCTGGTGGGAGACGCGCGAGCGCCTCGCCGGTTTCGAGCCCGAGGCGGTCGCCGCCGCCCAGGCGCCCTCCCGCTGGCTGTACGGCGCGCTGATGGCCCTCCCGACGGCCCCCGAGGGGCGGGAACTGACCCGTCTCGTCGAACTCGCGGCCCCGAGGCCCCGGCTCGTACCGCCCTATCCGCGTGCCGCCGACGGCACCCCGGTCCTCGCCGCCGCCCCCGCCGACCTGCCCCTCGACGGGCTCGCGGAGCTGGCCGCCGCCGAGCTGCCGGTCGCCGTCGACGGCGCGGTGACCGTCGGCGCGGCGACGAAGCTCACACTCACCGTGCACGAGCTGTACGGCAGGGTCGGCGAGCTCGGGCCTGTCTCCGTTCGAGTGGAATTCACCGAGCGGAGCTCCGACGGCGGCGTCAGTGCCGAGGCGCACCTGCTCCCCGTGGACGGCGGCTGGCGGGCCACCGTGGCGGTGCCGACCGCGCGGCTGCTGCGCCGCGGCCGGCTCGCGTCCTGGTCGCTGAACGCCGTGCTCACGTACGCCGACGGCTCGACCGGAACCGCCGAGGTCAGGGCCTCGAACGGCTTCGCCGGCCGCCGCGGGCCCGTCCTCGGACGGCTCGGCCGGGTGCTGCTCGTCCAGGTCGTGGCCTCGGCGCGCAGGGGACTCGTCCTCCGCTTCGTCGGGGGGCTCGCGGGCGCCCGCCAGGTGCTGTCGGGCCGCCTGAAGAGGATCTCCGCCAAGCGCTGACCGGCCTCCCGGCAAGGCCCTTGATCCATTCCCGCACGGGACGAGATGTGTGGAACGGGGCCTCCGGGAGGTAACCTTTCGGCTTCCTGCACGGCGCCCTGCGGACACCTCCGCGCCCCCCACCTCGCCCGCCGAGACAGTCAGGCACCATGGAGAAGGCAGCGCGCCACCGTCGGGCGGAACATGCCCGGATCCATGCCGCCCGCACTTCTGAGAGGACCCGGAT
Organism: Streptomyces sp. NPDC020807; assembly: GCF_040641575.1. NCBI lineage: Bacteria > Bacillati > Actinomycetota > Actinomycetes > Kitasatosporales > Streptomycetaceae > Streptomyces > Streptomyces sp. NPDC020807. The sequence continues at coordinate 407,944 of NZ_JBFADU010000003.1, forward strand.
GCCGATTCGCGACATCCCCGATGTGAGTGTCGTCGTCATCGTCTACAACGACGAGGAGCGGCTCCCGCGCGCGGTCAGGTCGGTGCTCGACCAGACCCTGAGCAACCTCGAAGTGATCATCGCCGACGACTGCTCGACCGATGGGACCGAGCGCGTCGCGCGGGCCCTGGAGGCCGAGGACCCGCGCGTGCGCTACGTACGCCTGGAGGAGAACAGCGGCGGCTGCAGCGCCCCCCGCAACCGCGGCATCGCGGTCGCCCGCGCGCCGTACGTCATGTTCCTCGACAGCGACGACGAGCTGCCCCGGCACGCCTGCAAGAGCCTGCTGCTCGCCGCCGAGGAGACCGGCGTCGACTTCGTCACCGGCGAGGTGACCCGCCTCTTCGAGGCCTCGAACACCACCGGGCTCTGGTACCCGCACCTCTTCACCGAGAAGAAGGTCGTCCACGGCATCGCCGAGGCCCCCGAGTACTTCTTCGACCACCTGTCGACGAACAAGCTCTACCGGACCGGCTTCATCCGGGAGAACGCCCTCACCTTCCCCGAGGGCATCCACTACGAGGACCAGCTGTTCTCCGCGCAGGCCTTCTCGCTCGCGGAGTCCTTCGCCGTCGTCCCGTGGTCGGTCTACACCTGGCGCCTCGCGCCGGAGAGCGTCTCCATCTCCTCCAGCCGCCACAAGATCCAGAACGTCGCGGACCGCATCGGCGTCGCCCGCCTCATCGACACCTGGTTCGACGAGAACGGCCGCGGCGGGCTCCGCGCGGAGAAGGACTACAAGTTCCTCCGCCACGACTTCCGGCTCTACCTCGGCGACCTGCCGTTCCGCGACGCCGAGTGGATCGCGGAGTTCGCCGCGGTCGTCACCCCGTACCTGGACGAGATCGCCGACGACACCTACGCGCGCCTCTCGCGCGAGGAGCGCGTCTGCATCCACCTGCTGCGCACCGGCCGTCTGGAGGAGGCCGCCGTGGCCGCCCGCCAGCTCGGCCGCCCGCAGCTCGCCCCCCGCGTCGTGACCCGCGCCGACGGGGTCGACTACTGGGGCGCGCTCGCCCCGGCGGACGCCGCCGACCGCGCCGAGCTGGACATCAGCGACTGGCACCTGCGGGAGCACACCCTCGGCACCGGCCGGTTGCGGCACGAGCTGACCTCGGTGTCGGTGCTCGGCCCGGTGCTGCGCCTGGAGATCCGTACGTACGACCCGGCCGGCCTGATCACCGACGACACCGTCGCCTCGGTCAAGCTCGCCGCGTACAAGAAGCCGCTGTCGGTGCCGCTCGCCCTCCGCCCGGACGGCGACGGGCAGTACGTCTCCCGCGCCGAGCTGGACCTCTCCAAGGTCCCGGTCGGCAAGGTCGGCGTCAGCAGCCGCCGCCACCCGGTCGTCTCCCTGGAGTGCGACGGCGAGCGGCGTACGGACGTCCTCCTCGCCGACCACGCCCAGCAGGACTTCCGGGTCACCGTCAGATACCACAAGTTCGGCATCCACCACCTGCGCATCCAGGCGGAGCAGAAGGGCGCCGGCCGCCTCGAGGTGACCTGGGAGCGCTCCGGCGTGCTCAAGTCCCTCGAACCGCTCGGCCCCTACGCCCGCAAGACCAAGGCGAAGGTCGGCAAGGTCAAGAGCATCCTCGTCGGCAACGAGGGCAAGGCCACCGCGTACGACGCCGTCGCGAAGCTACCGCGCAAGCGCAGCCTCGCCGTCTTCGAGGCGATGGAGGGCCGCGGCTACGCGGACAGCCCCCGTTACATCTACGAGGAGCTGAAGCGCCGCAACCTCCCGATCGACGTGGTCTGGTCGTACTCCGGCGACCGCTCGTCGTTCCCGAAGGACGTCACGCTCGTCCGTCGCGGCAGCTTCGCGTACGGCCGCGCGCTGGCCCGGGCCTCGTACTGGGTCGACTCGCACAACCTCCCGTACCTGTACCGGAAGCCGAAGGGCACCCGGTACCTCCAGACCTGGCACGGCCAGACCTTCAAGGCGATGGGCTTCGACGTGCCCTCGCTGCGCGGCGCGTCCGACATCGAGAAGGGGCGCTTCCGCGCGGCCGTGGGCCGCTGGGACGCGCTGGTCTGCCCGAGCGCCGAGTTCGAGCGGACCTTCGTCCCCGCCTTCGAGGTCTCGGCCGACCTGATCCGCTCCGGCTACCCGCGCAACGACGTCCTCGTCCGCTGGGCCGAGCCCGAGCAGCAGGCCAGGGCCGCCGCCGTCCGCGAGTCCCTGAAGATCCCCGCCGACAAGAAGGTCCTGCTCTACGCGCCGACCTTCCGCGACGCCGCCCGCCGCACCGGGCAGTCGGTGCGCGTGGACCTGGCGGCGCTCGCCCCGCACCTGCGGGACGAGTGGGTCGTCGTCGTGCGCACCCACCCGTACGACCGCTTCACGATCACCCCCGAGCTCGGGCACTTCCTGCGCGACGGCTCCGCGTTCGCCGACATCAACGACCTGATGCTGGCCTCGGACGCGGTCCTCACGGACTACTCGTCGCTGATGTTCGACTACGCCAACACGGGCCGTCCGATCCTGCTCTACACGGACGACTACGAGGCCTACCGGGGCGGCGACCGCGGCACGTACTACGACCTGGAGGACATCGCTCCGGGGCCGATGCTGACGACCACCGAGGACCTCGCCGCGGCGGTGCGGGACCTGGAGGGCGTACGGGCGCGGCACGCGCAGCGGTACGAGCGCTTCCAGGAGATGTTCTGTTCGTACGAGACCGGCCACGCCAGCAAGATGGTGGTCGACGCTTTTTTCGAAGGCGGACCCCATGACTGAGCTCTCCCTGCCCGAGGCCTCGGCCGCGCGCAAGAACGTGTTCTTCGTCGGCATCGACGTCGACTCGATGGGCGGCTCCCAGCGCGTCCTGCACACGCTCGCCCAGGGCATGGGCGAGCGCGGCCACCGCGTCGAGCTGATCGGGATCCGCCCGAGCCCCGAGCCCTTCCCGTACAACCCCACGCGCGCGTACCGGCACTCGACGCTCTACCCGCCGGCGCCGGCCCCCAAGCCGCCGGCCCGCACGGTCGGCGAGCGGCTGAGCCTGGCGCGCCGCGCCGACGTGCGGCGGGCGCGCGCCGTCCGGGACCACGCGCGGGCGGAGATGGAGCGCAAGCTCGCGGAGGTCGAGGACGGCTACATCGTCTTCGGCTCGCCGTGGGCGGTGGACTGGATCATGCCGCTGAAGTGGCGTCACCTGAAGGGCATCGGGCAGTACCACGAGTCCTTCGCGCAGGCCAAGCGCGGCGCCAACCTCAAGCTCATCCGGCGCCACTACCCGGAGCTGGAGCAGACGCTCGTGCTCTCCGAGGGCGACGCGGTCGAGTTCGAGAACCAGCGCGTGCCGAACGTGCGGGTCATGCCGAACCCGCTGCCGTTCTACCCGGACGAGACGGCCCCGCTCGACACGCGCAGGATCGGCGCCGTCGGACGGCTCGACCCGATCAAGCGGTACGACCGCATGATCGAGGCCTTCGCCCAGGCCCACCGGGGCCGTTCCGGGTGGGAGCTGCACCTCTTCGGTGACGGCCCCCTGGAGGAGGAGCTGCGGAGGAAGGCCGCCGAGCTGGGCGTCGCCGAGCAGGTCGTCTTCCGGGGCACGGCCGAGGACATGGCCGCCGCCTACCGCGAGCTGTCCGTCGTCGCGATCAGCAGTGAGCGCGAGGGCCGGCCGATGGCGCTGGCCGAGGCCGCCGCCTGCGGCGTGCCGTGCGTCAGCTTCGACGTCTCCGGCGGCGTCCGCGAGCTCGTCGCGGACGGCGTCACCGGCACGCTCGTGCCGCCGGCCGACGTGCCGGGGCTGGCCGCGGCCTTCGGCGAGCTCATGGACGACGCCGCGATGCGACGCCGGTACGGCGCCGCGGGCCGCGAGCACGTCGCGCACCTCGCGCTGCCGCACGTCCTCGACCGGTGGGAGGCGGCGTTCGAGGAGATCGAGCGCTAGAGCGGTCAGCTCAGCGGGGATCGAGCACTCGAACGGTCTGCTCAACGGAGATCGACCGCTCGAACGGTCCGCTTCACGGAGCCCCGTCCGGACGTTTGTCCGGGACGGGGCTCTCGTGCGTGTGAGCTGGCTCGCAGCCCCCGGAGGCGCTTCGGCGGCATGGCTACACTGGCCCAATGACCTGGCTCATCACCGGCGGCGCCGGTTACATCGGTTCCCATGTCGTCAAGGCCATGACCGAGGGCGGCGAGCACGTCGTCGTGGTCGACGACCTCAGCACGGGCAACCCGGCGCGCGTCCCCGCGGGCATCGTCCTGGAGCAGGGCACGGTCCTCGACCGTGAGTTCCTGGACCGGGTGCTCAAGGAGCACGGCATCACCGGCATCGTCCACCTCGCGGGCAAGAAGCAGGTCGGCGAGTCCGTCGAGAAGCCGCTGTACTACTACCACGAGAACGTGACGGGCCTTCGGGTCATCCTCGACGCGGCGGTCGCCGCGGGCGTGAAGAGCTTCCTCTTCTCCTCCTCCGCCTCCGTGTACGGCATGCCCGACGTGGACCTCGTCACCGAGGACACCGAGTGCGCCCCGCTCAGCCCGTACGGCGAGACCAAGCTCGTCGGCGAGTGGATGGCCCGCGCGACCGGCCACGCCCACGGCCTGTCCACCGCCTCCCTCCGCTACTTCAACGTGGCGGGCGCGGCTGCCCCCGAGCTCGCCGACACCGGCGTGTTCAACCTCGTGCCGATGGTCTTCGAGCGGCTCGACGCCGGCGAGTCCCCGCGCATCTTCGGCGACGACTACCCGACGCCGGACGGCACCTGCATCCGCGACTACATCCACGTCGCCGACATCGCGGACGCCCACGTGGCCGCCGCCCGCGCGCTGGCCAAGGCCGCCGACCAGGGCGAGACGGCGACGCTGGCGCTGAACATCGGTCGCGGCGAGGGCGTCTCCGTGCGCGAGATGGTCAACCTGATCAACGAGGTCACCGGCCACACCGTCGAGCCGGTCGTCACCCCGCGCCGCCCGGGCGACCCGGCCCGCGTGGTCGCCTCGGCCGAGCGCATCGAGTCGGAGCTCGGCTGGAAGGCCAAGCACGACGTCCGCTCGATGATCAGCTCCGCCTGGGAGGGCTGGGAAGCGAACCGCGCGACCGTCTGATCCACGGTCTTCCGAGAGGAGGGGTGCCCCGGCCGGGGCACCCCTCCTCTCGTCGTGACGGCTTCTCGTCGTCGTGACCGGTGTCACGGCAGGTGGATCCGGTCCACCCCGTAGTACGTCGCCGCGCACCGCGCCGCCCAGTCCCGCTCGTAGGAGGCGGCGAAGAGGGGTTCGGTGAGCTTGCCGATGAGGTACGGCCGGTAGACGACGTCCCGCGCGCCCGCCGCCACCTCCTCCCGGATCCTGGCGTTCTGCCGGTCCCAGGCGGCGCTGCGCATCACCGTCGTGGTGGTGAGCTCGTACACGGGCCGCACCAGCGCCGTGGCGCTGCCGACGGCGAGCGCGCCCACCGCGAGCAGGGTCGCGACCCGGGCGGCCGGGCGCCCGCCGCCGGGGGCCGAGGCCAGGAGGACGCGACGCCCCAGCCAGTGGCCTCCCCACGCCCCGTACGCGCAGAGGGCGAGCAGGAGGGGCAGGAGGAAGCTGGTCCAGACGCGGGCGTAGGTCCAGCCGACGTCCCCGTACCCGCTGCGCAGTCCGTGGACGACCGCCAGGCTCGCGAGGGCGACGAGGGGGAGGGGCAGGAGCGCGAGGGCGCGGAGGAGCCGGGGAGACGGAAGCGAGAGGGATCGTTCCCCCGCCGGCGAGGAGGCCAGGGCCAGGCCCAGGAGGACGCCGACGGCGAGTGCTCCCGCGTACGCCCACTGGCCGCCGACCGTCTGCCACAGCCGCCACCAGTCGTGCAGGGTCGCCCCGACCTCCGCGAGGGACAGGGGTTCCGAGGGGTGCTGCGCCCGCCGCCACCGCGCGCCCGGCGAGGTGGAGAGCAGGACGAGGCCGCTCAGGAGCCCGAGGCAGGCCGCCGCGCACCAGGTCGACACGTACCGGTCGCGGGCCCAGCCCAGCCGGGGCAGGCACAGGATGCCGACGGTCGCCGCGAAGAGGCCGGCGACGACGGCGTACGGCTCGCTCAGCATGCCGAGCGCCACCCCGGTCAGCAGCGCCGAGGCCACCGCCGCGCTCCTCGCCCACCGGGGGCCTCCCCGGCGCCCGGCCCGGACCGCGCCGAGCACGGCCCAGAGGCCGATCACGCTCGGCAGCGTGTGGGAGATGGTGGCGGGCGCCCAGAGCAGTACCTGGTACGAGCGGGTGCCCGCGAAGAACAGCAGCGCCGACAGGAGCGCGGCCGAGGCCAGGAGCAGCACGGTCGGCGGCGCCGGGCGGAGGGCTGTGGCGCGCACGGCGGCGCGGCCGAGGAGGAGGAGTCCGCCGACGAGGGCGGCGACGAGCACGGCGGGCAGGAGCTTCGGGCCGCGCATGTCGTCGGAGTAGAGCAGGCCGGTCAGGAAGGCGTTGGTGACCCGGCCGTTCTGTGTGAGGTAGAAGTCCTCGGTGATCCCGAGGACGCCCATGTCCCGGGCCTTCCACAGCGCGCACCAGTCGTCCGACGTGGGGCGGAGGTAGAGCCCGAGGAAGCCGCCGACCGCGAGCAGCGCCCCGGCGCCGGCCGAGACGAGGAGCCCGACGCCGGACAGCGCCCGCCGGAGACCGCGTCCGTGCCCGCCGTCCGCCTCCTCTGCTGTGTCGCCGTCGTCGGTGTCACGGTCCGAGATGGTCGTCCTGCTCACCGGTGGTAGCTCCCGTGGCCTGGGGTCGTCTCAATGGGTGACAAATGGGTGAAAATGCCACGTATATCACTATCTTCTGCGCATGCTTTGCCACGTGGACGACATGCCGACCAGGGGTGGTCACTCGGGCGACTCCGGCCGGTCACCGCCGTTCCGTACCGTGGCCGCGCTGCTCGGAGCAGAGCGCGGCGGTCCCTCAGGACGTACCTCGGCCCATCCCTCTGGAGTGACCGTTTTCATGACCAGGCTTTCCGTCGTCGTCCCCTGCTTCAACGAGGAGGACGTCGTCGAACGGTTCGACGCCCGCATGCGACAGGTCCTCGACGGACTCCCCGTGGGGTACGAGATCTGTTACGTCGACGACGGCAGCTCCGACGGGACACTGGCCAAGCTGCGCGAGATCGCCGCACGGCACCCGCACCGCACCCAGTACGCCTCCTTCAGCCGCAACTTCGGCAAGGAGGCCGCCATGCTGGCCGGCCTGCGGAAGTCCACCGGCGACGCCGTCGTCATCATGGACGCCGACCTCCAGCACCCGCCCGAGCTCCTCGCGCGCATGCTCGACCTCCACCACCAGGGCCACGACCAGGTCATCGCCCGCCGCTCCCGCGAAGGCGACAAGAAGCTCCGCTCCGCGCTCAGCCGCGTCTACTACCGCGCCGTCAACCGCTGGGTCGACGTGGAACTCGCCGACGGCGTGGGGGACTTCCGGCTGCTCTCGCGCCCCGCCGTCGACGCCCTGCTGTCGCTGCCCGAGTACAACCGCTTCTCCAAGGGGCTCTTCTCCTGGATCGGCTTCGACACCGTCAGCTTCGACTACCAGAACGCCGCGCGTGAGGGAGGCGAGACGAAGTGGAAGTTCAGCTCCCTGCTCAACTACGGCATGGACGGGCTGATCTCCTTCAACAACCGCCCCCTGCGCATCGCGCTCTGGCTCGGGATGACCCTCAGCGGCCTCGCGGTCCTGTACGCCGGCTGGGTGACCGTCGCCGCCTTCACCCAGGGCGTCACCGCGCCCGGCTACGTCACCCTGGTCGCCATCATCGTCGGACTCGGCGGCGTGCAGATGGTGATGCTCGGGCTGATCGGCGAGTACATCGGCCGGATCTACTACGAGACCAAGCGACGGCCGCACTTCCTCGTGAAGGAGACCCACCGCTCCTTCGGGCGCGCGGCCGAGCCGGTACGGGTCGTCGCCACGGACCGGGACCGCTGATGATGCAGGGGCAGGGGCAGGGGCAGGGGCAGGAACAGGACGCGGAAGCGGAACGGGGAGCGGAACCGGACGCGGAACCGGAGGGGCGCAGGGCGCAGCTCGCCCAGATACTGCGCTTCGCGCTCGTCGGCGGCGTCAACACCGGCACCTTCTTCGGCTGTTACCTGCTGCTCCACCCCTGGATGCCGTACTTCGCCGCGTACTCCCTCGCCTTCCTCCTCAGCATGGTCGGCTCCTTCTTCCTCAACACGTACTTCACCTACCGCACCCGTCCCACCTGGAAGAAGTTCGCGCTCTTCCCCCTCACCAACGTCACCAACTACCTCGTGCAGAGCGTCGGTCTCTACGCGCTCGTCACCTGGGCCGGAATGGACGACAGGATCGCGCCACTCGTCGCGGCCGTCGTCGCCATCCCGTTCACCTACCTGATCTCCCGGCGCATCCTGGTGCCCCGCGGCGCCCGCCGGGATCCCGTCCCGTCGGGTCCAGGGAGCGAAACGGACGAGCGGCAGCCCTCCCGGCTCGCGTAGATTGCCAGGCAGCCGCGGCGGGGAACGCGCGGCGCGTGGGACCGCAGAGTGAGGCCGGCCAGGCCGAGTGAGGACGACGCAAGTGGCGACGCAGGTGACGGGACGGACGAACGTGGCAAGGCAGACGGACGTGGCACGGCCGTACGTGACGGAGGCCCGCAGGGTCGTCGTCAAGGTCGGCTCCTCCTCCCTGACCACCGCCTCCGGAGGCCTCGACGCCGACCGCGTCGACGCCCTCGTGGACGTCCTCGCCAAGGTCCGCAGCGGCGGCGAGAAGGAGATCGTCCTCGTCTCCTCCGGTGCCATCGCCGCTGGTCTCGCGCCCCTCGGCCTCACCCGCCGGCCCAAGGACCTCGCCCGCCAGCAGGCCGCGGCCAGCGTCGGACAGGGCCTCCTCGTCGCCCGCTACACCGCCTCCTTCGCCCGCTACGGCGTCCGCGTCGGACAGGTCCTCCTCACCACGGACGACACCAGCCGCCGCGCCCACTACCGCAACGCCTACCGGACGCTCGACCAGCTCCTCGCCATGGGCGCGCTGCCGGTCGTCAACGAGAACGACACCGTCGCCACGGACGAGATCCGCTTCGGCGACAACGACCGGCTCGCCGCCCTCGTCGCCCACCTCGTCCGCGCCGACCTCCTCGTCCTCCTCTCCGACGTCGACGGGCTCTACGACGGGGACCCGTCCAAGCCCGGCACCAGCCGGATCGCCGAGGTCGCGGGCCCCCAGGACATCGCCCACGTCGAGATCGGCTCGGCCGGCAAGGCGGGCGTCGGCACCGGAGGCATGGTCACCAAGGTCGAGGCCGCCCGGATCGCCGCCGCCGCCGGCACCCCCGTCGTCCTCACCTCCGCGAGCCGCGCCGCCGACGCCCTCACCGGCCGGGACACCGGCACGTACTTCCACCCCACCGGCCGCCGCTCCGCGGACCGGCTCCTCTGGCTCGCCCACGCCTCCACCCCGCAGGGCTCCCTGACCCTCGACGACGGAGCCGTACGCGCGGTCGTCGAGGGCAAGAAGTCCCTGCTCGCGGCCGGTATCGCCGGCGTCGAGGGCGACTTCGTGGCCGGCGACCCCGTCGAGCTGCGCGACACCGCGGGCCGGGCCGTCGCCCGCGGACTCGTCCACTTCGACGCCAAGGAGATCCCGCAGCTCCTCGGCCGCTCCACCCCCGAGCTGGCCCGCGAACTCGGACCCGAGTACGAGCGCGAGGTCGTCCACCGCGACGACCTCGTCGTCATCCGCTGAAACGGCTGAAAGTCAGGCCATCCGGTAGGGACGTTTACCAAAACCGCCCCATCCGCTGCCTCGGACTGGTCAACTTTGTCTCGGGGGTTAAGAGCAAGGGCGGGGTACAGCACCACACGCATCACACAGGAGGCCGCCGGTGAGACGAGCGCGCCCAGGGGCACCGCCCCGCGGGACCGCCGAACGTGCCCTGACCAGTGTCGAGGCCGGAGCCGACTTCGACGAGGAACGGGACGGCTCCACGTCCGCACCATCCGCGGGCACGGAGACCGAGACCACCACCGACCCACGGGAGACGCGCGCCGAGGAGCGGCCCGTCTCCAAGCTCTGGCACATCACCCTCAGCGTGTCCGGGGTGGAGTCACCACTGAAGGAGGTGCGGCGCGGGCTCGAACAGCTGGCCCACGACCACCCCTTCCTGCTGACCAGCCGCTACGCCAACGACCACGCCGAGATCCGGTACTGGGAGGAGGCCCGGGACCTGCACGACGCGGCCGCCGTCGCCCTGCGCCTGTGGGGCGAACACCGGCAGACCGCCAAGCTGCCGCCCTGGGAGATCGTCGGCCTCGAGGTCATCGACCGCGAGACCTACCACCAGCGCATCGCGGAGGGCTACGGCCCGCCGCCGGCCGCGCCGGTCGGCGTCCACCCCTACTGAGGACCGACCGCGTGAGAACCGTCCGCGCCCACGGGAGCGGACAGGCGTCTCGCAGTGCGGGATGTGGGCGGGATGTCCGCAGGGCTGCCAGTACCCTGCGGACATGACCTCGCTCACGCCCCTCGACAACCTGTCCCCGGTCACCCGGGCCGCCTACCGGGCCCGTGGCGCCGCCGCCGAAATCGCGCCACTCCCGCGAGCGACCAAGGACGACGCCCTCCTCGCGATCGCGGACGCCCTCGAAGTCCGGACCGCCGAGATCGTCGAGGCCAACGCCGAGGACATCGCGAAGGCACGCGAGGCGGGCACGAGCGAGGGCATCATCGACCGGCTGACCCTCACCCCCGAGCGGGTCCGGGCCATCGCCGCCGACGTCCGGCACGTCGCCGCGCTCCCCGACCCCGTCGGCGAGGTCGTCCGCGGCTCGACCCTCCCCAACGGCATCGACCTCCGCCAGATCCGCGTCCCGCTCGGCGTCGTCGGCATCATCTACGAGGCCCGCCCCAACGTCACCGTCGACGCAGCCGCCCTCTGCCTCAAGTCCGGCAACGCCGTCCTGCTCCGCGGCTCCTCCTCCGCGTACGCCTCCAACACCGCCCTGGTGAAGGTCCTGCGCGACGCCGTCGGCGGCGCCGGCCTGCCGGCCGACGCCATCCAGCTCGTCCCCGGCGAGTCCCGCGAGTCCGTCCGCGAGCTGATGCGCGCCCGCGGCCTCGTCGACGTCCTCATCCCGCGCGGCGGCGCCTCCCTGATCCGCACCGTCGTCGAGGAGTCCACCGTCCCGGTCATCGAGACCGGCACCGGCAACTGCCACGTCTACGTCGACGCCCAGGCCGACCTCGACATGGCCGTGGACATCCTGATCAACTCCAAGGCCCAGCGGCCCAGCGTCTGCAACGCCGCCGAGACCCTCCTCGTCCACCAGGACATCGCCGAGGCCTTCCTGCCCCGCGCCCTCGACGCCCTCGCCGAGGCCGGCGTCACCGTCCACGCCGACGAGCGGGTCCTCGCCGCCGCCCCGTCCTCCAAGGCCACCGTCGTCCCGGCCACCCCCGAGGACTGGGAGACCGAGTACCTCTCGTACGACATCGCCGCCGCCGTCGTCGACTCCCTCGACAAGGCCGTCGAGCACATCCGCATGTGGTCCTCCGGCCACACCGAGGCGATCGTCACGACCTCGCAGGCCGCGGCGCGCCGCTTCACCCAGCTGGTCGACTCCACCACGGTGGCCGTGAACGCCTCCACCCGCTTCACCGACGGCGGTCAGTTCGGATTCGGCGCCGAGATCGGCATCTCGACCCAGAAGCTCCACGCCCGTGGCCCCATGGGCCTCCCGGAGCTGACCTCGACCAAGTACATCGTCACCGGCGACGGCCACGTTCGATAACCCACTCCTTTCGGTACCTGCGGACGGATCGGTACGGGCGGGGAGACTTCGCACGCTCCCTGCCCAAAAGCACCTCCCGGGTCTACTCTGAATCCGTGCCGGACGACGTGGGGGGCAGGCCGTTCCAGGACGGCGACCCCGAGGACTCTGTCGACCGCGGAGGCGCCGCCGAGGACCACGCCCCCGTGGTCTTCGACGAGGCCTTCGTCCAGGCCGCCACGGTCCACGAACCGACCGCGGTCGAGCGTCTCCTCGCCGCCGCCCAGGCCCGCGCGGAGGCCGAGGCCGCCCGGGCCCGCGCCGGCGGAGGATCCGTCGACGACGACCCGTACGAGGACGGCCACGACCCCGTCGGCCTCACCTACGAGCCCGACGACATCGGCGACGACGACAGCCCGTACGGCCGCCACGGCGGCGCCCTGCGCCCCTACCGGGGCAGCGCCCGCTGGCACCGCCCCGTCGCCTGGGTGCTGGCCCTCGTCATGGGCGTCGGCATGGTCGCCCTGGCCTTCAGCGCCGTCTACCGGGGCGCCGTCGCCAACCGTCAGGACAGGCTCCCCACGCCCACCACCACGGGCATCGACACCCCCGACCCGAACCCGGCCCCGCCCGCCGCTTACACCCCGGCGCCGGTCTCCGCCGTCCCCCGCACACCCTGACGGCCGAACTCTCCCGAACTGCCGCGTGCGCGGGCGTTTACCGAGCCTCCCGCAGACCTACCCTGAAGGTATGGCAGGGCGTGGCGACCCGCCTGAGGGGACTCCCGAGGGACTCCCCGGCGGTGGTGAGGACGAGTACCGAGCCGTCGTCTTCGACGAGGCGTTCGTCCGCGCTGCCCGCCTCCAGGAGTACTCCGCCCAGGAACGGATGGGGGAGCACGCCAGGGCCGTCCGCTCCCGCGGAGCCTGGGAAGGCGAGGGAAGAACCGGTTCCCGCCAGGCCGTCCTGCTCGTCCTCCTGATCCTCGTCGCCTTCGGCACCGCCATCTACCTGGGCGTCCGCAACCCGTACCAGCCCCCGGCCGACCAGCGGGCCGAACCCCTGCGGACCACCGTCGTCCCGCTCGCCCCACCGGGCACCGTCCCGGGCGGACAGCCGGACCAGCTCTTCGCCCACAGCCCGGCCGCCGAGTACCGCACGGGAGCCGCCGGGATCAACCTGCCCGTCGCCGCCCGCACCCCGCACTTCGCGGAGAGCCAGGTCGTCGCCGGCCTCACCATCGCCAAGGAATACCTCGTCGCCTCCTCCCTGGAACCCGACATCCTCTCCGGGGCGACCGTGCGCCCCGTACGGCTCCTGATCGACCCGGACCAGCACGCGCAGTTCGACCGGAGCGTCGACTCACCGGCCGACGACGGGCAGCACGCCCTCGCCGGCTGGCTCCTCCGCTTCGACCCGCGCAGGACCGAGCTCGCCGACCCCGCCGCCCGCGTGCAGGGCACCCTGCGCTTCGCCGAGGCCGGCCCGGACGCCCTGGACGTCACCGCCGACCACACGTACACCTACGCGCTGCGCCCGGCGAGCGACGGAGCGGGACCGGTCGCCGCCGCGTCGCTCTTCACCGTCCACCGCGTGGTCCACTTCCGCTTCGACCACGAGGACCTGCGCATGCACCGCGCCGAGCTGCTGACCAGCACGGCGGAGGTCGGCCCGCAGGCCTGCGGCGCGGGCTCGGGGGGCGTCCTGAAGCCCCTCCTGGCGGGCGCGCGGGCCCCGGAGACGGGCGGACCGGCGGTCACCGACCCGTACCTCCCGAGCAGGCCCGCGGCCCCGGCGCTCTGCGGGGCACTGGACCCGAACGCTCAGCCCTCGCTCTGACCCGCGCTCCGGCCGCCGCCCTCGCCCTCGCGCTCGGGCCCGCCGCCCTGGCTCCCGCCGAAGCGGTTGCGCAGCCGTCCGCCCAGGTCGCCCGCGAGGTCACCGGCGCCGCCGGCTATGTCCCCCACCAGCTTCAACAGCGGATCCTTGCTGGTCCGCACGGTCTCGGCGTAGTGCCCGGCGGACTCACGGAAGGAGTCCGTGACCGAGGTGTCCTTGTCCTCGGAGCGCCGCGGGTAGTGCCCGTCCATGATCCGCTGGTGGTCCCGGCTCTCCGACCACTTCTTCAGCTCGGCGGCCCGGACCGTGGCGAAGGGATGCGAGCGCGGCAGCAGGTTCAGGATCTTCAGCACCGAGTCCCGCAGGTCACCCGCCTTCTCGTACTCGTCGGCCTGGGCGAGGAACGCGTCCACGTTCATCTCGTGGAGGTGGTTGCCACCGGCGATCTTCATCAGCCCGCGCATCGACGCCTGCACGTCCTGCCCGACGAGAAGACCAGCCCGGTCGGCCGAGAGCTCCGACTTCCGGAACCACTCGCGCAGCCCCGTCACGATGGCCGTGATCGTCACCGACCCCAACGGGATCCAGGCCACCTTGAGCGCCAGATTGGTGAGGAACAGGAGGATCGTGCGGTACACGGAGTGGCCGGAGAGCGCGTGCCCCACCTCGTGGCCGACGACCGCCCGCATCTCCTCCTCGTCGAGGAGCTCCACCAGACCCGTGGTGACGACGATGATCGGCTCGTCCATGCCGATGCACATCGCGTTGGGCTTCGGGTCCTGCTGCACGTACATCGCGGGGACCTTCTCCAGGTCCAGGATGTAACAGGCGTCCCTCAGCATGTCGTTGAGCCCGCTGAACTGCGCGTCGCTCACCCGGACGGAGTCCGAGAGGTAGAGCAGTCTGAGGCTGCGCTCCGGGAGGAGTCCGCTCAGGGCCTTGAACGCCGTGTCGAAGCCGCTGAGCTTGCGCAACGCCACCAGAGCCGAGCGGTCGGCCGGGTGCTCGTAGGCCCGCGAAGAGATGCCGGGGAACCGCTTGCGCTGCCTGCTCGGCACGTTCCCCTGGTGGTTCTCGGTCATGGATGCCCCCTTTTCGTACGAGACGGTGCTCGTCCCCCCTGACGCCCACCACCCTAGGCGGTGGCGCTACCGTGTGCCGGGGGTCCTGTGGATAACTCGGACCCTGTGGACAAGCGAGGAGCACCACCGACATGCCGGACACCGCCGCCGTCACCACGACCCTGCTCGCCGCCGCCGCGGATCAGGGCCCGGGCAACACGCTCCGGATCGTGCTCCTCGTCTCGATCGTCGGCGGCGCCCTGCTCGCCTGGTTCCTGCTGCGCGGCTACCGCCACGACGCGGGCGACGAGGGCGACAACACCGACAAGAACGCCAACGCCTGAGTCGGCGTGAGACTGCCCGGACCGCCCGCATACGATGTGTCCGAAGTCTCCGCTCCCCTCTCCGATCGATAGGTCCTGCTGACGATGAGTCTCCACAGCACCGCCGCCCACCTGGTCTCTCTCGCCGAGGGCGCCGAACACGGCGGCAACCACGACAGCCTCAACCCCTACCTCACGGGCTTCGGCGCCTTCGGCGCGCTGCTGCTCCTGCTGTGGATCACCACGCGTTTCAACCGCGACCGCTGATCCGCCGACCGCCGATCGGGCGTCCGCCGCGGTGCCAGTAGGCTCTGCACGCATGGGAGAGCAGGAAGTGTCTACCGGTGGCCGCGGCAAGCGCCGACTCGGCGTCATGGGCGGAACGTTCGACCCGATCCACCACGGTCACCTGGTGGCCGCCAGCGAGGTGGCCGCTCTGTTCCACCTCGACGAGGTGGTGTTCGTGCCGACCGGGCAGCCGTGGCAGAAGGGTCACAAGACCGTGTCCGCGGCGGAGGACCGTTATCTGATGACGGTCATCGCCACCGCGTCCAACCCGCAGTTCTCGGTCAGTCGCATCGACATCGACCGGGGCGGCGCGACGTACACCATCGACACGCTGAGGGACCTCCGCTCGCTCAACAGCGACTCGGACCTCTTCTTCATCACCGGCGCCGACGCGCTGTCGCAGATCCTCACCTGGCGCGACGCCGAGGAGCTCTTCTCGCTCGCGCACTTCATCGGCGTCACCCGGCCCGGCCACGACCTCACCGACGACGGGCTGCCCAAGGGCGGCGTCTCGCTCGTCGAGGTCCCCGCGCTCGCGATCTCGTCCACGGACTGCCGGGCACGGGTCGCGCAGGGCGACCCCGTCTGGTACCTCGTCCCGGACGGCGTGGTGCGCTACATCGACAAGCGCCAGCTGTACCGCGGCGAGTGAGCTTCGGGGAGGGCCACCGGTGAACGATCGACACAACCCGTACGACCCGTACTACTCGCAGCCGCAGATCATCGGCTACGACGAGTACGGGCAGCCGGTGTACCAGCAGCCGCCGTCGCAGCAGCCCGTCCAGCAGCAGCCCGTCCAGCAGTACGACCAGCAGTACGACCCGCAGCAGTACGACCCCTACGCCGGCCGCCCGCAGGCGCAGCCGCCTCAGCAGCACGCGTACGGCTACGACCCCTACGCCGCCCAGCAGCAGCCCCCCGCCCCGCAGCCGCAGCCGCAGTACGACCCGTACGGGCAGCAGGGCTACACCTACCCCTCGTACGACACGGACACCGGCCAGCAGTGGGCCGCGCAGACGGCGCAGGCCGTCCCCGAGGCCCCCGTCGCGGCCCCCGTTGGCGTACCCGTCCAGCGCCCCGCCGCCGAGCCCCCCGCCGCCGAGCGTCCCGCCGCCGAGCGTCCCGTGCCCGAGCGCCCCGCTTCCGAGCGCCCCGTGCCGCCCCGGCAGGACTCAGAGGACCGCGCCTACCGCACCGAGCAGTTCTCGTTCATCGAGGAGCCCGACGAGGACTCCGAGGACGTCATCGACTGGCTCAAGTTCACCGAGAGCCGCTCGGAGCGGCGCGAGGAGGCCAGGCGGCGCGGCCGCAACCGCGTCGTCGCGCTCGTGGTCGTCCTCGTCCTCGCCGTCGCGGGCGGCGTCGGCTACCTCTGGTCCGCCGGCATGCTCCCCGGCACCTCGGACCCGGAGCGGAAGCAGAGCACCGCGACGGGCCCGCAGAAGCGCGACACGATCGTCGTCCACCTCCACGACACCCTGGGCGGCGGAACCTCCACGGCCCTCCTCGTCGACAACACCACCACCCAGCAGGGCAGCACCGTCCTGCTCCCCAACTCGGTCGCCGTCGCCGACTCCGAGGGCACCACGACCACCCTCGGCAAGTCCGTCGAGGACGACGGTTCGAGCGGCACGCGCGAGGCGATCGGCAACCTCCTCGGCGCGAGGATCACCGGCACCTGGCGCCTGGACACCCCGTACCTGGAGAACCTCGTCGAACGCGTCAGCGGCATCGAGGTCGACACCGACACGGACGTGCCCGACAAGAAGAAGGGCGCCTCCGAACCCCTCGTCCGCAAGGGTGAGAAGCAGGACCTGAACGGCCGCGCGGCCGTCGCCTACGCGACCTACCGCGCGCCCGGCGAGGCCGAGGCCAAGCAGCTCCAGCGCTTCGGCCAGGTCATGTACGGCGTGCTCAGGAAGTTCTCCAGCGACCCCGAGACCGCCACGGTCACCATCGAGTACCTGGCGCAGATCCTCGACCCCTCGCTCCCCGAGAAGGACCTCGGCGCCTCCCTCGCCAAGCTCGCCGAGCACGCCAAGACCGGCGCCTACAAGACGGCCCTGCTCCCCGTCGGGCAGGACGGGACGCTGACCGAGGGCGCGAGCGACAGTGTGGTGAAGGACATCCTCGGCGGCAAGGTCACCGCCCCGGACGCCGGCGAGGTGCCCCGCGTCTCCGTGCGGGACGGATCCGGCAAGAACGCCACGGAGGCTGCCCGGGTCGTCCTGATCAACGGCGGCTACGCCTTCGTCGGCGGCTCCGCGGTCAAGACGCAGGAGAAGTCGCAGGTCGTCTACGGTGACGACGCCCAGAAGGGGACGGCGACCGAGGTCGCCAAGACCCTGGGTCTCCCGACCGACGCGGTCCAGAAGGGCAAGCCCTCCGGAGCGGCCGCGGTCACCGTGATCCTCGGCCAGGACTACAAGGTCCCGGGGGCGCGCTAGCACGGCCCCGGTAAACGTTTGCGAGTGCGTCGGCGGTCCGTGAGACCCTGGAGGGGTACTGGACCGCCGACGAAAGCCTGCTTGTGACCGCCACGGACCGTTCCATCGAGCTCGTCAACGCCGCCGCCCTCGCGGCCGCCGACCGACTCGCGCACGACATCATCGCGTACGACGTCAGCGACGTGCTGTCGATCACCGACGCCTTCCTGCTCGCCTCCGCGCCCAACGACCGCCAGGTCAAGTCGATCGTCGACGAGATCGAGGAGCGGCTGAACAAGGACCTCGGCGCCAAGCCGGTCCGCCGTGAGGGCGACCGCGACGCCCGCTGGATCCTCCTGGACTACGTCGACATCGTCGTCCACGTCCAGCACAGCGAGGAGCGGGTCTTCTACGCCCTGGAGCGGCTGTGGAAGGACTGCCCCGAGCTGCCGCTTCCCGAGGAGGCCCTGAAGACCCGGGGCAAGGCGGCCGAGCACGCCGCCCTGACCGGCACCGACATCGAGGCCGGCTCCGGTCTTCCCGAGGAAGTGGACGGTGAGCTGAGCTGAGCACCACCAAGAGCGGCAGCGGCCGCCGGATCGTCCTCTGGCGCCACGGCCAGACCTCCTGGAACCTGGAGCGCCGGTTCCAGGGGTCGACCGACATCGAGCTGACGGAGGCCGGTGTCGCCCAGGCGCGCCGTGCCGCCCGGCTGCTCGCCGCGCTGCGGCCGGACGCCATCGTGGCCTCCGACCTGAAGCGCGCCGCTGCCACCGCCGCCGAGCTCTCCGCGCTCACCGGCCACGTCGTCGCCCACGACTCCGCCCTGCGCGAGACGTACGCGGGGGAGTGGCAGGGGCTGACCCACGACGAGATCGTGGCGCGGTACGGCGATGAGTACGCGGCCTGGAAGCGCGGCGAGCCCGTGCGCCGGGGTGGCGGCGAGCTGGAGACCGAGGTGGCCGACCGGGCCGCCCCGGTGGTGCTGGAGCACGCCGACAAGCTGCCGGAGAACGGCACGCTCGTCGTCGTCAGCCACGGCGGCACCATCCGCACCACCATCGGTCGCCTCCTGGGTCTCGAGGCCCACCACTGGGAAGGCCTGGGCGGGCTCTCCAACTGCTGCTGGTCGATCCTGGGCGAGGGTGCCCGCGGCTGGCGGCTCATGGAGCACAACGCCGGCACGCTGCCCGAGCCGGTCCTCGGCGACGACGACTGAGCCCGACCGGGCGCGTGAGGGGCCTGCCGGACCCGGATTTCACTTTCTGGCAGGTCACAGGCTAGAGTTCTTCTTGTTCGGAGCGCACAGCGCGAAGAACGGAAGAACACAAGGGGCTATAGCTCAGTTGGTAGAGCGCCTGCATGGCATGCAGGAGGTCAGGAGTTCAATTCTCCTTAGCTCCACAGTCACCGAATCCCGTCCCCAACAGGGGGCGGGATTCGGCGTTTCCGCCCCCCCGTTCGCCGAGTCAGGTCCGTCCGCCGCTTCAGGCCCGCCCGCCGTCTCCGGCGAGTCTTCGGATCGCTTGGCGGCTCTCCTCGTCGTTCGGCGTGTACGTGACGATCCGGCACTCCGGCATCCCGTTGACCGAGAGGGAGACCGAGGTCATCCGCAGCTCGCCGACCGCCTGGTGACGGAAGGTCTTCACCCGGGTCCCGGGAGGGACGACGTCACCGCTCCTCCAGAGCCGGGCGAACTCCGGACTGGCCTCCGCCAGGCGCCGGACGAACGCCTCCCAGGCGGGCTCGCCCACATGCCGGCCGTACGAGCCCCGCAGCTGGGCCACCATCAGCGGCAGCTCGTCCTCGCGGTTGACCAGGGGGCACGTCGGCGACGGGGCCGTGAAGAGCGCCCACAGGACGTTCCGCAGGTCGAACGGGCCGGTGTCCAGGCCGTTTCCGTCCCACAGGAAGAGCCGCTCGTAGCCGCCGTTGGTCGCCAGCACGTCGTACCGCGCGTTGTAGAGCACCGCCGGGTGCGGGTCGAGCGCGTCGAGGATGCCCTGGATCTCCGGACTGACGACCTGGTCGTCGTCGGCCGCCCGCTCGGGGGCGTACGGCACCCCTGCCAGGTGGTAGAGGTGCTCGCGCTCCGGCCGGTCCAGGCGGAGCGTGCGGGCGACGGCGTCGAGCACCTGCGCCGAGGCGTTGATCGGACGGCCCTGCTCGAGCCACGTGTACCAGGTCACACCGACGCCCGAGAGCTGGGCGACCTCCTCGCGGCGAAGCCCCGGCGTCCTGCGGCGGAACCCCGGGGGCATGCCCACGTCCTCCGGGGTCACCCGCGCCCTGCGGCCGCGCAGGAAAGCGGCCAGCTCCGGCCGTCGGCGCGCCTGGGTCGGTACAGCTGCCAAAGTCGTCACACCCCCATGGTCGAGTCCCCGTGCCGCCGCTGCCAGGTGGTGTCAGTACCAGCATCAGCGGGCTCTCGTTACCCGTATCCGACCGGGATCACGCTTCTCGCATGACCTCGACCGGAACACGTCCCGTACCCAGTAAAGACCGTGGCACCGACAACCGTCCCGGGCCGCTGCTCGGCGTGGTGCTCGCCGCCCAGTTCATGGCGCTCCTCGACGTCTTCATCGTCAACGTCGCCGCCCCCACGATCCGTACCGAACTCGCCGCCTCCGGAGCGGGACTTCAGCTCGTCGTCGCCGGGTACACCGTCACGTACGCCGTGCTGCTGATCACCGGCGCCCGCCTCGGCGGCCTGCTGGGCCACCGCAGGACGTACCTCCTCGGCCTCGCCCTGTTCACCGCCGCCTCCCTCGCCTGCGGACTGGCCGCGGGAACCGGGCAGTTGATCGCCTTCCGGCTGGTCCAGGGAGCGGGCTCCGCCCTGATGATCCCGCAGGTCCTCAGCCTCATCCAGCGGACCTTCACCGGCGAGGGCCGGATCAGGGCGCTCGGCGCGTACTCCGCGGTCCTCGCCACCGGCGCCGCCGCGGGGCAGGTCGTCGGCGGAATCCTCGTCAGCGCCGACCTGTTCGGCACGGGCTGGCGGCCGGTCTTCCTCGTCAACGTGCCGATCGGAATCGTCCTGCTCGTCCTCGGCGCCCGCATCCTGCCGCACGACGCCCCCGCCGGGGTCGAGCGGGGCCGCGCCCTCGACGTGCCCGGCCTGCTGCTCCTCGCGGCCGCCGTGTCCCTCCTGACCGTCCCCCTGGTCCTCGGCGAGGAGCAGGGCTGGCCGCTGTGGACCTGGCTCTCGCTCGCCGGCTCGGTGCTGCTGTTCGCCGTGTTCGGCGCGTACGAGACGGGGCTGGCCCGCCGGGGCGGCGCGCCGCTGATCGCCCCGCGCGTCCTGCGGACTCCCGGCATGGGGCGGGCCGTTCTCCGGATCGCGACGGCCATGGGCGTCAACGCCGGGTTCCTGTTCACCCTCACCCTGCACTTCCAGGGCGGGCTCGGGCACAGCGCGCTGCGCACCGGGCTCACGTTCGGACCCGCCGCGGTCGCCTTCGGTGCCGTCGGGCTGACCTGGCGGCGCTGGCCCGCCCGGCTGCAACGCGCGCTCGTACCAGGCGGTTTCCTGCTCACCGCCGCCTCAGCGCTCGCCCTGGGCCTCGCCCTCGGGGACGGCGGGGACGGCGGTGCCGCGCTCCACCCGGCCCTGGCCGGCATGGGCGTCGGGATCGCGCTGGCCTTCAGCCCCACGCTGACCGGCGCCCTCGCGACCGTACGGCCCGAGGACGCCGCCGACGCCAGCGGGCTGCTCGCCACCGTCACCCAGCTCGGTCAGCTCATCGGCGTCGCCGCCTTCGGCGCGCTCTTCCTCGGCGGGCTGACGGGGCCGGGGGCGCGGGCCTCCGCCGACGCGCTGGGGACGACCATGATCGCCCTGGCCGCCGCGGCGGTCCTGGGCACCGTCGCCGGACTGGCGCGCCGAGGGCGCTGACCCCCTTGCGGGGCCATGGCAGAATCGGACGGCCGGAGGGGGACGAGAGTCCGGACGGGAGGGTGACCCACGTGCTCGGCGACCACAGCAGGGTGTCCCATGGGTGCACGGCCTGCGGCCACAGCTGGAGCTGACTGATGGGTGCACACAGGCGGAAGTGCGACTGGTGCGGCAGCGGTACGCCCATCGTGCGCGACATGGACCCCGTCAACCCCGAGTTCCAGTACTGGTGCGAGGAGTGCGCGCGGGCGCTGATCATAAAAGGCGACCCCATCGAGACGTACCGCGAGCTGGAGGGGGAGCCGATCTACGGCCGGCTCCTCGACGAGCACTGCACCCTCAAGCGGTTCTACTCCTTCGCCAGAGCCTGACGCCTCAGGGCCAGGGCGTATCCCGCCAACAGCGCCGTCGCCGTCAGGGGGTAGACCGCGGACAGCAGCATCTGGCCCGCGTTCTGGTCCAGTTCGGGACGGCCCGGGTCGTGCGGCACCCACCACAGCGCGAACGAGCAGAAGGCCAGCGCAACGGCGCCGGTCACGAGCCACGCGCGCGTGGCGCGGTCCGCGAGCAGGATCAGGAGCGGCACGCACCAGACCCAGTGGTGGGACCAGGAGATCGGACTGATCATCAGCGCCGTGAACGCGCAGACGACCACGGCCACCGCCTTGTCGCCGCGCACCCCCGCGCGTACCGCGAGGACCATCGCCGCACCGCCGACGGCGGCGGCGGCCAGGAGCCACCAGACGCCCGGGGAGTCCGTGTGCATCAGGCGGGCCAGGACGCCGCTGATGGACTGGTTGGCGGTCTCCTCGGCGAAGCCGACCCGGCCCGTCGCGAAGAGGGTCTCCGTCCAGAACTTCTTCGAGTCCGCCGGCAGCAGCACCGCCACGCTCAGCGTCGTCGCCAGGAACACGCCCGTCGCCGTCACGCCGGTCCGCAGCCACTGGTTCCAGGCCCGGTCCCGGCGCCACAGCAGCAGTCCGACGGCGAGCAGCAGGACCACGAAGAGTCCCGGTGTGAGCTTCACCGCGGTCGCCAGGCCGATGCCCAGGCCCGCCCAGCGGTTCCCCTCGCGGCGGGTGACGTCCCAGAGCACCGCCACGGCTATGAGCAGGTTGATCTGGCCGTACCGCAGCGTCGTCCACACCGGCTCGCACCAGACCACGGCCGCCGCGACCAGCAGTGTCGTACGCCACAGGTCGACCCTGCGCTCCGGCAGGGACAGCACCGGGCGGACCAGCTGGAGCGACAGCTGCACCAGGGCGACCACCAGGAGCAGGTTCCCGGCGGTGGTGAGCGTCCGCATCAGGGGGACGCTCACCAGGGTCAGCGGGACGAACAGCAGCGCGGCGAAGGGCGGGTAGGTCATGGCGAGGTTCGCCGACGTGGCGCGCATCGCGTAGAGATCCCCGCCGGCCCGTACGGTCTCGCCCTCGGCGCGGTAGACCATCACGTCGAGCATGTTCACGTGGGCGAGGCGCTGGGCCACCCAGAAGGCCGTGAACGAGAGCAGGCAGACCGCCGCGGCGGTGACCAGGGGCCACGGCCGGGCGCGGGTTCGAGAGAGCACGGAGACGGACACAGTCGGCGACCCTACCCGGCAGGTCGGAGGGGGTCGGAGAACCGATTTGGAGATCTGGGCGGGAGCCGGTTAATGTTCTGTCTGTCGCCGCGAGGGAAACCAAAACGGAGACGGAGAGTAAAGAAGTAAACAAGGGGCTATAGCTCAGTTGGTAGAGCGCCTGCATGGCATGCAGGAGGTCAGGAGTTCAATTCTCCTTAGCTCCACAGAAGAGAAGCGGGTCATCCGGATCGGATGGCCCGCTTCTTCGTGTGTCCACGCCTGGAACGCCGGTGCGGCCCGTACAAGGGCTGCGGTACCCTGGCGCCATGCGTGCCGTACGCCTCCTGCTTACCGAGCCGCGCTGATCAGTCCCGACGCATGACGGTCGTACCGATGGCCGTAGTCGTGTCGGAGTCGGCGCGGCGGTCCCCTCCTGTGCGAGGGGATTTTTCATTTCGCGGCAGTTCGTGGCAGTGGGCAGAGACGATCGATGGAGCTTCAAGGACCATGACCGAGATCAATACGGCCGCCGAGACGGCGGCCCCGCATCGCTACACGGCTGCCATGGCCGCCGACATCGAGGCACGCTGGCAGGACGTGTGGGACGCCGAGGGCACGTACGAGGCTCCGAACCCCTCCGGCGACCTGGCCGGCGACCCCGCGGTCGCCGCCCTGCCCAAGAAGTTCATCATGGACATGTTCCCGTACCCCTCGGGTGCGGGCCTCCACGTCGGCCACCCCCTGGGCTACATCGCCACGGACGTCTACGCCCGCCACGCGCGCATGACCGGTCACAACGTGCTGCACACCCTGGGCTTCGACGCCTTCGGCCTGCCGGCCGAGCAGTACGCCGTGCAGACGGGCACGCACCCGCGCGTGTCCACCGAGGCCAACATGGAGAACATGAAGGTCCAGCTGCGCCGGCTGGGCCTGGGCCACGACAAGCGCCGGTCGTTCGCCACGATCGACCCCGAGTACTACAAGTGGACCCAGTGGATCTTCCTGCAGATCTACAACGCCTGGTACGACGACGAGGCCAAGAAGGCCCGTCCCATCGCCGAGCTGATCGAGCAGTTCGAGAGCGGCGCGCGTGAGGTTCCCGGCTCCACGCGCGCGTGGAGCGAGCTGAGCGCCGCCGAGCGCTCCGACGTCCTGAGCGAGTACCGCCTGGCGTACGCCTCCGAGTCGCCCGTCAACTGGTGCCCCGGCCTGGGCACGGTCCTGGCCAACGAGGAGGTAACCGCCGACGGTCGCTCCGAGCGCGGCAACTTCCCCGTCTTCAAGTCCAAGCTGCGCCAGTGGAACATGCGGATCACCGCCTACGCGGACCGCCTGCTCGACGACCTGGACGGGCTGGACTGGCCCGAGGCGATCAAGCTCCAGCAGCGCAACTGGATCGGCCGCTCCGAGGGCGCCCGCGTCGACTTCCAGGTCGGCGACGCCGGCGCGATCACCGTCTTCACCACCCGCCAGGACACCCTGTTCGGCGCCACCTACATGGTCCTGGCGCCCGAGCACGACCTGGTGGACTCGATCGTCCCCGCCGCCTGGCCCGAGGGCACCCACGACGTGTGGACCGGCGGTCACGCCACTCCGTCCGAGGCCGTCGACGCCTACCGCAAGCAGGCCGCCTCCAAGTCCGACGTCGAGCGCCAGGCCGAGGCCAAGGACAAGACCGGCGTCTTCACCGGTGCGTACGCGACCAACCCGGTCAGCGGCGACCCCGTCCCGGTCTTCATCGCCGACTACGTCCTCATGGGCTACGGCACCGGCGCCATCATGGCCGTCCCGGCGCACGACAGCCGCGACTTCGCCTTCGCCCGCGCCTTCGAGCTGCCGATGCGCTGTGTCGTCGAGCCGAGCGACGACCGCGGCACGGACCCGTCCACCTGGGACGACGCCTTCGGCTCGTACGAGGCCAAGCTGGTCAACTCCGCCAACGACCAGATCTCCCTGGACGGCCTGGGCGTCGTCGAGGCCAAGGAGAAGATCACCTCCTGGCTGACCGACCGCGGCATCGGCGAGGGCACCGTCAACTTCCGCCTGCGCGACTGGCTGTTCAGCCGCCAGCGGTACTGGGGCGAGCCCTTCCCGATCGTCTACGACGAGGACGGCGTCGCGCACTCGCTGCCCGACTCGATGCTGCCCCTGGAGCTGCCGGAGGTCGAGGACTACTCGCCGCGCACCTTCGACCCGGAGGACGCGGACACCCAGCCGGAGACCCCGCTGTCCCGCAACGAGGACTGGGTCAACGTCACCCTGGACCTCGGCGACGGCGCCGGTCCGCGGAAGTACCGCCGCGAGACCAACACCATGCCGAACTGGGCCGGCTCCTGCTGGTACGAGCTGCGCTACCTGGACCCGCACAACTCCGAGAAGCTGGTCGACCCCGCCGTCGAGCAGTACTGGATGGGCCCGCGCGAGGGCATGCCGACCGGCGGCGTCGACCTGTACGTCGGCGGCGCCGAGCACGCCGTGCTGCACCTGCTGTACGCGCGCTTCTGGTCCAAGATGCTGTTCGACCTGGGCCACATCTCCTCGGCCGAGCCGTTCCACAAGCTCTACAACCAGGGCATGATCCAGGCCTTCGTCTACCGCGACGCGCGCGGCATCGCCGTGCCCGCCGCCGAGGTCGAGGAGCGGGACGGCGCCTTCTGGTACGAGGGCGAGAAGGTCAGCCGCGTCCTCGGCAAGATGGGCAAGTCCCTCAAGAACGCGGTGACGCCGGACGAGATCTGCACCGAGTACGGTGCCGACACCCTGCGCCTGTACGAGATGGCGATGGGCCCCCTGGACGTCTCCCGCCCCTGGGACACGCGCGCCGTCGTCGGCCAGTACCGGCTGCTCCAGCGCCTGTGGCGCAACATCGTCGACGAGGCGACCGGCGAGGTCACCGTCGTCGACGCCCCCGCCGGCGAGGACACGCTGCGCGCCCTGCACAAGGCGATCGACGGCGTCGCCCAGGACATGGCCGCGATGCGCTTCAACACCGCCATCGCCAAGATCACCGAGCTCAACAACCACCTGACGAAGACCGGCGGCTCCGTGTCCCGGCAGGTCGCCGAGCAGCTGGTGCTGCTGGTCGCCCCGCTGGCCCCGCACATCGCCGAGGAGCTGTGGCGCCGTCTGGGCCACACCGAGTCGGTCGTCCACCAGGACTTCCCGGTCGCCGACCCGGCGTACGTCGTCGACGAGACCGTGACCTGCGTCGTGCAGATCAAGGGCAAGGTCAAGGCCCGCCTGGAGGTCTCCCCGTCGATCACGGACGCGGAGCTCGAGGCGCTGGCGCTCGCCGACCCGCACGTGGTGGGCGCGCTGGGCGGTGCCGAGATCCGCAAGGTGATCGTGCGCGCGCCGAAGCTGGTCAACATCGTCGCCTGACGCCGGTCTCGGGGGTTTCCCCTACGGGCAGGTTGGGGGTTTTCTTGGAACCCCTGGCCTGCCCGTTCCGTTTACCGTGGAAGAACCACAGTCGTGGGGACTCGACCGATGCCGGAGGGGCGGACATGGAAGCCGCGATTATCACGATCATGGCGCTGCTCTTCGTCGCCTTCGTGGCGCTCGGGGTCTACGCCACCGTGAAGGTGGCCAAGGCGACCGCGCGCGGCGTGGACCGCACCCTGGACCAGGCACGACGCACGGTCGAGGACACCACGCTGCGGGCCAAGAGCTTCGGCCAGGCCGGGGTCGCGGGCGAGCTGGCCAAGCTGCGGCTCTCGCTGCGCACCTCCATGCGGGCCACGCAGGAGGCGCTCCAGGCGGGCGTCGCCGAGGACGCCTCGCTGAGGGAGTCGCTCGACCTGTTCCACCGGCTCAGCGCGCACGGGGTCGAACTGGACGGGGACCTCAAGCGCATGGAGCGTGAGCCCGACCGGGCGTGGGTGTCGGGGCAGCTGCCCGACCTCACGCGGCGGACGCAGCAGATCACGGGATCGGCCGACGCCCTGCGCCGGGCCGCGCGGGACCGGGCCCTGAGGTTCGCGCAGGACGACCTGTCGTCGCTGAGCGCCCAGATCGACGTGGAGGCGGGGGCCCTGCGGCACTGGGACACACCGGCGGGCCCTGCGGCCGCGCAGGGCACGTTCACCGGGCACGGCCCGGCGACGGCTGCCGAGGGTCCCGCCGACACGGGAACCGCGGAGGAGCCGCCCGCGATCACCGCGCCCGATCCGAGGCGCGCCGCCTACCCGTGGGAGAAGACGGCCCGGCCGGAGACCAGCGCCTGACGTGTGGTTTCCGTGGTGCGGCCGGGGGCTGTGAGGCGTCCGACGGGGGCAGGGCTGCCGTGCCCCGCCTTCGACGGGTAACCTCCCGCTCATGTCCCGGCATGTCGCGATCGTCACCGATTCCACGGCCTACCTGCCACGCCAGACGAGGGAGCGGCACGCGATCACCACGGTCCCGCTGACCGTCGTCATCGGCGACCGCGCCCTGGAGGAGGGCACCGAGATCTCGGCCCGGTCCCTCGCCGAGGCCCTGCAGAAACGGCGTTCCGTCACCACCTCGCGACCGAGCCCCGAGATCTTCGCGGAGGCGTACCGCGAAGCCGCCGAGGCGGGAGCGCGGGGCATCGTCTCCCTCCATCTCTCCGCCGAGGTCTCCGGGACCTACGACGCCGCCGTGCTCGCCGCCAAGGACGCCCCCGTGCCGGTGCGCGTCGTCGACACGCGGATGATGGGCATGGCGCTGGGCTTCTGCGCCGTGGCCGCCGCGGAGGTCGCGGAGGCCGGCGGCTCGCTCGACGAGGCGGTGGCGGCGGCCGAGAAGCGTGTCGCGGGCACCTCCGCCTACTTCTACGTCGACACCCTGGACTACCTGCGCAGGGGCGGGCGCATCGGTACCGCGCAGGCGCTGCTCGGCTCCGCGCTCGCGGTGAAGCCGCTCCTCGAACTCGACGGCGGGCGGATCGAGCTCCGGGAGAAGGTGCGGACGGCCTCCAAGGCCATCGCACGCCTGGAGGAGATCGCCGTGGAGCGGGCCGGGTCCGGCGCCGTCGACATCGCGGTGCACCACCTCTCCGCGCCGGAACGCGCGGACGCCCTGGCGGACCGGCTCAAGGAGCGGATCCCCGGCATCGAGGAACTCCAGGTCAGCGAGGTCGGAGCGGTCATCGGCGCCCACACGGGCCCGGGGCTCCTCGCGGTGGTCGTCTCGCCCCGCTGACCTCGGCCCCCCCCGGGAGGGTGACGGAGTTATCCACAATCGGCGGTCTGTCCACGGGACTTGGGCGAGTCCGGCACGAGGCCGCCGTGGTCTCTACCGTCACGGGCATGGACCTTCGTACACGCACACGACAGACACGTACGCACACGGGCAGGGGAACGAGCGGACCCGGCAGGGCGCCCGGATCGGACGGGCGTAGCCGGCCGGACGGGCGCGGCGCGCCCACGGGGCGGACCAGGCGCCGGGTCAGGGCTCTCCCGTCCCCGGAGATGCCCGCGGGCGTGGCCGAGGTCGTGCCCGGGGTCGTTTCCGGTGAGATGCCCGGGGCGGGACCCGATGATCACGAGGCGCGGGAGCGCGGGTCCCCGCTGGGGGTGCGGGGGCGGCTGGCGGCGGTACTGCGGGAGCGGGCCCCGATGTGGGTGCAGACGCGCTGCGGGCTCGAACCGAGGGCGCTGGGGGCGCTGGCCGTGGTGCTGCTCGTGGCCGCGGGACTCGCGGGCGGGTACTTCGTGACCGGACGGCCCGAGCCGGTGCGCGCCCCTGAACTCGTCCGCGCGGCGCCGGTGGCGGCCGCTTCCCTCCCGGTACCCAGGAGCAGCGCCGCACCGCGGGTCGTCGTCGACGTGGGAGGGAAGGTCCGCAGGCCGGGGGTGCTGACGCTGCCGGCGGGCTCGCGGGTGGCGGACGCCCTGAAGGCGGCCGGCGGGGTGAAACCGGGGGCCGATCTGACCGGGATCAACCGGGCGCGCGTCCTCATGGACGGCGAACAGGTGCTGGTCGGGGTGCCGGGGGCGCCCGGGACCTCGGGGGTGCCGGTCGGCGGCTCCGGTGCGGGTGCCGGGGGCGGCGGGCCCGGCGCGCCGCTGAGCCTCAGCGTGGCCACGGTGGAGCAGCTGGACGCCCTGCCCGGGGTCGGGCCGGTGCTCGCGCGGCACATCGTCGACCACCGCACGGAGCACGGAGGATTCCGGACGGTCGCCGAGCTCCGGGACGTGAACGGGATCGGCGAGCGCCGGTTCGCCGACCTCGAACCGTTGGTCCGGCCGTGAGGCCGGCGGGGGAGGAGGGGCCGGCCGATCTCCGGCTCGTTCCCCCGGCGCTGGCCGCGTGGGCCGCCGCCGCGTGGGCGGTCGGCGTCACCGGGTGGACGACGGTGGCCGCTGTCACGGTCCTTCTGGCAGGGGCGGCGGTCCTGCTGGTCCCCGCGCTCGCACGGCGGTTCGACCGCGCGAGCGGGACGTCAGGGCGGCGCCTGCGGGCCACCGCCTGCGCCGGGATCCTGCTCTGCGGCGCGGCCGGGGCAGCCGCGGCGGGGTTCCACGCGGCGGATCTGCGACGCGGTCCCGTGCCGGAGCTGGCGGGGGAGTACGTGCGGGCGCAGGTGGAGTTCTCCGTCGTCTCGGACCCGCGGCTCACCCGGCCCCGGGTGCGGGGCAACGCGATGGCGCCGGTCTCGGTCGTCCTGGACGGGGAGGTGACACGGGTGGAGCGGTCGGACGGAACGGCGCACCGGACGCGGGCCCCGGTCCTGGTGATCGTGGGGCCAGGGGAGGGGAGGGCGGAGTGGCTGCGGCTGCTTCCCTCGACCCGGGTGCGGGCCGGGGCCCGGTTCGCTCCGCCCATGGACCCCGGCGACCCGTTCGCCGCGGTCCTGAAGATCGACGGGTCGGGACCGCCGAGGACCGTGGCTCCGCCGAGTGCGCCGCAGCGCGCGGCAGGGGCGTTGCGCGAGGGGCTGCGCAAGGTGACGGACGGCCTCGCGCCCGACGCGCGGGCCCTGCTGCCGGGACTGGTCGTCGGGGACACCTCGCGGATCGACAGCGAACTGCGGGACGCCTTCGAGGCCACCGATCTCTCCCACCTGCTCGCCGTCTCGGGAAGCAACCTCTCGATCGTCCTGCTGTTGCTCGTCGGGCGTCCCGGGCGGGCGCAGCAGGTGGAGCGGGGTGGGCTCGCGCCACGGATCGGGCTCTCGCTGCGGGCGACCGCCGTCGCCGGAGGCGTGCTGACGCTGGGCTTCGTCGTGGTGTGCCGGCCCGATCCGAGCGTGCTGCGCGCGGCGGCCTGCGGATTCGTCGTGCTCCTCGCGATCGGTACCGGCCGGCGGAGATCGCTGCTCCCGGCGCTGGCCGCGGCCGTGCTGGTGCTCGTCCTCTACGACCCCTGGCTGGCGCGGAGTTACGGGTTCATGCTCTCGGTCCTCGCCACCGGGGCCCTGCTGACGGTCGCCCCTCGTTGGAGCGACGGGCTTCGACGGCGGGGAGTGCCTGGGCGGCTCGCCGAGGCGCTGGGGGCGTCGCTCGCGGCGCAGGCGGTGTGCGCGCCGGTCGTGGTGGTGTTCGCCGCCCGGGTGAGTCTGGTCGCGATTCCGGCGAACCTGCTCGCGGAGCTCGCGGTCGCCCCCGCGACGGTGCTCGGGTTCGCCGCGCTCGCCCTGGCGCAGCTGTGGGAGCCGGCCGGGGTCGGCGCGGCCTGGCTCGCCGGGTGGCCTGCCGGGTGGATCGCGGGCGTGGCCCGGGCGGGCGGGGAGCTGCCCGGGGCGCGGTTGGGGTGGCCGGGCGGCTGGTGGGGCGGGCTGCTCCTCGCGCTGCTCACGGGGCTCGTCCTGGTCGGGGTGCGCAGACTGCCGTACCGGGGGTGGGTCGCCGTGCTCACCGCGGGACTGCTCTTCCTCGTGGTCGTGCGGCCGGTGCCGGTCGTGCGGTGGGCCACCGGGTGGCCGCCGCCCGGCTGGGTGTTTGCGATGTGCGAGGTGGGCCAGGGGGACGCGGCGGTTCTCGCGGCGGGCGGTGACGCTGCCGTCGTGGTGGACGCCGGGCCCGATCCCGTACCGGTGGACCGCTGTCTGCGGGAGCTCGGGGTGCGGCGCGTGCCCTTGCTGGTGCTCACGCATTTCCACGCGGATCATGTGGCCGGGCTGCCCGGGGTGCTGCGCGGGAGGTCGGTGGGGGCGATCCAGACGACCGGGCTCGAAGAACCGCCCGCCCAGGCCGCGTTCGTGCGGCGGACGGCGGCCGCCGCCGGGGTGCCGTTGGTACGGGCGGGGGCGGGGGAGCATCGGCGGATCGGGGGCCTGGAGTGGTGGGTGGTCTGGCCCGAGGCGGGCTCCGGGGAAGCGGGAGGCGGCCCGAACGACGCCAGCGTCACGCTTCTGGTCCGTGCGGCCGGCGGCGTGCGGCTGCTGCTCCTGGGTGATCTCGAACCGCCGGCCCAGCGCGCGCTGCTGAGGAGTGCCGGGGCGGTGGTGGGGTCGGTGGACGTGCTCAAGGTCGCCCACCACGGGTCGGCGCATCAGGACGCGGGGCTCATACGGGCCGTGCGGCCGAGGCTCGCGCTGGTGTCGGTGGGCGAGAACACGTACGGGCACCCGTCGCCGCGGACGGTGGGGCTGCTGCGGGCCGGAGGGGCGAGGGTGCTGCGGACCGACCGGGACGGGGCGATCGCGGTCGTGGGGGCGGGGAGGGAGCTCGGAGCAGTGCGGAAAGCCTTGTAAAGAAATCTTTCTAAAGATAGCTTTAGATCATGCCGGAGAGCAGCGAAGCGCACCCCGAGGGCGAGCAGCCCCGCAGTATCCGTCTCACCGACCCGCGGGCGCTGCGGGCCTACGCCCATCCCCTGCGGATGACCCTGGTGGGGCTGCTGCGGAGCAGCGGGCCCTTCACCGCCACCCGGGCCGCCGAGCTGACCGGCGAATCCGTCGCCAGCTGCTCCTACCACCTGCGGATACTCGCCAAGTACGGCCTCGTGGAAGAAGCTCCGGGCGGACGGGGGAGGGAGAAGCCCTGGCGCGCGACGGCTCGGTACACGGAGTGGCCGGACCACAGCGAGGACACGGCGGTCGCCCAGGCCGCCGACGCGCTGAACGCCGCCGTCATGGAGCTGCACTTCGCGCGCGTCACCCGGGCCATGGCGAACCGGCATGCGCTGCCGAAGGAGTGGCGGGAGGCGGAGCGGTTCGGCGACTCGCTGCTCTACCTCACCCCCGCGGAGCTGGTCGCCCTGGACGAACGGATCGACGAACTGATCCGGCCCTACGAGGACCGGGCCGCCGACCCCTCGCTCAGGCCGGTGGGCGCCCGGGGCGTCAGCATCCTGCGGATCGCCCACCTGGACCAGGGCACCCCCCACGACGACGAAGAAGGGAAGTGAGCGAGATGGCTCTCAGGGAACGCATACCGGCTCTGCTGCACGAGCGGACCTTCCGCCGGTACTGGACGGGTCAGACCGTCTCGCTCGTCGGCGACCAGATCTCGCTCATCGCGATCCCGCTCGCCGCCGTCATCGTCCTCGGCGCGGGCCCCGCCGAGATGGGCTGGCTGAAGACCGCCGAGCTGCTCCCGGCGCTCCTGCTCAACCTGCCGTTCGGCGCCTGGTCCGACCGGCAGGCCAACCGCAGACGCGTCATGATCGCGGCCGACCTCGGACGGGCCGCCCTGATCGCGACCCTCCCGCTCGCCTACGCCCTCGACGCGCTGACGCTCGGCCAGCTGTACGCGGTGGCCTTCCTGGTCGGGGCGCTCACCGTCCTCTTCGAGGTGTGCAACACCACCCTCGTCGTGGCGCTCGTCCCCACCGACCGGTACGTGCAGGCGAACTCGCTGGTCAACGGAAGCCGCTCGATGGCCTGGCTCGCGGGTCCCGGCATCGGCGGTGTGCTCGTCCAGGTCCTCACCGCGCCCTTCGCGCTGGTCGCCGACGCCCTCACCTACGTCGTGTCGGCCGGGTACCTGACGCGGGTCAAGGCCGTCGAGCCGCCGCCGGAGCCCGTCGCCAAGGGGCACTTCACCGAGGGCATGCGCTGGGTCGTCCGGCACGCCTCGATGCGCGCCCTGTTCGCCGCCTCCGGGACGGTCCAGTTCTTCAACTACATGTTCCACACCCTCTTCGTGCTCTACGCGACCGGCGACCTCGGGCTCAGCGCGGGCCTCCTCGGCCTCGTCCTCGGGGTCGGAGCCGTCGGCGGGCTCATCGGCGCCGCGGTCAGCGGGGCCGTCGTCGGGCGGATCGGCATCGGCCCCTCCATGGTCGTCGGCTTCCTCGGGTTCACGCTCCCGCTGCTCCTGGTGCCGCTGGCCGGTGGCCCGCTGCCGGTGCTGGTGGCCGTGCTCTTCGTCGCGGAGTTCCTCTCCTGTGCCGCCGTGATGGTCGTGGACATCGCCGCGGGGTCGTTCCAGATGGCCGCGATCCCGGACGGGATACGGGCACGAGTGATGGGCGCGTTCCGCACGCTCAACCACGGGTTCCGGCCGCTCGGCGCGCTCGTCGGCGGCCTGCTCGGCGCCTCGATCGGACTGCGGCCGACGCTGTGGATCGCCACCGGTGGTGCCGTGCTCGCCGTGCTGTGGCTGCTGCCCTCGCCGCTGGCCCGCATGCGTCAACTCCCCACGGGGGACGCGGAAGAGGGGGCGGAGCCCGTCCCGGTCGCGTGACAGGACCGGAGAATAAGCGGAATCCTCAATTCGGACTCTCGGTAACACTCTGCTCGTTTGCCTCAAACACTCCAACGATGATCGAATGCGATTTCGTTGCATAGTGAACGAGTCATGCCGGGGGTGCGTGAAGAATGTTCGATCGTCTTTTCGGGAAGCGGACGGCGGGCGCGACGCGGGGCGGTCCGCTCGCCGGCCTCGCGGTCCCGGCGTCGGCGGGGGTCCTGAGCTGCCGGGTCATCGACCCCGTACACGAACCGGTCCGGCAGGCCGAGTTCGTCCTCAGTGACGCGGCCGGCCGCAAGGTGCTGGGCGGGGAGACCGACCCGTACGGTTCGGCGCTCGCGACGGTACCGGCGGGCGAGTACCGGCTCGCCGTCACCGCCGAGGGGTACACGCCCTTCCACGGCAGCGCCGTCGTCACCGAGGGCGGGCACACGGGCGTCGGCGACGTCCAGCTCCAGGTCGCGCCGCAGCCGCCGCTCCCCGAGGCGGGGGACTGGGAGATCGACCCGACGCACTCGCAGATCGGCTTCACCGCCCGTCACATCGGCCTGGCCCGCATCCACGGCCGGTTCAACAACTTCGCGGGCGCGGTGCGGATCGGCGAGCGCATGGAGCAGTCGGCGATGCACGTCGTCATCGACGCGGCCTCCATCGACACCGGGGTGCAGATGCGCGACGACCACCTGCGTTCGGGAGACTTCCTCGACGTCGGCGTCTATCCGACGCTGGAGTTCCACAGCGAGCGGTTCGTCCACCGGGGCGGCAGCCGGTGGGCCGTCACCGGGGCGCTCACCCTGCACGGCGTGAGCCGCACGATCACCCTCGACACCCAGTACCTCGGTCTCGGCAACGGCCTGGAGGGCGAGACGCGGGGGGCCTGCCGGGCCACGACCGAGCTGCACCGTGAGGACTTCACGCTGACGTGGCAGACGCTGCTGGCGCGGGGGATCGCGGCCGTCGGGTCCAGCATCAGCATCGACCTTGACGTGCAGATCGTGCCGAAGACAGGAAGGGGCTGAGCCCCTTACTAGCTGGAGCCCCTTACGGGGCCTCCAGCCACCCCTCGTACTCGGCGGCGAGCTCGTCCAGCGCCGCCGGGTCGAGGCGTGCGTCCGGATCCTCGACGACCACCAGCCACTGGGCGTCCTCGGCGTCGTCCTCACCGGCCAGGGCGTCCCGGACGAGCTGCGGGGCCTCGGCCACGCCGAACCGGGCGGGGAGCTCCTCCGCGACCTCCTCGGCGGCGTCGCGGTCGGGAAGTACCAGTACGTGTCGTCGTTCGCTCACCACGCCATTGTCGGTCCTGAGGCGGGGACCGCTGTCAGTGGGGCGTGGGATGCTGGATCGCGATGGCCACCAGAAAGACTTCACCCGACGAACTCCTCGGACCCGTGACGCTCGCCGTGGGGCAGGAGGACCTGCTCCTCGACCGTGTCGTCCAGGAGGTGGTGGCGGCCGCGCGGGCCGCCGACGCCGACACGGACGTCCGTGACCTCACGCCCGACCAGCTGCAGCCCGGGTCGCTCGCGGAGCTGACCAGCCCCTCGCTCTTCGCCGAGCGCAAGGTCCTGGTCGTGCGGAACGCGCAGGACCTGTCCGCGGACACGATCAAGGACGTCAAGGCGTACCTCGACGACCCCATCGAGGACATCTCGCTCGTCTTCCTCCACGCGGGCGGCGCGAAGGGCAAGGGGCTCCTCGACGCGGCGCGCAAGGCGGGGGCGCGGGAGGTCGCCTGCCCGAAGACGACGAAGCCTGCGGAGCGGCTGACGTTCGTGCGGCAGGAGTTCCGGGCGCTCGGGCGGACGGCGACGCCCGAGGCCTGCCAGACGCTCGTCGACGCGATCGGGAGCGACCTGCGGGAGCTCGCGTCCGCGTGCGCGCAGCTGGTGGCGGACGTCGACGGGACGATCGACGAGGCGGTCGTCGGGCGGTACTACACCGGCCGCGCCGAGGCCTCGTCGTTCAACGTGGCGGACCGGGCCGTGGAGGGGCGGGCGGCGGAGGCGCTGGAGGCGTTGCGCTGGTCGCTCTCGACCGGGGTCGCGCCCGTGCTCATCACCAGCGCGCTGGCGCAGGGGGTGCGGGCCATCGGGAAGCTCTCCTCCGCCCGCGGCGGGCGGCCGGCGGACCTCGCGCGGGAGCTGGGCATGCCGCCGTGGAAGATCGACCGCGTGCGGCAGCAGATGCGGGGGTGGACGCCGGAGGGGGTTTCGGTGGCGCTGCGGGCTGTCGCGGAGGCGGATGCGGGGGTCAAGGGCGGGGGAGACGATCCGGAGTACGCCCTGGAGAAGGCGGTGGTCGCGGTGGCGCGGGCGGCTCGGGGGCGGCGGGGGTAGGTCTTTTCCAGGGGCGGAGCCCCTGGGCCCCGGGGGGCGGTGCGGGGGCGCCGGGGTGCGGTCAGCGTGGGTGCGGGTGCGCTGTGGCTGGTCGGAGCGTTTGTTTCCCCCACCCCGCCCCTTCCCGAAACCCTGCCGGGGGCTGGAGGGGGCGGAGGCCGACCCCCTTCCAGGGGCTGTGCCTCTGGGACCCGCCTGGGCTGTGCCTCTGGGACCCGCCGGGGCTGCGCCTCGGGGTCTGACAGGGGCCGCGCCCCCCGGACCCTTGTGCGCCTCTTGGTCCCGCCGGGGCTGTGCCCCTGGCCTCAAGCGGGCTCGCCACCGGACCTCTGCCCGGGCCACGCCCGGCCCGTATCACCCGGCCCTCCCTCAAGCTGGGCGCCCGCCGGCTGTTCCGGCTGCTTTGGGGCTGTGCTGGGGTGGGTGCGGCGAAGGCCCCGGGCTTCCTGGGGGAGGAAGTGGTCGGGGCCTTCGTCGTGGTTCTTTTGGGCTCGCACACGCGTGGCGAACGCGTCCGCGTGCGAGACCGGGGGGTCGGACGGGAGCGGGAGAGAGGGCCCGCTGGGTCCCGTGCGACCGTTAGATCAGTGAGCTCAGCCCTGGAGGGTGGCCACGTTGAGCGCCAGCGCCGACTTCTTGTTGGCGGCGGCGTTCTTGTGGATGACACCCTTCGAGACAGCCTTGTCGAGCTGACGCGAGGCGGCACGAGTGGCAACGGTGGCCTTCTCGAGGTCGCCGGCGGCGACAGCCTCACGGGCCTTGCGGATCGCGGTCTTGAGCGAGGACTTGACGGCCTTGTTGCGCAGGCGCGCCTTCTCGTTCGTCTTGTTCCGCTTGATCTGGGACTTGATGTTCGCCACGAAAAGAGCCTTTACAGGTTCGATGTTCCTTCTGGATGTGATCTCGCAGGCTGAGAGGGCACACGAGACACAGCTGTCCACAGTACCAGCCACCCTCTGGGCGTCCCAAACCGGGCGCCGGGCGGCGGGCATGGGACCATGGTGTCTACGTATCCGTTCTGAACATCGCCCGAGACGAGATCCCTGCGTGCCCGCGACTCCTACCAACGTGCCCGAGCCGAGCCGTACCGACCCGGCTCTGATCCGCAACTTCTGCATCATCGCGCACATCGACCACGGCAAGTCCACGCTTGCCGACCGGATGCTCCAGCTCACCGGTGTGGTCGACCAGCGGCAGATGCGTGCTCAGTACCTCGACCGGATGGACATCGAGCGGGAGCGCGGCATCACGATCAAGTCCCAGGCGGTGCGGCTGCCCTGGGCGCCCACCGACGGGCAGGGTGACGGCAAGACGCACATCCTGAACATGATCGACACCCCCGGGCACGTCGACTTCACCTACGAGGTGTCGCGGTCGCTCGCCGCCTGTGAGGGCACGATCCTGCTCGTCGACGCCGCGCAGGGCATCGAGGCGCAGACGCTCGCCAACCTGTACCTGGCCATGGAGAACGACCTCACCATCGTTCCCGTGCTCAACAAGATCGACCTTCCGGCCGCCCAGCCGGAGAAGTTCGCCGACGAGCTCGCCAACCTCATCGGTTGCCAGCCCGAGGACGTCCTGAAGGTCTCCGCGAAGACCGGCATGGGCGTCGAGGCCCTGCTCGACCGCGTCGTCCGGGACATCCCGGCGCCCGTCGGCGTCGCGGACGCCCCCGCCCGCGCGATGATCTTCGACTCCGTGTACGACTCGTACCGGGGCGTCGTGACGTACGTGCGAGTGGTCGACGGCCAGCTCAACAAGCGCGAGCGCATCAGGATGATGTCGACCGGTGCCACCCACGAGCTGCTGGAGATCGGCGTCTCGTCCCCCGAGATGACCGCTTCCGACGGGCTCGGGGTCGGTGAGGTGGGTTACCTCATCACCGGTGTGAAGGACGTCCGCCAGTCCAAGGTCGGTGACACGATCACCTCCCTGCACCAGGGCGCCACCGAGGCGCTCGGCGGCTACAAGGACCCGAAGCCGATGGTCTTCTCGGGCCTCTACCCGCTCGACGGCTCGGAGTACCCGGACCTCCGCGAGGCCCTCGACAAGCTCCAGCTCAACGACGCCGCGCTCGTCTACGAGCCGGAGACCTCCGCCGCCCTCGGCTTCGGTTTCCGCGTCGGCTTCCTCGGCCTCCTCCACCTCGACGTCATCCGCGAGCGCCTGGAGCGCGAGTTCGGGCTCGACCTCATCGCCACCGCCCCCAACGTGGTCTACCGCGTGGTCATGGAGGACGGCAGCGAGCACACGGTCACCAACCCGAGCGAGTTCCCCGAAGGCAAGATCAACGACGTCTTCGAGCCGGTGGTGCGCGCCACGATCCTCGCGCCCAGCGAGTTCATCGGCGCGATCATGGAGCTCTGCCAGACCCGTCGCGGCACGCTCATCGGCATGGACTACCTCTCCGAGGACCGCGTCGAGATCCGCTACACCCTTCCGCTCGCCGAGATCGTCTTCGACTTCTTCGACCAGCTGAAGTCCAAGACCCGCGGTTACGCCTCCCTCGACTACGAGCCCACGGGCGAGCAGGCCTCCAGCCTGGTCAAGGTCGACATCCTGCTGCACGGCGACAAGGTCGACGCCTTCTCCGCCGTCACCCACAAGGACGCCGCCTACGCCTACGGCGTCCGGCTCGTCGCGAAGCTGCGCGAGCTCATCCCGCGGCAGGCCTTCGAGGTGCCGATCCAGGCCGCGATCGGCTCCCGGGTCATCGCCCGCGAGACCATCCGCGCCATCCGCAAGGACGTCCTCGCCAAGTGCTACGGCGGTGACATCTCCCGTAAGCGGAAGCTGCTCGAGAAGCAGAAGGAAGGCAAGAAGCGCATGAAGATGGTCGGCTCGGTGGAGGTGCCGCAGGAGGCCTTCATCGCCGTCCTGTCGAGCGACGAGTCCTCCGGCAAGAAGAAGTAGAACAAGCAGGAGAAGCGGGTCCACGTGCCTTCGGCGCGTGGACCCGTTCGTTATCAAGCGGGGGCCCGCAGGCCCTTACGCACCGGTCCCCCGCCCTCTACTCTGATCCCGAATCGAAGGTTACTCGCCGGTTAGTTTGTAGTTACGCACCGCCGGAGGACGTCTTGAGCGACACCCAGACCCAGATCGAGAACCGGCCGCCCTCCGTGGCGACCCTCTTCCTTGAGCGCGTCGAGCGGACTCCGGACGCGGAGGCCTACCGCCATCCGGTCCCCGCCGCCTCCGGCACCGGGCCGGACGACTGGAAGTCGCTCAGCTGGGGGCAGGCCGCCGAACGGGTCTTCGCCATCGCCGCCGGCCTCGTCGACCTCGGCGTGGAGTCCGAGCAGCGGGTCGCCCTCGCCTCCTCCACGCGCGTGGAGTGGATCCTCGCCGACCTCGGCGTCATGTGCGCCGGTGCCGCGACCACCACGGTCTACCCGCAGACCAACGCCGAGGAGTCGGCGTTCATCCTCTCCGACTCCGAGTCCAGGGTCCTCATCGCCGAGGACGCGGCCCAGCTCGCCAAGGCCGTCGAGCGGCGCGCCGACCTGCCCGAGCTCAAGCACGTCGTCGTCATCGACGCGACCGGCGTCGACGCCGACGGCGAGTTCGTGCTCTCGCTCGCCGATCTCGAGGCGCGCGGCAAGGGCTACCTGGAGAAGCACCCCGAGGCCGTCAAGGAGCGGGTCGCCGCGATCACCTCCACGCAGCTGGCCACCCTCATCTACACCTCCGGCACCACCGGCCGCCCCAAGGGCGTCCGCCTCCCGCACGACAACTGGTCGTACATGGCCAAGGCCATCGCCGCCACCGGGCTCGTCACCCAGGAGGACGTCCAGTACCTCTGGCTGCCGCTCGCCCACGTCTTCGGCAAGGTCCTCACCTCCGGCCAGATCGAGGTCGGGCACGTCACGGCCGTCGACGGCCGCGTCGAGAAGATCATCGAGAACCTGCCGGTCGTCCAGCCGACCTACATGGCCGCCGTCCCCCGCATCTTCGAGAAGGTCTACAACGGCGTCGCCTCCAAGGCCCGCGCCGCCGGTGGAGCCAAGTACAAGATCTTCCAGTGGGCGGCCGGCGTCGCCCGCGAGTACGCCAAGGTCAGCCAGGACAACTTCCGCCGCACGGGCACGGCCTCCACGCCCTTCGGCCTCTCCGCCAAGCACAAGGTCGCCGACGCCCTCG
This sequence comes from Streptomyces sp. NPDC020807, assembly GCF_040641575.1. Classification (NCBI taxonomy): domain Bacteria; kingdom Bacillati; phylum Actinomycetota; class Actinomycetes; order Kitasatosporales; family Streptomycetaceae; genus Streptomyces; species Streptomyces sp. NPDC020807. The sequence continues at coordinate 448,177 of NZ_JBFADU010000003.1, forward strand.
TCTACGGCAAGATCCGCGACGCCTTCGGCGGCAACCTCCGCGCCTGCATCTCCGGCTCCGCCGCGCTCGCCCCCGAGATCGGCTACTTCTTCTCCGGCGCGGGCATCCACATCCTGGAGGGGTACGGTCTCACGGAGTCCTCCGCCGCCTCCTTCGTGAACCCGGGCGAGGCCTACCGCACCGGCACCGTCGGCAAGCCGCTCCCCGGCACCGAGGTCCGGATCGCCGACGACGGCGAGATCCTGCTGCGCGGCCCCGGCATCATGGAGGGCTACCACGGCCTGCCGGAGAAGACCTCCGAGGTCCTGGAGTCCGACGGCTGGTTCCACACCGGTGACATCGGCGAGCTGTCCGCCGACGGCTACCTGCGGATCACCGACCGCAAGAAGGACCTCATCAAGACGTCCGGCGGCAAGTACATCGCGCCGGCCGAGGTCGAGGGACAGTTCAAGGCCGTCTGCCCGTTCGTCTCGAACATCCTCGTCCACGGCGCCGACCGGAACTACTGCACCGCGCTCATCGCGCTCGACGAGCCCTCCATCCTCGGCTGGGCCGCCGACCACGACCTCGCCGGGAAGACGTACGCCGAGGTCGTCGCCGCGCCGCAGACCCAGAAGCTCGTCCAGGGGTACGTGGACCGGCTCAACGAGGGCCTCCAGCGCTGGCAGACGATCAAGAAGTTCCGGCTGCTGCCCCGCGACCTCGACATCGAGCACGGCGAGCTCACGCCCTCGCTGAAGCTGAAGCGACCGGTCGTGGAGCGGGAGTACAAGGCGCTCATCGAGGAGATGTACGAGGGCTCCCGCGAGGCCTGACAGGTCTGACCTGCGGCGCAGTGGGCTGTCGGGAGTTGTCCACAGGGCTGCTCCGTAGCCTCGGGCGGTACGGGACAATGGGCTCATGCCTTCCGTACTGCCCGATGGTGAGCCCATGCCCGAGACCGGGGCGCTGCCCGCGCACGCCCTGGAAGGGGCGGCCGAGCGGCCCCTCGGGTTCTATCTGCACGTGCCGTACTGCGCCACGCGGTGCGGTTACTGCGACTTCAACACGTACACCGCCAGTGAGCTGCGCGGTGCCGGTGGCGTGCTCGCCTCCCGCGACAACTACGCCGGGCAGGTCACCGAGGAGATACGGCTCGCCCGGAAGGTCCTCGGCGACGACCCGCGTCCCGTGCGGACCGTCTTCGTCGGCGGCGGGACGCCGACGCTGCTCGCCGCCGGTGACCTCGTACGGATGCTGGGGGCGATCCGGGACGAGTTCGGGCTCGCGGACGACGCCGAGGTCACGACCGAGGCGAACCCCGAGTCCGTGAACCCGGAGTACCTGGCGGAGCTGCGGGAGGGCGGGTTCAACCGGATCTCCTTCGGCATGCAGAGCGCCCGGCAGCACGTCCTGAAGATCCTCGACCGCACGCACACGCCGGGGCGGCCCGAGGCGTGCGTCGCGGAGGCGCGGGCGGCGGGGTTCGAGCACGTCAACCTCGACCTGATCTACGGCACGCCGGGGGAGTCCGACGACGACTGGCGCGCGTCGCTCGACGCGGCGATCGGGGCCGGACCGGACCACGTCAGCGCGTACGCGCTGATCGTCGAGGAGGGGACGCAGCTCGCGCGGCGGATCCGGCGCGGCGAGGTGCCGATGACCGACGACGACGTGCACGCCGACCGGTACCTGATCGCCGAGGCGGCCTTCGAGGAGGCCGGGTTCTCCTGGTACGAGGTGTCCAACTGGGCCACCTCCGACGCCGGACGCTGCCTCCACAACGAGCTGTACTGGCGCGGCGCGGACTGGTGGGGCGCCGGGCCGGGTGCCCACTCGCACGTGGGCGGCGTCCGCTGGTGGAACGTGAAGCACCCCGGTGCGTACGCGGCGGCGCTCGGGGCGGGGAAGTCACCCGGGGCCGGGCGGGAGGTCCTCACGGAGGAGGACCGACGGGTCGAGCGGATCCTGCTGGAGCTGCGGCTGCGCGAGGGGGTCGAGCTGGCGCTGCTCAAGCCGGCGGGCCTCGCGGCCTCGCGGAAGGCGCTGGAGGACGGGCTCCTCGACCCGGAGGCGTACGAGGCGGGGCGGGCGGTCCTGACCCTGCGGGGCCGGCTGCTCGCGGACGCGGTGGTGCGGGACCTGGTGGACTGAGGTCCGGGCGCGCCGGGCCCTCCGCGGGCCGTCGCTCCCGTTGCGGGCAGGGCAGGGCAGGGCAGAGCAGAGCAGGGCGGCTGCGGGCAGGGCAGCTGCGGGCAGTGCGCCGCACCCGGGGTGCGGGCCGAGAGCGGGGGCCTCGGCCCGGGAAGGGGCGCCGTCCCGTGTGCCCGCCAGTCCCGCCCTGCGGGACGATTGCCCGCACGGGGCCCTCGGATCAGGGTCGGACAGGCCCTAAGGGGCCGTGACGAAGTCGATGAGTTCCTCGACCCTGCCCAGGAGCTGCGGTTCCAGGTCCTTGTAGCTCGTCACCTTCGACAGGATGTGCTGCCAGACCGCGCCCGTGTTGTCGTGGGGCCAGCCCAGGGCCCGGCAGACGCCGGTCTTCCAGTCCTGGCCCCGGGGGACCGCCGGCCAGGCGGGGATGCCGACCGAGGACGGCTTCACCGCCTCCCAGACGTCGATGTACGGGTGGCCGACGACCAGGACGTCCGCACCGGTCACCCGCGCGGCGATCCTCGACTCCTTCGAACCCGGGACCAGGTGGTCCACCAGGACGCCCAGCCGGGCGTCCGGGGCCGGGGCGAAGTCGGCGACGACGGCGGGGAGGTCGTCCACGCCTTCGAGGTACTCGACGACCACGCCCTCGACGCGCAGGTCGTCGCCCCACACCCGCTCGACGAGTTCCGCGTCGTGCCGGCCCTCCACGTAGATCCTGCCCGCCCGTGCCACGCGTGCGCGGGCGCCCGGCACCGCGATCGAGCCCGAGGCCGTGCGGGTGGGGCGGGAGGGGGCCGAGGCCGGTGCCGGGCGGATCAGGGTGACGACCTGGCCGTCGAGCAGGAAGCCGCGCGGGGACATCGGGAAGACCCGGTGCTTGCCGAAGCGGTCCTCCAGCGTCACCGTGCCCGCCTCGCAGCGGATCACCGCCCCGCAGAAGCCCGTCGACACCTCCTCCACGACCAGGTCGTGGTCCGCCGGGATCTCCGGGACGGGGGCCGACTTCTTCCACGGGGGCGTCAGGTCCGGGTTGTAGCTGCGCATTTGGGGGACGTTATGACACCGCGAAGCGCCGTGCCAGCTCCTCGCGCTGTGTCCGGACGAACGTGGCGTCCACCACGGCCCCGTGGCCGGGGACGTACGCCGCGTCCCCGCCGCCCAGCGAGAGGAGCCGGTCCAGCGCGTCGGGCCAGCGGGACGGGATCGCGTCCGGGCCCGCCTGCGGCTCGCCCGACTCCTCCACCAGGTCCCCGCAGAAGACCACCTCACGGGAGCCGGGGACGCAGAGGGCCAGGTCGTGGCCCGTGTGGCCGGGGCCGACGTTCGCCAGCAGGACCTGCCGGCCGCCCAGGTCGAGGGTCCACTCGCCCGACACCACGTGCCGGGGGACGACCAGCGCGTCCACCGCCTCCGCCGCCGCCTCCGCGTCGACGCCCTGCCGCACCGCGTCCTCGCGCAGCGCCTCCCGTTCCCTCGGCAGGGCGAGCAGCTCCTCCGTACCGACCGCGCCGAAGACCTCGGCCCCCGCGAAGACCGCCGTCCCGAGGACGTGGTCGAAGTGGGGGTGGCTCAGTGCGATGTGCGTCACCTTGCGCCCGCCCGTGAGCTGCGCCACCTGAGCCCGCAGCTCCGCGCCCTCCGCGAGCGTGGAGCCCGTGTCGTACAGGAGTACCCCGTGTTCGCCCACCACCAGGCCCACCGTCGCGTCCCAGCCGGGCAGTCGGCGCCGGCCCACCCCGTCGGCGAGCCGCTCCCATCCGTACGCTTCCCAATCCGTCTCCATGGGGCGACGCTAACGGGTGCGCCGCCTCCTCCTTGCCAGGAGCGTTGTCCGCCGCCGTACACTGGCCGGGGTATTGCTGGCACTCAGACAGGGCGAGTGCCAAAAGCGGAGCAACCGGATCGACCGACCGACAGCTGGAGGTGCGCACGATGCTCAGCGAACGCAGGCTGGAGGTGTTGCGCGCCATCGTCCAGGACTACGTCGGCACCGAGGAGCCCGTCGGCTCGAAGGCGCTCACCGAGCGCCACAAACTCGGCGTGTCGCCCGCCACCGTCCGCAACGACATGGCCGTCCTGGAGGAGGAGGGGTACATCGCCCAGCCTCACACGAGTGCGGGGCGGATCCCGACCGACAAGGGCTACCGGCTCTTCGTCGACCGGCTCGCCGGCGTCAAGCCGCTGTCGACGCCCGAGCGGCGGGCCATCCACAACTTCCTCGACGGGGCCGTCGACCTCGACGACGTCGTCGGCCGCACGGTCCGGCTGCTCGCGCAGCTGACCCGCCAGGTCGCCGTCGTCCAGTACCCCTCGCTGACCCGCTCGACCGTCCGGCACGTGGAGCTGCTCTCGCTGGCCCCGGCCCGCCTGATGCTCGTGCTCATCACGGACACCGGCCGTGTCGAGCAGCGGGTCGTCGACTGCCCCGCACCCTTCGGCGAGACCTCCCTCGCCGACCTGCGGGCCCGGCTCAACAGCTGGGTCGTCGGCCGTCGGTTCGCCGACGTGCCGCAGCTGGTGCAGGACCTCCCCGAGTCCTTCGAGGAGATGGAGGACCGCGCCACGGTCTCGACCGTGCTCGCGACCCTCCTCGAAACGCTCGTGGAGGAGCACGAGGAGCGGCTGATGATCGGCGGCACCGCCAATCTCACCCGCTTCGGACACGACTTCCCCCTGATGATCAGGCCCGTCCTGGAGGCCCTTGAGGAGCAGGTCGTGCTCCTCAAGCTGCTCGGCGAGGCCAAGGAATCGGGCATGACCGTACGGATCGGGCACGAGAACGCCCACGAGGGGCTGAGCTCCACGTCCGTCGTCTCGGTCGGCTACGGTTCGGGCGGCGAAGCAGTCGCCAAACTCGGCGTGGTCGGACCGACCCGCATGGACTACCCCGGAACGATGGGAGCGGTACGCGCAGTGGCACGTTACGTCGGACAGATCCTGGCGGAGTCGTAAGTGGCCACGGACTACTACGCCGTGCTCGGCGTGCGCCGCGACGCTTCCCAGGACGAGATCAAGAAGGCCTTCCGGAGGCTCGCGCGCGAGCTGCACCCGGACGTCAATCCCGATCCGAAGACGCAAGAGCGCTTCAAGGAGATCAACGCCGCCTACGAGGTCCTCTCGGACCCGCAGAAGAAGCAGGTCTACGACCTCGGCGGCGACCCGCTCTCGGCCTCCGGCGGAGGCGGCGCGGGCGGCTTCGGGGCCGGTGGCTTCGGCAACTTCTCCGACATCATGGACGCCTTCTTCGGCCAGTCCTCGCAGCGCGGACCGCGCTCGCGGACCCGCCGCGGCCAGGACGCCATGATCCGCCTGGAGATCGACCTCAACGAGGCGACCTTCGGCACCACCAAGGACATCCAGGTCGACACGGCCGTCGTCTGCACCACCTGTTCGGGTGAGGGCGCCGCGCCCGGCACCTCCGCGCAGACCTGCGACATGTGCCGCGGTCGCGGTGAGGTCTCCCAGGTCACGCGGTCCTTCCTGGGCCAGGTCATGACCTCCCGGCCCTGCCCCCAGTGCCAGGGCTTCGGCACCGTGGTCCCGACCCCGTGCCCCGAGTGCGCGGGCGACGGCCGGGTCCGCTCCCGCCGCACCCTCACCGTGAAGATCCCGGCCGGTGTCGACAACGGCACCCGGATCCAGCTCGCGGGCGAGGGCGAGGTCGGCCCCGGCGGCGGCCCCGCCGGCGACCTGTACGTCGAGATCCAGGAGACGCCGCACGAGACGTTCCAGCGGCGCGGCGACGACCTGCACTGCACGGTCACCATCCCGATGACGGCGGGCGCGCTCGGCACGAAGGTGCCACTGCAGACGCTCGACGGCCTGGAGGAGATCGACATCCGTCCGGGCACGCAGTCCGGCCAGTCGGTCCCGCTGCACGGCCGGGGCGTCACGCACCTGCGCGGCAACGGGCGCGGCGACCTGATCGTGCACGTCGAGGTCCAGACACCCGGCAAGCTCGACGCCGAGCAGGAACGGCTCCTGCGCGAGCTCGCCAAGCTGCGCGGCGAGGAACGGCCCACGGGCCAGTTCCAGCCTGGGCAGCAGGGGCTGTTCTCGCGGTTGAAGGATGCCTTCAACGGGCGGTAGGTCCGGTCGCGGGTCGTGCTCGTGCTTGTGCGTGTGCGAAGGGGCGGTATCCCCTGGATACCGCCCCTTCGCGCGACCCGAGGTACCGATTCGGCCCGGAAGCAGGGGCATGACACGATGCCCATATGTCCACCACCGCACTGAACGATCTCTCTCGGTTTCCGATCGTGCAGGCCCCCATGGCGGGTGGCGCCTCCTGTCCCGAGCTCGTCGGAGCCGTCTGCGCGGCCGGGGCGCTCGGCTTCCTGGCCGGCGGGTACAAGACGGCCGGCGGCCTCTACCAGGAGATCAAGCAGGTGCGCGGGCTGACCGCGCGCCCCTTCGGCGTCAACCTCTTCGTCCCGCCGAGCGGCGGCCGGACCGACGGCCCAGCCGCCGTCGAGGTCTACCGCCACCAGCTCGCCGGCGAGGCGGCCTGGTACGGCACGCCGCTCGGCGACCTCGACGACTGCGGCACCGACGCGTACGCGGCCAAGCTGGCGATCCTCCTCGACGACCCCGTCCGCGTCGTGTCCTTCACCTTCGGCTGTCCCGACGCCGAGACGCTCGCCTCCTTCGCCCGCGCCGGTACGTACACGATCGTCACCGTCACCTCCGTCGAGGAGGCCCTCGAAGCCGAGCGGGCCGGGGCCGACGCCGTCTGCGTCCAAGGCGTCGAGGCCGGCGGGCACCAGGGCTCGTACCGCGACGACCCCGAGGACGACGACAACCCCGGCACCGGGCTCCTCGCCCTCGTCCCCCAGATCCGCGAGGCCGTACGCCTGCCGATCGTCGCCACCGGCGGGATCATGCGCGGCGCGCAGATCGCCGCCGTCCTGGCGGCCGGGGCCGACGCCGCGCAGCTCGGCACCGCGTTCCTCGGCTGCCCCGAGTCGGGCGCCCACCCGCTCCACAAGAGGGCCCTGACCGATCCGCTGTTCCACCGCACCGCGTTCACCCGTGCCTTCTCCGGGCGTCTCGCGCGCGGGCTCGTCAACCGCTTCATGCGCGAGCACGGGCCGTACGCCCCCGCCGCGTACCCCGAGGTCCACTACCTGACCGCGCCGATCCGCAAGGCCGCCGCCGACTCCGGCGACGCGCAGGGCATGGCGCTGTGGGCGGGGCAGGGGCACCGGCTCGCCCGGGAGCTGCCGGCCGGGCAGCTGGTCGACGTCCTCGTCGCGGAGCTGGAGGCCGCGCGCGCGGGGCTCTTCGGCTGTCCCGAGGGGGCGCCGGGCGCCGCCGAGTTCGCCGGCGCCGCCTCTGCCACCACAGCCACCTCCCCCGCCTCTGCCACCCCTGCCACGTGTCACACATCCGGTTCCGCCGGTTCCTCGGCATCCGACGGTTCCGACGGTTCCGCCGATTCCTCCGACCTTCCCGGGCTCGCCCACAGGAGCGCCTCATGACCGCACCCGTCTTCGTCGTCGACACCGTCCCCGGGCCCGGGAGCTTCCTCCTCGACGGGCCCGAGGGGCGGCACGCCGTCTCCGTGAAGCGGCTGCGGGAGGGCGAGGAGCTCGTCCTCGCCGACGGGCGGGGCCGCTGGGCCGACTGCGTCGTGCTCGCCGCCGAGGGCAAGGACCAGCTGACCGTGCGGGTCGCCGAGGTGCACGAGGACGCCGAGGAGACGCCGAGGATCACCGTCGTGCAGGCGCTGCCCAAGGGCGACCGCGGCGAACTCGCCGTCGAGACCATGACGGAGACCGGCGTCGACGCCATCGTGCCGTGGGCCGCCTCCCGCTGCATCACCCAGTGGAAGGGCGACCGTGGCCTGAAGGCCCTCGCCAAGTGGCGGGCCACCGCGCGCGAGGCCGGCAAGCAGTCCCGCCGCACCCGCTTCCCCGAGGTCTCCGAGCTGATGACGACCAAGCAGCTCGCGGCGCTCCTCTCGGCCGCCGACTTCGCCGCCGTCCTGCACGAGGACCGCGACCACCCCAGCGGCGCGCTCGCCACCGCCGAACTCCCCGGGAAGGGCTCGATCGTGCTGATCGTCGGCCCCGAGGGCGGGGTCTCGCCCGACGAGCTGGCCGCCTTCGAGGCCGCGGGGGCCAAGCCGTACCGTCTCGGCCGCAGCGTCCTGCGCACGTCCACGGCGGGCACGGCGGCCACCGCCCTGGTCCTGGGCCGCACCGGCCGCTGGAGCTAGGGGGGCTTGCCGATCATGCCGGGCTCGGGAGTGCCGGGGGCGCCCGACCGGGGGCCGGGCGCGCTCCTTAGGGTGGCCGCATGGCCGACGAGTCCCCTCTTCTGCGCAGTCTGCGCGCCGCCGTGGGCGCCGCCCCCGGTGACGTACCGCTGCGCCTGCACTTCGCCGAACTCCTCCTCGCGGAGGGGCGGAACGACGAGGCCGTCGCGGAGGCGGCGGCCGCGCTCCAGCACGCGCCGGGGGACCCGGCGGCGCGGGAGCTGACGATGCGGGCGATGGGGATGCCTCCGGTGGCCCCCGCTCCCGCCGAGCCTCCCGTGCCCCCCGCTCCCGCCACGCCTCCCGTGGCGCCCGCTCCCGCCGAGCCGCCCGTGACCCCCGCTCACGGCCCCGTGCGGCCGGAGCCGCCGGCCCAGCCTCCCGTCTTCGACTGGGACGCCGCCGAGCGGCAGGTCGAGGACGTCGTCGGGCCCCGTTTCCTCGACGCGCCGCAGGCCGCCGACGGCGACGGCACGGCCGGTGAGGCCGCCTGGGACGTCGACGCGCCCGGAGCCGTACGCCTCGCCGACGTCGGCGGCATGGAGGAGGTCAAGGACCGCCTGGAGGCCGCCTTCCTCGCGCCCATGCGCAACCCCGAACTGCGCAGGCTGTACGGCAAGTCCCTCCGCGGCGGCCTGCTCCTCTACGGGCCGCCCGGCTGCGGCAAGACGTTCATCGCCCGGGCCGTCGCAGGCGAGCTCGGGGCGAACTTCCTCACCGTCTCGCTCTCCGACGTCCTCGACATGTGGATCGGCGCCTCCGAGAAGAACATCCACGACATCTTCGAGACCGCCCGCCGCCAGGCCCCCTGCGTCGTCTTCCTCGACGAGCTCGACGCCCTCGGCGCCAAGCGCTCCCGCACCCACCACAGCGGCCTGCGCAACGTCGTCAACCAGCTCCTCACCGAGCTCGACGGCATCGCGAGCGGCGCGGGCAACGAGGGCGTCTTCGTCCTCGCCGCCACCAACGTCCCCTGGGACGTGGACATCGCGCTGCGCCGCCCCGGCCGGCTCGACCGGACCCTCCTCGTCCTGCCGCCCGACGCCGCCGCCCGCGAGGCGATCCTCCGCTACCACCTGCGCGAGCGGCCCATCGAGGCCGTCGACCTCGGCAAGCTCGTCAAGGCCACCGAGGACTTCTCCGGCGCCGACCTCGCCCACGTCTGCGAGAGCGCCGCCGAGACCGCGCTCCTCGACTCCGCCCGCAGCGGCTCGGTACGCCTCATCACCACCAAGGACCTCCTCGGCGCCGCCAAGCAGATCAGGCCGTCGACGGAGCCGTGGTTCGCCGCCGCGCGGAACGTCGCCATGTTCGCCAACGAGGGCGGGCTGTACGACGACCTCCTCGCCTACCTGAAGCGGAAGCGCAAGCTGTGACCACCACCGCGCTGCGGCGCGCCGAGGCGCTCTACGACACCGGGCGGTACGAGCAGGCGGGCGCGCTCGTCGCCCAGCACCTCGCCACCGACCCGGAGGACGCCGGCGCCCTCGTCCTCCTCGCCCGCTGCCACCACCGCGCGGGCGCGCACCCGGCGGCCCTCGCCGCCGTCGACCAGGCCCTGCGCGCCGAACCCGAGTCGCTCACGGGCTGGCTGATGCGGGTGCAGATCCTGCTGGCGATGAGGCGGTTCCCCGAGGCCGAGGCCGCCGGACGGTACGCCGTCCAGCTCGCCCCGCAGTACTGGGGCAGCCACTACGCGCTCGGCACCGCCCTCACCGAGTTCGGCGAGGCCGCCCGCACCCCGGGCCGGACCGTCGAGGCGTACGAGGCGGCGCGCGCCGCCGTCGCCCTCGGGCCCGAGGAGGACGCCGCCCACTTCCTCGTCGGGCTCACCGCGCAGCGCAGGGGCGACCACGCCACCGCGCAGCGCGCGTACGAGACGACCCTGCGGCTCAACCCGCAGAGCAGCGAGGCCCACAACAACCTCTCGCTCCTCCGGCTGCGCGGCCGCTGGTTCCGGCGCGGGGCCTGGACCCAGGCCGCCGAGGGCTTCGTGGCCTCCGCCGCGCTCGACCTCCAGGACCGCAAGGCCCGCTTCAACCTGGAGTCGATGGCCTGGAGCACGGCCGCGGGGGCCCGCTGGGTCGCCCTGCTCGGCTTCCTCGCCGCGACCTTCGGCGCCGCCCCGGTCCGCTCCGGCGCCACCGGCCCCGAGGCCGTCGTCCCGCTCGTCGTCGGCGCGGCCGTCCTCCTCGGCGCCTGGGGCGGCTGGGCCGTGTGGATGGCGCGCCGGGTGCCCTCCCGGCTGCGCCGCCCGCTCCTCCTCGTGGCGCGCTCCTGCCCGCCGGTGATCGCGATGGCCTGCGCCGTCGGGATCCTGGGGCTCTACTCGGCCGTGTCGATGGCCCTGTGGTCGTTCGGCACGGGAGTGGTCGGCGGGCTGGGGACCCCGCTGTTCTGGGGGGTCGTCATCACCTACTGGGTGAGCCGCTCGGCGCTGGGACGGCGCGCGCCGAAGGACTGACGCCGAAGACGCGGGAGAGAGCGGGCGTTGTCCGAGGCGCCCGATAGCATTCCTGTCGTACTGATCGACATCGGAGCGAGGAGGCCCGGGACATGGCCGGAGAGCCGCAGAGCGACTGCCTGTTCTGCAAGATCGTGGCAGGGGAGGTGCCGGCGACGCTCGTCCGCGAGACCGAGACGACGCTCGCGTTCCGCGACATCAACCCGCAGGCGCCGACGCACGTCCTCGTCATCCCCCGACTCCACTACCCGGACGCCGCCTCGTTGGCCGCCGGCGCGCCGTCCGTCGCCGCCGACGTCCTGCGCGAGGCCGGCGAGGTCGCCGCCGAGGAGAAGGTCGACGGGCAGGGCTTCCGCATCGTCTTCAACACCGGCGCGGGCGCCGGCCAGACCGTCTTCCACGCCCACGCGCACGTCCTCGGCGGACGCGGCCTCAACTGGCCCCCCGGCTAAGCCGTGTCCGTACGCGAACTGGTCGTCCTCGGGACCGCGAGCCAGGTCCCGACCCGGCACCGCAACCACAACGGGTACCTGCTGCGCTGGGACGGCCAGGGCATCCTCTTCGACCCCGGCGAGGGCACCCAGCGGCAGATGCTGCGGGCCGGGGTCGCCGCGCACGACCTCGACCGGATCTGCGTCACGCACTTCCACGGCGACCACTCGCTCGGCCTCGCCGGGGTGATCCAGCGGATCAACCTCGACCAGGTCCCGCACCCGGTCACCGCGCACTACCCGGCGAGCGGCCGGCGCTTCTTCGAGCGGCTGCGGTACGCCACGGCCTACCGCGAGACCGTGAAGCTGACCGAGGCGCCGGTCCTCGCCGACGGGCCGCTCGCGGTCACCGAGGCGTTCACCCTCGACGCGCGCAAGCTCTCCCACCCCGTCGAGTCGTACGGCTACCGGATCACCGAGCCCGACGGGCGCCGCATCCTGCCCGAGCGGCTCGCCGCCCACGGCATCAAGGGCCCCGACGTCGGCCGCATCCAGCGGGACGGCGTGCTCGGCGGGGTGACCCTCGACGAGGTCAGCGAGGTCCGGCGCGGGCAGCGCTTCGCCTTCGTCATGGACACCCGGCTCTGCGACGGCGTCCACGCGCTCGCCGAGGGCGCCGACATGCTCGTCATCGAGTCCACGTTCCTCGACGAGGACGTCCGGCTCGCCGTCGACCACGGCCACCTGACGGCCGGGCAGGCGGCGGGAGTCGCGCGGGACGCCGGCGTGCGGCACCTCGTGCTCACGCACTTCTCGCAGCGGTACTCCGATCCGTCGGAGTTCGAGCGGCAGGCGAGGGCGGCCGGGTTCACGGGGGAGCTGAGCATTGCCCAGGACCTGATGAGGGTCCCCGTACCGAAGAGATAGAGCACCACCCATGCCCGTACCCAAGGCCGAACTGCACCTCCACATCGAAGGCACCCTCGAACCCGAGCTCGCCTTCGCGCTCGCCGCGCGCAACGGCGTCACCCTGCCGTACGCCGACACGGCGGCGCTGCGGGAGGCGTACCGCTTCAGCGACCTCCAGTCCTTCCTCGACCTCTACTACGGGCTCATGGCCGTGCTGCGCACCGCCGAGGACTTCACCGAGCTCGCCGACGCCTACCTGGAGCGGGCCGCCGCCCAGGGCGTCCGGCACGCCGAGATCTTCTTCGACCCGCAGGCGCACACCGCCCGCGGAATCCCGATCGGGACCGTCGTCGACGGGCTCGCGGCCTCGCTCGACCGGGCCGAGGAGCGGTACGGGATCTCGACGCGGCTCATCATGTGCTTCCTGCGCGACGAGTCCGCCGAGTCGGCGCTCGCCACGCTGGAGGCCGCGAAGCCGTACCTCGACCGGATCACCGGGGTCGGGCTCGACTCCGCCGAGGTCGGGCATCCGCCGGCGAAGTTCCGCGAGGTGTACGAGGAGGCCGCGCGGCTCGGGCTGCGGCGGGTCGCGCACGCGGGGGAGGAAGGACCGGCCTCCTACGTCCGGGAGGCGCTCGACGTGCTCGGCGTCGAGCGCGTCGATCACGGCCTGCGGTGCATGGAGGACCCGTCGCTCGTCGAGCGGCTCGCCCGGGAGCGGGTGCCGCTGACGCTGTGCCCGCTGTCCAACGTGCGGCTGCGGGTCATCGACACGATCGAGCGGCACCCGCTGCGGGAGATGATCGCGGCGGGGCTGCTGGTGACGGTCAACTCCGACGACCCCGCCTACTTCGGGGGGTACGTCGGGGACAACTTCTCGGCGGTGGGCGAGGCGTTGGGGCTGGGGGAGGAGACGCTGCGGGAGCTGGCGCGGAACTCGTTCCTGGCGGCGTTCCTGGAGGACGACGAGGCTCGTCGGGAGCGGTATCTCGGTGAGGTGGAGGCGTACGTGTTCCGGGGCGGGGAGTAGGGCGGGGCGGGAGGTCTGGGCGGGGGACGGGGCACGGGGGGCGGGGGGCCGCTGCGCGGGGCCTTCACCCCACCCCGCCCCTTCCCGAAACCGGGGCTCCGCCCCGGACCCCGGACCCCGGACCCCGGTCCTCGGATGCCGGGCGTGCTGAGGGGTTCGGGGCTCTGCCCCGGGCCCCGGTCCTCGGATGCCGGGCGGGCTGAAGTCTTCGGAGGGGCTCTGCCCGGGGCCTCGGTCCTTGGACGCCAGACGGGCTGAGGCGTTCGGGGCTCTGCCCCGGGCCCCGCGCCTCAAACGCCGGCGGGGCCGGGTTACCCGCGGTCGCCCGGCTTCGCCAAGCCGTACGCCGACTTCGTCGGGCGGCGGCGGGCGGGCACGCGTACGCGTACAACCGCCGTCGCCGTCGCCGTCGGCGTCGCCGTCCGGCGGGCCACTGACGTCATGGGGGCCGCCACCAGGAGGAGCAGGGCGCAGAGGGCCGCGCCCATGCCGGGGTAGCCCGCCGCGTCCGAGAGGAGGGTGCCGGCGATCGGGCCGCAGGCGACGCCCAGGGAGGACGCCGCGCCGACGAGGACCGCCCAGCGGCCGTGTGGGTCGAGGGAGGCGGCGAGGCCCAGGAGGTAGGAGAGGACGACCGGGTAGACGGCGTTCCACAGGATCTCGCCGGTCGCGAAGGTCGCCAGGCCGCCCGCCGTCGAGCTCAGGAGCACGCAGCCCGCGATCAGGACCGTGCCCACGCCGATCGGGGCCGCGCGGCCGAGGCGCCGGCCGAGGGCGCCCGCCGCCGTGACCCCGACGAGGCCCGCGCCGAGCGCCGCCGCGAAGACCGCGCCGACGGTCACCTCGGAGAGGTGCGCCTGGGTGAGGCCGATGCGGCCGCTCACGCCCCAGAGGGCGTTCTGCGCGAGGGACCAGAGCAGGATGCTTCCCGCGAGGGCCGTGCCCGCGGTGCGGTGGGGGAGGGGGGACGCGGGTCCCCGTCCCGTGGGAGTCGAAGGCGTCGTCGTGGGCCGCAGGTGGGTCGTCAGCGGCCACACCGCCAGCGCCGTCGCCGCGATCGCGACCAGCGGCGTCGCGTGGCCCCCGCCCAGGTGCGGCAGGGTCAGGTACAGTGCGCCCGCCGTCGCCGAGACGGAGAGCAGGCCGAGGGTCGACGCGCGGTGCGGGTCCTCCCGGCCCGCGATGCCCGCCGCCGCGGTGGCCGTCGCCGTGCCCGAGCCGATGCCGCCGAGGACCGCGCCCGCGATCACCAGCGGTACGAGGTCCGTCGCCGCGGCGGAGCCGTAACCGACGGCCATCGCGAGGAGGCCCGCGCGGGCCGCGCGGCGGGGCGAGAGGCGCCGGCCGCGCGCGGCGAGCGTGAAGCCGGCGGCGGAGGAGCCGAGGAGGAGGACGGAGCCGATCAGGCCCGCCTGGGAGGGCGCGAGGTCCAGGCCCGAGGCGAGCCGGCCGACGACCGTCGGGAGGAGGTACGGGGCGAGGTATCCGGCCGTGAAGAGGGCGACGAGCGCGAGGAGCGCGCCGTGGGCCCCGGGGCCGCGGGTCCGCGACGGCATGGGCGTTTCCAGGGAAAAAGGGGGGAGGGGGCGGCCTGTGGTGCGAGGTGCACGGGGGCGCGGAACCATGTGTATCAAGCAGGTGAGTTGTCCGAGAAGACCTTGATCGAGGGCGTGTGCGGTGATCCGGGTCACTTTTGGTTTCGGAAGGCGCGAGAGCGGGTATTCCGGCCTCCCTCTGCTGGTTCCTCTCGTGCGTCACAGCCGCCACCCGGGCCCCATCGGGCACACTGGCCTGAGCCGACCACGACCGGGGAGACCGCCGTGAGTACAACCGAGGGAGACCGGCAGCAACACGACGCGGGGATCGACCCGTTGGTGCGCCTGCGCGAGCCCACGGACCCCGCCTGCGACGTCTTCCTCACCGGCACGGTCTTCCTCGACATCATCTTCACCGGCCTCGACAGCGCCCCCGTCCGCGGCACCGAGTCCTGGGCCCGCGGCATGGGGTCGAGCCCCGGCGGCGTCGCCAACATGGCCACCGCCCTCGCCCGGCTCGGGCTGCGCACCTCCCTCGCCGCCGCCTTCGGCGACGACCACTACGGCGAGTACTGCTGGGACGCCCTGGAGCAGGGCGAGGGCATCGACCTGTCGCTGTCGCGGACCGTTCCCGGCTGGCACTCCCCGGTGACGGTCTCGATGGCGTACGAGGGCGAGCGGACGATGGTCTCCCACGGCCACGACGCCCCGCCCCTCGGCGACGCCCTGCCCGCCTACCCGCCGCACGCCCGCGCCGCCGTCGCCTCCCTCGTCCCCGGCCGCTCCGAGGCGTGGGTCGCGCAGGCCGCCCGCGGTGGCGCCAAGGTCTTCGCCGACGTCGGCTGGGACGAGACCGGCCGCTGGGACCTCGCCGGGCTGACCGACCTCCAGCACTGCGAGGCCTTCCTGCCGAACGCCGCCGAGGCCATGCGGTACACCCGCACCGACTGCCCGCGCGCCGCCGCCCGCGCCCTCGCCGACAAGGTCAGGTACGCGGTCGTCACCCTCGGCTCAGAGGGCGCCTACGCCGTCGACGGCGCCACCGGCGAGACCGCCGAGGTCCCCGCCATCCAGGTCTCCGCCCTCGACCCGACCGGCGCCGGTGACGTCTTCGTCGCCGGGTTCGTCACCGGCACCCTCGCCGACTGGCCCCTCGCCGACCGGCTCGCCTTCGCCGGGCTCACCGCCGCCCTCTCCGTCCAGGAGTTCGGCGGCTCGCTCTCCGCCCCCACCTGGGACGAGATCGCCGCGTGGTGGCAGCACGTCCAGGGCCACGCCTGCCAGGACCCCGAGACCCTCCGTGACCGGTACGCCTTCCTGGAGCGGCTGCTGCCCGCCCCGGCACGGCCCTGGCCGCTGCGCAGGGCGGTGCCGACCATCGGCTTCCGCGCGGCCGCCCCGTAAATCCCTTCGGGCTGTCAGCGGCAGGTCGTAGGCTGGGAGGCCGAGAGGTTGTCGAGCGGCGAGAACCCTTCAGCAGGAGGTATGCGCAGGCCACAGTGCCGGCCCATGACTCAGACACCCACAGCACCCGACGAGGCGCCCCGCGACGGGACGCCCGACCAGGCCCGCGCCCACTTCACCGTCCCCGCGAAGCACCCGATGGTGAGCCTGCTCGGCTCCGGTGACGCGCTGCTGCGCGTGATCGAGAAGTCCTTCCCGCGCGCCGACATCCACGTCCGGGGCAACCAGGTCAGCGCGGTCGGGGACGCGGCGGAAGTCGCCCTGATACAGCGCCTGTTCGACGAGATGATGCTGGTGCTCCGCACCGGTCAGCCGATGACGGAGGACGCAGTGGAACGCTCGATCGCCATGCTCAGGGCGAGCGAGAACGGAACGGCGGACGGTGGCGGGGAGACCCCCGCCGAGGTGCTCACGCAGAACATCCTCTCCAGCCGGGGCCGCACGATCCGTCCGAAGACGCTCAACCAGAAGCGGTACGTCGACGCCATCGACAAGCACACGATCGTCTTCGGCATCGGCCCCGCCGGTACCGGCAAGACCTACCTCGCCATGGCCAAGGCGGTCCAGGCCCTGCAGTCCAAGCAGGTCACCCGGATCATCCTGACCCGCCCCGCGGTCGAGGCGGGCGAGCGGCTCGGCTTCCTGCCCGGCACGCTCTACGAGAAGATCGACCCGTACCTGCGGCCGCTCTACGACGCCCTGCACGACATGCTCGACCCCGACTCGATCCCCAAGCTCATGACCAACGGGACGATCGAGGTCGCGCCGCTGGCCTACATGCGCGGCCGCACGCTCAATGACGCGTTCATCATCCTCGACGAGGCGCAGAACACGAACCCCGAGCAGATGAAGATGTTCCTCACCCGTCTCGGCTTCGACTCGAAGATCGTCATCACCGGTGACATCACCCAGGTCGACCTGCCGAACGGGACGAAGAGCGGTCTGCGTCAGGTCCGCGACATCCTGGACGGCGTCCCCGACGTGCACTTCTCCACGCTCACGTCGCAGGATGTCGTACGGCACAAGCTCGTCGGCCGTATCGTCGACGCGTACGAGAAGTACGACAGCCGCAACGGGAAGTAGCAGAAGAGCACCATGTCGATCGACGTCAACAACGAGTCCGGAACCGAGGTCGACGAGCAGGCGATCCTCGACATCGCCCGCTACGCCCTCGCGCGCATGCGCATCCACCCGCTCTCCGAGCTCTCCGTGATCGTCGTCGACGCGGAGGCGATGGAGCAGCTCCACATCCAGTGGATGGACCTGCCCGGGCCGACGGACGTCATGTCCTTCCCGATGGACGAGCTGCGCCCGCCGTCGAAGGACGACGAGGAGCCCCCGCAGGGGCTCCTCGGCGACATCGTGCTCTGCCCCGAGGTCGCCACCCAGCAGGGCAAGGACGCGCCGACCGAGCACTCCATGGACGAGGAGCTCCAGCTCCTCACCGTCCACGGCGTGCTCCACCTCCTCGGGTACGACCACGAGGAGCCGGAGGAGAAGGCCGAGATGTTCGGCCTCCAGGCGGCGATCGTCGACGGCTGGCGCGCGGAGAAGGGCCTCACCGGCCCGTCCCCGGCACCGACCGTCTCCTGACCCGATGGACATCTCGCTGATCTTCGGCGCGGTCGCGCTGGTCGTCGTCGCCTGGCTCGCCGCCTGCGCCGAGGCCGGTATCGCCCGCGTCTCCAGCTTCCGTGCCGCCGAGGCCGTACGGTCCGGGCGGCGCGGGGCGGAGAAGCTCGCCCAGGTCGCCTCGGACCCGACCCGCTATCTCAACGTGGCGCTGCTCGTCCGCGTCGCCTGCGAGATGGCGGCCGGCGTCCTCGTCACCTACGCCTGCCTTGAGGCCTTCCCGGAGACGTGGGAGGCGCTGCTCGTCGCGATCGCCGTCATGGTCCTCGTCAGCTACGTGGCCGTCGGCGTCTCGCCGCGCACGATCGGCCGGCAGCACCCGCTGAACACGGCGACCGCCGCCGCGTACGTGCTGCTGCCGCTGGCCCGGATCATGGGCCCGATCCCGCAGCTGCTCATCCTCATCGGCAACGCGCTGACGCCGGGCAAGGGCTTCCGCAAGGGCCCCTTCGCCTCCGAGGCCGAGCTGCGGGCCATGGTCGACCTCGCCGAGCAGGAGTCGCTGATCGAGGACGAGGAGCGCCGCATGGTGCACTCCGTCTTCGAGCTCGGCGACACCCTGGTCCGGGAGGTCATGGTGCCCCGCACCGACCTCATCTGCATCGAGCGGTACAAGACGATCCGTCAGGCCCTCACCCTCGCGTTGCGTTCCGGCTTCTCCCGGATCCCGGTGACCGGCGAGAACGAGGACGACATCGTCGGGATCGTGTACCTGAAGGACCTCGTCCGCAAGACGCACATCAACCGCGACTCCGAGGCCGACCTGGTGTCGACCGCGATGCGGGCCGCCGCCTTCGTGCCGGACACGAAGAACGCCGGTGACCTGCTGCGCGAGATGCAGCAGGAGCGCAACCACGTCGCCGTCGTCATCGACGAGTACGGCGGCACGGCCGGCATCGTCACGATCGAGGACATCCTGGAGGAGATCGTCGGCGAGATCACCGACGAGTACGACCGGGAGCTGCCGCCGGTCCAGGAGCTCGGCGACGGCCGCCACCGGGTCACCGCCCGCCTCGACATCGGCGACCTCGGCGAGCTGTACGGCCTGGGCCCCGACGAGTACGACGACGAGGACGTGGAGACCGTCGGCGGCCTCCTCGCCAAGGCGCTCGGCCGCGTGCCGATCGCGGGTGCGAAGGCGGTCGTCGAGCTGCCGGACGGCCGCTCGCTGCGGCTGACGGCGGAGGCCCCGGCCGGCCGCCGGAACAAGATCGTCACCGTTCTCGTGGAACCCCTGGAAGCGGAGGAGCGGGCGGCGTGACCCCCGAGCGGCTGCGGGCCTTCTGCCTGGACTTCAACGACGCGGCGGAGGAGTTCCCCTTCGGGCCCGACGTCTCCGTCTTCAAGGTCGCGGGCAAGGTGTTCGCGCTGTCCTGGCTCGACGCCGAGCCGCTGCGGGTCAACCTCAAGTGCGACCCGGAGGAGGCCGTGCGGCTCCGCGAGGAGTTCCCGGCGGTCGCCCCCGGCTACCACATGAACAAGCGGCACTGGAACACGGTGACCGTGGGAGGGCTCCCGGACCGGATGGTCCGGGAGCTCGTCGAGGACTCGTACGACCTGGTCGTGGCGGGTCTGCCGAAGGCGGTAAGGCTCCGGCTCGACCGGCCCTGAGTCAGGACCGCCCTCCGGCCCGCCCCCGGCGCAGGCCCAGGGCGACCAGGGCCGCCGTGGCGAGCACGATCGCCGCGTCCAGGGCGATCACCGTGCGGACGCCGCCGAAGAGGTCACCGCCGGTCGTCGCGAGGACGCCGAGCAGCGGGATGCCGACGGTGAGCCCGACCTGCTGGGTCGTGGTGACCAGGCCGGTGGCCAGGCCCTGCTGCTCGTCCGGGACGCCCGAGGTGACGATCAGGCCGTACGAGACGATCGCGCCCAGGTGGAACACGCAGGCCACCGAGGCCGCGGCGGCGGCGAGAAGGACCCCCGAGTCCCGTCCGACGCCGAGGATCGCGGCCGTCAGCAGCCCCTGCCCGAGGAGCGAGCCGACGAGGACGCGGCGGGCGCCGAACCGGCCGATCACCCTCGGCGCGAGCGTGCCGCCCACGATGGCGAAGACGCCCTGCACGCCGAAGACGAGCCCGGTGGCGAAGGACGAGAGCCCCAGGGTCTCCTGGAGGTAGAGCGTCAGGACGAAGACGACCGTCGACATCATCGAGAAGGTGATCAGACCGCCCAGGTTGCCGAAGGCGACCGTCCGCCGCCGCAGCATCGGCAGCGAGACCAGGGGCGCCGGGCTCCGGGACTCGATCAGGACGAAGGCCACGAGCAGCACCACGCCCGCCACCAGAGTGACCAGCACGTCCGCGCCGCCGAACCCGCGCTCGGCCGCCGTCGACAGGGCGTAGATCAGGGAGAGCAGGCCACCGGTGACGGTCACCGCGCCCGGCACGTCGAGCCGGGGCTTCTCGGGGGTGCGGGACTCGGGCAGCAGCCGGGGAGCCAGCGGCAGGACGATCACGGTGAAGAGGGCGAGCAGGCCCATCGTGGAGCGCCAGCCGAGGGTGTCGGTCATGACCCCGCCCAGCACCATGCCGACGGTGAAGCCGAGCGAGAGCAGGGTGCCGGAGATGCCGAGGGCACGGTCGCGCAGCGGGCCCTCGGGGAAGGTCGTGGTCAGGAGCGACATGCCGGTGGGCACGATCGCGGCGGCGCCGAGGCCCTGGAGCGCGCGGCCGGTGAGGAACGAGGCCGGGTCCCAGGCGAAGGTGGCGAGCAGCGAGGCGGCGCCGAAGAGCACGAGACCGGAGAGGAAGAGCCGCTTGCGGCCGTAGAGGTCGCCGACGCGGCCGAAGAGCAGCAGGAAGCCGCCGGAGGGCAGCGCGAAGGCGGTGACGGCCCACTGGAGGGCGGAGTGGCTCAGGCCGAGGTCGGTGCCGAGGGCCGGCAGGGCGACGTTCAGGACGGAGAAGTCGAGCGCCACCATGAACTGGGCGGCGCACAGGACGAAGAGGATGAGCCGGTTGCGGCCGGTGAGGGAGGGCGGGGCGGCCGGCTCGGCGGGGGGAGCGGCGGGCGGGGAGGGCTTGCTGGTCGTCGTTGCCATGCGACGACTCTCGCGGCGCGGGAACAACCGTGGGGAGCGGGTACTTATCCTGTTGGTCGTACCACCACGCATACCCGGCACGCCAGGCATCCAGGGGGAGGAAGCGGACGTGGCCACCGTCGCCGAGACCGTCACAGCCAAGCAGCACCGCCTCGGCGAGCTGCGCGAGTTCCTGATGAGCCGCAGGGCCCGGGTGACCCCGGCCGACGCGGGGCTCCCGGACGGCGGCGGGCGACGCCGCACTCCCGGGCTGCGCCGCGAGGAGGTCGCGGTCCTCGCCGGGGTCGGCGTCTCCTGGTACCAGTGGCTCGAACAGGGCCGGGACATCACGGTCTCCCCGCAGGTCCTCGACTCGGTGGCACGCGTGCTGCGGCTGAGCCCGGCGGAGCGGCGCCATCTGTACGTCCTCGCGGCCCTCAACCCGCCGGCCCTGGAGGCCGCCCCGGAGGACCAGGACATGTGCGACGGTCTGCGGCGGCTGATCGACGCCTGGATGCCGTTCCCCGCGCACATCATGGACGTGTACTGGAACACGGTCCTCTACAACGACGCGGCGTCGATCGTCCTCGGGATGCGGCCCGAGATCGCCCAGAACTGCCTGGTCGCCTTCTTCACCGACGAGCTCTACCGTTCCCGGGCGCCCCACTGGGAGTCGATCGCGCCCAAGGTCGTGGCCCAGTTCCGTTCCGCCTGCACGGAGGCCCCGGACGACGAGGGGTTCCGCGCCGTGATCGAGGAACTCACCGAGCGCAGTCCGGAGTTCGTGGAGCTCTGGGAGCGGCGGGACGTCCGGCCCGGCGGCCAGACCCGCAAGGAGCTGGAGCATCCGCTGGTCGGCACGCTGATGGTCGAGGCCACCCAGCTTCGCGTCCCCGCCCGCCCGGACCTGGTCATCGTCATGCACACCCCGCTTCCGGAGTCCGACACGGCGGCGAAGCTGGAGTGGCTGGTCTCCCCGGAGGGGCGGCGCGGGGCGATGTACCCGATCGCGGGCTGAGGACGGCCCTCGCGGGCTGAGGACGGCCCTCGTCGGCTGAGGACGGCCCCTCGCGGGCTGCGGGCGGTCTCCGTCCTATGCTCGGGGCATGACACTCAGCAGCGAGCACGGCGACCTCGGGCCCGAGGACCTCAAGATCATCACCCTGGCGCGGAGCGCCCGCGCCCGCAACGGCGTGCCCGAGGGCGCGGCCGTGCGCGACGAGACCGGACGCACCTACGTCGCCGGCACCGTCGAGCTCGACTCGCTCAGGCTGAGCGCGCTGCGGACGGCGGTCGCGATGGCGGTCGCCAGCGGGGCCCGGTCCCTGGAGGCGGCGGCCGTCGTGTCGAACGCCGAGGCCGTCTCCGACGAGGACCGCGCGGCGGTACGGGACCTGGGCGGCCCGGAGGCGCCGGTGCTGCTCGCGGGTCCCGACGGGCAGCTCCGTACGGCGGTCACGGCCGGCTGAGAGGGCTGGGACGCGCGAGCGAACAGCGAGAAACGGACAGTGAGGGCCCGGTGTGACGCCGGGCCCTTGCGCGTTTGTGAAGGATCACCGCATCTTCTCTTGCCTTCCCCGGTGGTCTGCGTCTCAATAAGCAGCGGCTGGCCCGACGGGCCGTCAGAAATCCTCCTTTCACGCAGTGTCCGCACCCCTGCGTCAGGCATGGAATGGGGTTCGAACTCGCCATGAGAAGCAGAAGCACCTTAGGAACGGTCGCGGTCCTCACCGGAGCGCTCGCCGCCACCGCCCTCGCCTACGCCCCGACGGCCGGAGCCGCCGTGGCGCCGGGCAGCGCCACGGCGACGTACGACTGTTCCCCGTACAACACCGGGGGCGCCACGCTCACGGCCACCCACAGCGGCACGACCATGACGGTCACGATCACGACGGCCGTCACGACGCCGATCGCGCTCGGCGCCGACACGATCAACGCCACGCTGAAGCTGGCCAACTCGACCGGACCCGTCCGGACGTTCACCGGTAAGAAGAACCCGGCGATCCCCTCGGGCGGGGCCGTCACCATCGGACCCCTCAGCGGGACCGTGGCCGTGGGGGACAGGCTCAACTCGTACTTCGCGGGCACCTCGCTCTCGATGGTGGTCATGGGCATCACCATCAGCTGCGACGCCGTGACGAACCAGTCGCCCGGCCCCTTCGTCATCAGCTGAACCCCGTTCCACCCCTGACCGGTGTCGCCGAAGGCGGCACCGGTCTCCGGCGTGACCAGGGCATATCCGTACATGAGCTGATCTTGACAGGATCTGATGGGTCATCAGTCGGTGGTTTTCGATGGCATTGACTTCTCTCGGCCCACAGCCGTCAATGGCGCCCTCTCATCCCTCAGGAGGGGACCCACACATGGCAATCACCCGATCCCGGGCGGCGACCCGAAGACGGCGTTGGACCGCCGCCCTCGGCGCCACCGCTCTCGCGGTCGCCGCGGGCGGCGCCCTCGCCGCCCCGGCGCTGGCCACCGAGAGCTCGACCCCGGTGCAGTTCGAGACGCGCTGTGTCCCGCCGCCGATCGCCCAGATCCCGCCGATCACGGGCACGACGACCGCCGAGATCACGGTCGACAAGGCGGCCCCGAAGGTCGGCGACACGGTGACCGTGACCTACACGATCACCAAGCCCGCCGCCTCGAACCCCGTCGACCTCGCGCTCCCGGCCGACATCATGACCCCGACCGGCAAGGTCGTCCTCGGCGGCGCCCAGACCGGCCAGATCAACGTCACCGGCCCGAAGAAGAACCCGCCCGTCCCGGGCAAGGGCTCCTTCCCGGCCTTCTCGATGACCGGTACGTTCACGGTCACCGAGCCCGGATCGATCACGCTCTCCCCGGGGGACTACAACATCCACACCAGCTACCTCATGGAGCTGGACACCCCCTGCACGGTGCTGAACCCGCCCGCCCCGGTCTCCGAGACGGTCGAAGCAGGCCCCGTCACCAGCCCCAACGCCCGGACGCTCGCCCTGGAGACCAGCTCGGGCGACCCCGGCGTGCGCGTGACCGTGACCGGCACCAAGTTCACGCCGCTCGCCGAGGTCACCGTCGTCGGCCGCGCCGGTGGCGCGGAGACCGCCGACAAGATGCTCGTCACCACCGACAGCGAGGGCGGCTTCGTCGCCCGCCTGAAGGTGAACGACGTGGCGACCACCGGCGTCGTGGCGTACGAGGGCGGTGCCTGGGACCCGGAGAAGGGCGCGGGCCCGGTCAAGTACAAGGTCGTCGTCCCGACCCCGCCGAACAGCCAGACCCTCACGGCGGCGGTCAACGCCGGTGAGCTCTCCATGAGCCAGGCAGGGGACGCGGTCGAGCTGTCCGCGGTCGACTTCGGCACGGGCGGTGCGGCCACCGGAGCCCTGAAGACGGTGACGGTCAAGGACTTCCGCGGCGGCCCCGCGGGCTGGTCCCTGACCGGCAAGGTCACCGACTTCGCCGGCCCCGGCGACCCCATCGGCGCCGGGAACCTCAGCTGGACGCCCGCCTGCACCGCCAAGGCCGGCAGCCCCAGCGTCTGCGTCGCCGGTTCGGCCGGGCCCGTCGGCAGCGCCGGCGCGACCCTCGCCTCCACGGCGAACGGCACCCTCACCGGTGGTGAGTTCACCGTCGACGCCGGGCTCTCCCTCGACATCCCGGCGTTCACCGCGCCCGGGTCGTACGCGGGCGTGCTCACGCTGACCCTGTCCTGACCACCCGGCGGGCCGGCCGGAGAACCCCCGGCCGGCCCGCTCCGCACCCGGGGGTTTCCGCACCGTGCGCAGCAGCAAGCCGTACCTGGTCCTGTCCGCCCTCCTGAGCGCGTTCCTCGTGCTGCTCGGAGCCCCTCCGCAGGCCGCCGCCGCAGAGAACGGCGAGTGGGCCGTCTACCCGGCCACACCCGCCGCCGCCAAACCCGGCAGCCGCCCGTACTTCTACCTCTCGCTCGACCCCGGCACCTCGCTCACCGACCGGGTCACCGTCACCAACAAGACGGCCGCGCCGCTCAGCTTCCGGCTGTACGGCGCCGACGCGTACAACACCGACCGCGACGGCGGCTTCGCGATCCGCACCCGGGCCGAGAAGCAGACCGGCGCCGGCGCGTGGATCAAGGTCGAGCGCACCCGGATCACCGTCCCGCCGCGCTCCGCCGTCACCGTCCCGTTCACCCTCACCGTCCCCGCCGACGCCGACCCCGGCGACCACCCCGGCGCCCTCGTCGCCCTCGACGAGCGGATCAGCCCCAGCGGACCGGGCTCCGTCGCCGTCGGCGTCCAGCGGGCCGTCGGCGCCCGCGTCTACCTGCGGGTCAACGGGCCCACCGTCCCCGCGCTCGGCCTGGAGGACGTCACCCTCGAACAGGACCGGCCGCTCGTGCCCGGCACGGGGGAGAGCGGCGCCGTCGTCTCGTACACCCTCCACAACCGGGGGAACGTCACCCTCAACCCCAAGGTCGCCCTCAGGGCCGAGGGGCTCTTCGGCCGCACCCTCCTCGCCCGCGACCTCGCCCACGTCCCCTCCGAGCTGCTGCCCCGGCAGAAGATCCGGCTCACCGAGCGGTGGAACGGCTCGCCGCAGCTCGACTGGGGCGACGTGACCCTCACCGCCACCGCCAAGGACGTGAGGGAGACGGCGGAGGTGTCCTTCCTCGCCGTGCCCTGGCTCGCCGCGACGGTCCTGCTCGCGGGCGGTGCGGGAGGCGTCGTCGCCCTGCGGGCACGGCGCCGCCGCGCCCCCGCCGACGAGCCCGGCGAGGCCCCGGCGGAGCAGCTCGTCGACGCCTGAGGCCGTACCGAAGCCGTACTGGGTACGTGAGGCGGGCGCTCATCGGGGACAATGGCCCCCATGAGCGCTCGCAACCCTGAAACCGAAGCCGTCCACCGGGCCGGCTTCGCCTGCTTCGTCGGCCGCCCCAACGCGGGCAAGTCCACCCTCACGAACGCTCTGGTCGGCCAGAAGGTGGCCATCACCTCGAACCGGCCGCAGACCACCCGGCACACCGTCCGGGGCATCGTGCACCGTCCCGACGCGCAGCTGATCCTGGTCGACACCCCCGGCCTCCACAAGCCGCGCACGCTCCTCGGCGAGCGGCTCAACGACGTCGTGCGCACCACCTGGGCCGAGGTCGACGTGATCGGCTTCTGCCTGCCGGCCGACCAGAAGCTCGGCCCCGGCGACCGCTTCATCGCCAAGGAGCTCGCCGAGATCAAGAAGACCCCCAAGGTCGCCATCGTCACCAAGACCGACCTGGTCGACTCCAAGACCCTCGCCGAGCAGCTCATCGCCATCGACCAGCTCGGCCGCGAGCTCGGCATCGAGTGGGCCGAGATCGTGCCCGTCTCCGCCGTCGGCGACAAGCAGGTCCAGCTCGTCGCGGACCTCCTCATCCCGCTGCTCCCGCAGTCCCCGCCGCTCTACCCGGAGGGCGACCTCACGGACGAGCCCGAGCAGGTCATGGTCGCGGAGCTGATCCGCGAGGCCGCGCTCGAAGGCGTACGGGACGAGCTGCCGCACTCCATCGCGGTCGTCGTCGAGGAGATGATCCCCCGGGAGAACCGCCCGGCGGACCGGCCGCTGCTCGACATCCACGCCAACGTGTACATCGAGCGCCCCAGCCAGAAGGGCATCATCATCGGCCCGAAGGGCAGCCGCCTCAAGGAGGTCGGCATGAAGTCCCGCAAGCACATCGAGGCCCTCCTCGGCACGCCGGTCTTCCTCGACCTCCACGTGAAGGTCGCGAAGGACTGGCAGCGCGACCCGAAGCAGCTGCGGAAGCTCGGCTTCTAGCCCCTGGGCACCCCCCACGGAACGTGCCACCATGGCGCCGTGACAGAGATCGTCAAGGGGGGAAACCTGCCGGTCCCCGGGCAGGCGTGGCGGGTCGCGGTCGTCCGGCAGGCGGGCGGTGACGGGGTTCCGGAGGTCGACGCCTCGGCCCTGCTGCTCGACGCGGAGGGCAGGGTCAGGGGCGACGGCGACCTGGTCTTCTACAACCAGCCCGCGCACGCCTCCGGCGCGGTGCGCCTGCTCGACCAGGTACGGGACGGGCAGCGGCGGGTCGCCGACTGGCTGCAGATCGACACCGAGCGCGTCGAGCCCGCCGTCGAGCGCATCGTGATCACCGCCTCCAGCGAGCACGGGACGTTCGGCCAGGTCCCGGGCCTGCACATCCGCACGGTGAGCGCCGCCACCGGCGAGCAGCTCGCGCTGTACGCGGTCGACGACGCGAGCACCGAGACGGCGTTCGTCCTCGGCGAGTTCTACCGGCGCGACGGCGGGTGGAAGTTCCGGGCGGTCGGCCAGGGGTACGCCTCCGGCCTCGTCGGCCTCGCGGAGGACTTCGGCATCGTGGGCCGGGACCCGGACCCCGCCCCCGAGGACGAGCCCGTTCCCGACGACGAGCCCGCCCCCGACGACGAGCCCGCGTCGGCGGGGGCTCCTCCGGAGGCCATCCCCGCCGAGCTCCTGGCCAAGGCGCGGGAGGCCGAGGCGGAGGCCGTAGGGACACCGCCAGGGGTCCCCGTGCAGCGGCCCCCGCGGACCGGTCCGCGCTCGGACGTCGAGCTCTTCGGGGAGGACTTCCCGGAGTTCGTCCGCAGCGGCGAGGGCAAGGCCGAGTTCACCGTCGACGTGCCGATCCCGGCCGGCTACCTCGTCGTCGACACGTACCGGCCCGGCAAGGGCTATCTCACCGTGCGCACCCTCGACGAGAAGGGCGACGGCGACGTCCTGGTGGCGAACACGCTGATGGACGACTACGAGGGCCGCGGGCTCGTGCGGTACGACGGCAAGGCGCCGCTGCGACTGCGCGTCGCCGGCCACGACCAGCGGTGGACGGTCGCCGTCCGTCCGGTGAGCGCCGTGGAGGCCCTCGACGGCGCCGCCGAGGGCCGGGGTTCCGACGTGCTGTTGTACACGGGCCCCGCCGGGCAGCTCTCCTCCCGGCTCCGCACGGGGTTGAGCCACGAGTGGTTCAACGTGCACGGCTACGAGCCGGACGGGCGGCGCCACCTGCTCGCCAACGAGGCGAACCGCCTGCCCCGGGACTCGCGTCCGCTGCCCGCGGGACCCCTGCTCGTGTACCTCCGAGTCGCCGAGGGCGACTGGACCCTGAAGGTCCGGCCGCCGAAGGAGAACCGGTTCTGGCGCCGGAAGTGACCCCTACGCGCCTTCCTTGAGGACCCTCGTCACGAGGGCCCTCTGCGCGTCCGTGAGGCGCGGGTCGCAGCAGCGGACCGTGCGGCCGTCGATGGTGATCTCGTACGCGAAGCCGTCCGGGACGCCCCGGGTGTCCCCGTCGCCGTCCGCGAGGACGGTGGCGGCCAGGGCGCGGAGGTCCGGGTCCGCGACCGCCACCTCCGCCGACCGCTCGATGCCCGCGAAACCGCCCGTGCGCCGCACTCGAATCCGCATGGGACCTGTCTACCAGCCGGACGCCGGTCAGGTCGTGGGTACGCCCACGGTCGTCCAGGCGCGGTGGACGACCTTGACCTCCTCGCCGTCGCCGAAGCGGGCCTTCGCCGCCTCCACCGTGGCCGCCGCGAACTCCGAGAAGCGGGCGTCGGGGGTGAGGGTCCCGCCGGTCATCACGTCGTACCAGATCCGTCCGGCCCGCTCCCAGGCGTTGCCCGCGAGGCCGGTCGCGACCAGGTAGAAGGCGTGGTTGGGGATGCCGGAGTTGATGTGCACGCCGCCGTTGTCCCGGCCGGTGCGGACGTAGTCGTCCATGTGGGCCGGCTGCGGGTCCTTGCCGAGGACGTCGTCGTCGTAGGCGGTGCCGGGCGCCTTCATGGAGCGCAGCGCCGTGCCCTCGACGGCCGGGGAGAAGAGGCCCTCGCCGATGAGCCAGTCGGCCTCCTCCGCGTTCTGCCCGCGCGCGTACTGCTTCACCAGCGAGCCGAAGACGTCGGAGACGGACTCGTTGAGGGCGCCGGACTGGCCGAAGTACTCCAGGTTCGCCGTGTACTGGGTGAAGCCGTGGGCCAGCTCGTGGCCGATGACGTCGACGGGCAGCGTGAAGTCGAGGAAGATCTCGCCGTCCCCGTCGCCGAAGACCATCTGCTCGCCGTTCCAGAAGGCGTTGCCGTACTTCTCGTCGTAGTGGACGGAGGCGTGCAGCGGCAGCCCGGCGCCGTCGATCGAGTCGTGGCCGAAGGCGTCCAGGAAGAGGTCGAAGGTGGCGCCGAGACCGGCGTACGCGCGGTTGACGGTGGCGTCGCCGGTCGCCTCCTCGCCCTCCGCGCGGACCCGCTCGCCCGGCAGGTCCGTGCCGTGGCCGCAGTCGTACACCGTCCGGTGCGGACGGCCGGCCTCGGCGGCGGCGAGCGTGGGCGCCGCACCGGGCAGCGGCAGCACGCGGAACGTACGGGCCGCCGCGTCGGCGATCAGGGTGCGGCGCGCGGCGGCGGCGACGGCCGGGTCCGAGGAGTGCGCCAGGTGCTCCAGGAGGTGCGGCGGGACGATCGAGCAGAAGGCGGGGGAGGCCCCGTGCGTGCGGGAGGCCGTGTGGGGAGTCATGCCCGCAATGTGGCACCGCGTGGTGCCCGTGTCACGGGATGTGACGAGGATTGGCGAAATGGAGTGATGGGTCACCTTCGTGCCTTGACGCGGGCCCCGTCCCGCATACTGAAA
Source organism: Streptomyces sp. NPDC020807 (assembly GCF_040641575.1). Lineage (NCBI taxonomy): Bacteria > Bacillati > Actinomycetota > Actinomycetes > Kitasatosporales > Streptomycetaceae > Streptomyces > Streptomyces sp. NPDC020807. The sequence continues at coordinate 477,672 of NZ_JBFADU010000003.1, forward strand.
CGGGACGTCCGGCTCCGCCGGGGCTGGGTTATGGTGACGCACATCATGCGTTTCGGGCTGCTTCTCCTTAGCTGCCGCGGCGAGGGCCTGTAGTCGTAGGCCGACTCCCTCCCCGCGGGTTTCGGTGTTGCGTTCGACAGTCGGCCGTCCCTCCAGAGGACCCGAGGAGCCCTACGCACATGTCTCAGTCGCCTTTCGTCAGCCGCCCCACGCCGATCACCAACGCCACGCACGCGCAGAAGCCGTCCGGGATGCCGATCCACAAGTACGGCCGGTACGAGGCCGTCGAGATCCCCGACCGCACGTGGCCCGAGGCCCGCATCACCCAGGCGCCCCGCTGGCTCTCCACCGACCTGCGCGACGGCAACCAGGCCCTGATCGACCCGATGTCCCCGGCGCGCAAGCGCGAGATGTTCGACCTGCTGGTCCGCATGGGCTACAAGGAGATCGAGGTCGGCTTCCCGTCCTCCGGCGAGACCGACTTCGCCTTCGTCCGCTCCATCATCGAAGAGGGCGCGATCCCGGACGACGTCACCATCTCCGTCCTGACCCAGGCCCGCGAGGACCTGATCGAGCGGACCGTGGAGTCCCTGGTCGGCGCCAAGCGCGCGACCGTCCACCTGTACAACGCCACCGCGCCCACCTTCCGCCGGGTCGTCTTCCGCGGCTCGAAGGAGCAGATCAAGCAGATCGCCGTGGACGGCACCCGCCTGGTCATGGAGTACGCGGAGAAGCTGCTGGGCCCGGAGACGACCTTCGGCTACCAGTACAGCCCCGAGATCTTCACCGACACCGAGCTGGACTTCGCGCTGGAGGTCTGCGAGGCGGTCTGCGACGTCTGGCAGCCGGGCCCGGGCCGCGAGATCATCCTCAACCTGCCCGCCACCGTGGAGCGTTCGACGCCGTCCACGCACGCGGACCGCTTCGAGTGGATGTCCCGGAACCTGACCCGCCGCGAGCACGTCTGCCTGTCCGTCCACCCGCACAACGACCGCGGCACGGCCGTGGCCGCGGCCGAGCTGGCCATCATGGCCGGCGCCGACCGCATCGAGGGCTGCCTGTTCGGGCAGGGCGAGCGGACCGGCAACGTCGACCTGGTGACCCTGGGCATGAACCTGTTCAGCCAGGGCGTCGACCCGCAGATCGACTTCTCGCAGATCGACGAGGTACGCCGTACCTCCGAGTACTGCAACCAGATGGAGGTCCACCCGCGCCACCCCTACGCGGGCGACCTCGTCTACACCGCCTTCTCCGGCTCCCACCAGGACGCCATCAAGAAGGGCTTCGACGCCATGGAGGCCGACGCGGCCGCCCAGGGCAAGACCGTCGACGAGATCGAGTGGGCCGTCCCGTACCTGCCCATCGACCCGAAGGACGTCGGCCGCTCCTACGAGGCCGTCATCCGCGTCAACTCCCAGTCGGGCAAGGGCGGCATCGCGTACGTCCTGAAGAACGACCACAAGCTGGACCTGCCCCGCCGGATGCAGATCGAGTTCTCGCGGATCATCCAGCAGAAGACCGACACCGAGGGCGGCGAGGTCACGCCGGCCGCGATCTGGGCCGTCTTCCAGGACGAGTACCTGCCCAGCGCGGGCAACGACGGTTCCGCCTGGGGCCGCATCCAGCTGCGCTCCGGCCAGACCACCTCCGACACCGACGGCACGGACACGCTGACCGTCGAGGCCGTCGTCGACGGCGCCGAGGTCGTCCTGTCCGGCTCCGGCAACGGCCCCATCTCGGCCTTCTTCGCCGCGCTCCAGGAGATCGGCGTGGACGCCCGCCTGCTGGACTACCAGGAGCACACGATGAGCGAGGGCGCCTCCGCGCAGGCCGCCTCGTACATCGAGTGCGCCATCGACGGCAAGGTCCTGTGGGGCATCGGCATCGACGCCAACACCACCCGCGCCTCCCTGAAGGCGGTCATCTCGGCGGTCAACCGCGCCGCCCGCTGACCCTTCGCGCACCGGCTGCCCGCACTCCCTCCGGTGGGAGTGCGGGCAGCCGCGTTTCGTGAGCTGCGTCACGTCTCCGGATTGTTTCAGGTTCGCTTAAGGAAGATCGTGGCGTGATGTCGGAATCGGTCTCATATCAGGGGAGTTGACGGCAGATCGGGCTGTGCCGGAAGGTCACACCGTCCCCTCGGACACCTCCCTTCTCGTACTCCCTGACCTGGAGTTCCGCATGCGCATGCGCACGTCCGCAGCCGTGGCCGCCGTCCTCGCCGTGACCGGCGCGACCCTCGCCTGGGTCCCCGCCGCCTCCGCCGCCCCGGCCGGCGCGGATTGCGTGACGAACCCGCTCGGCACCGCAGGTCTGTACGCGGAGTTCGTCGAGAAGGACTCCGTCCGCCACTCCGACTCCGAGGGCGCGGTCGCGGTCGGCGGCGACGCCACCTTCGGCGACCCGAAGCAGCCCTCCGGCTTCTCCATCGGCCACAAGCTCACCGGCGCCGACCTCGCCGAGCTCCCCGGCGGCCACAGCCTCGTCGTCGGCGGCACGCTGTACGCGAACCAGGTCGTCCTGGACAACGGCACGGGCGTCGCGGGCAGGGTCGTCGACCGCTCCACCCCCGGCCAGGGCTTCGGCGTCGACGGCGGCAAGGTCGCCGAGGGCGCCTCCCCGACCTCCCCGATCGACTTCGGCAAGGAGTTCGCGTCGCTCCGTGCGCTCTCCACCGGCTGGGCGGGCGTCGCGGCCAACGGCACCGTCGCCAAGGACGGCCTCGGTCTCTTCTTCACCGGCACGGACGCGAAGCTCAACGTCTTCGCCGTCGCCGCCGAGGACCTGCAGAAGGCCGGTGCCCTCACCTTCAAGGTCCCGGCCGGCTCCTCGACCCTCGTGAACGTGCTCGGCTCCTCGTACGACATGAGCACCGCCCCCACCTACGGCGTCTACTACCAGGGCGCCGACGGCACCGCTCCGGTCGTCGACGACTACGCCCTCGCGAACGGCGACTTCGAGGGGATCCGGTCCCGGATGCTCTGGAACTTCCCGCAGGCCGAGAGCGTGAAGAAGAACTACACCTCGTGGCCCGGCACGATCCTCGCGCCGAACGCCAAGGTCGAGATGGGCGGCCAGGGGATCGGTCCCGGCCACGTCAACGGATCCGTCATCGCCGAGGAGCTCGTCACCGTCCCCGGCGCCGAGACCCACCAGATGAACTTCTCCGGCTGCCTCCCGAAGGCGACCACCCCGGAGGAGGTCGTCACCCCGAAGCCCCCGACGCCGACCGAGACCTCCGTCCCGAGCCCGCCCGCGACCCCCGAGCCGACGCCGACCGAGCGCGACGGCGGGACGCCGGAGACCCCGGCCGTCACCGGGACCCCGGAGACCCCGGAGACCTCCGAGACCCCCGGCGGCACCGGGACCCCGGGCACCTCCGCCTCCCCGTCGGCGCCCGGTGAGACCGCGGGGACCCCGGAGGCACCCGCGACGCCCGACGCCTCCGAGACCCCCGACGGGGCCACCGGCGCCCCCGCGCCGTCCGCCACCCCGGAGGGTGATCTCGCGACGACGGGTTCGTCCGTCGGCCCCGGTGCGATCGCCGCCGCCGTCGCCGCGCTCCTCGCCGGCGGAGGCTTCCTGGCCTTCGCAAAGCGCCGCCGCCGCGCCTCCTGAGGCGCCTCCGGGCAGTGACGTGTCTCGGCCATCTCCACGGTGAACTGTCGACGAGGTGCTGACGCCACATCACGGATGTGGCTAACATCACGCCAACGCCGGCAGTGCAGCCGGGCCGTTGAGGAGGTGCGTGTGCGGTCTGCCCGGAATTCACGTGGTGGGAAAGTGGGCGTCTGCGGAATCCGCACCTCGTGGAACACGATCGGCGACGGCGAGTTCTTCTGCGAGGAGTGCGGCGGCGACCGGAACTACCGGCGGCGCACCGGCCGCCGCAGGTTCGCCGTCCTCGGCATCCCGGTCCTGCCCAGGGGCTGTACGGGGCCCGTCGTCGAGTGCGCGGCCTGCCACACCCACTTCGGTGTCGAGGTCCTCGAACGCCCGACGACGGCACGCTTCTCGGCCATGCTCAGGGACGGCGTGCACACCGTCGCCCTGGCCCTCCTCTGCGCCGGGGGTACGGATTCCCGCGCGGTCCTCGACCGGGCCGTGAGCGCGGTCCGCGCCGCCGGTTACGCGGACTGCACGGCCGTCCAGCTCGTCGACCTCGTCGAGGCGCTCGCGGCCGACACCGGCCGCTTCATGCCCGAGGTCAACCCCGAGGGCACCCTCCTCGCGATCGAGATCCACGAGGCGCTCGAACCGCTCACCCCCCATCTCGCGCCCTCCGGGCGGGAGTCGATCCTCCTCGACGCCGCCCGGATCGCCCTCGCCGACGGCGCGTACAGCCCGAACGAGATGGAGGTCCTCGGGACCGTCGGGAACGCGCTCGGGCTCGCACCCGACGACACCGTCCGTCTCATCGCCTCGGCCCGCAAGGTCCCGTAACGGCCGGACAAGCGGCTCAGGGAACGATGTTCTGGTTCAGCCGGAACACGTTGTCGGGGTCGTACCGGCGCTTGACCTCGCGCAACCGGTCGTAGTTCTGGCGGTAGTTGACCCGCACCCGGTCCTGGTCGTCGGTGTCCATGAAGTTGACGTACCCGCCGGCCTGGGTGTGCGGGCGCAGGGCCTCGTCGTAGGCGCGGGTCCAGGCGATGTTCGCCTCCGAGTCCGCCGCGCGGCTCCAGCTGGCACCGAACGAGTGCGAGAAGACGGCGTCCCGGTAGGCGAACGCGGTCTCCTCGGGCCCCACTTCGTGGCAGGCCCCGTCGATCGGGAAGATCGCGGTGTCCGACTCCATCGCCGGCATCGTCTCGCCGTACGCGACGTGCGCGGCGACGGCGCCCTCGGTGAGCTCCCGGCTGAAGTTGCCCTTCCAGTAGTGGTAGAGCCCCGGTGGGAGCTGTTCGTCGAAGAGGGTGTTGATCACCGGGTACGGCATCCGGTCCATGAACCGGCCGACGACCGGACCGAGGGTGTCCAGGCGGGCGAGGACCTTCTCGTCCTCGGACCCGGGGCCGGTGAAGCAGGTGAACGCGGCGCAGATCGGGCGGCCGTGCCAGCGCTCGGGCAGGAACGGTTCCTCGGGGCCGAGCGCGATCACGAGGATCGTGTTGAGCTCGACGGGCGCGTCCGCGTTCATCGCCTGCCAGGCGCGGACCACGTCCCCGTCGAGCGGATAGCAGGTGAGCCCGGCGAAGACGTCGTCCACCGGGTGCAGCCGGAACAGGAGCGAGGTCGCGACCCCGAAGTTCCCGCCGCCGCCGCGCAGCGCCCAGTACAGGTCGGGATTCCGCTCGGCGTCGCAGGTGACGAGCGTGCCCTCGGCGGTGACGACGTCGGCGCCGATCAGGTTGTCGCAGCTCAGGCCGTACCGGCGGGCGAGGTGGCCCATGCCGCCGCCGAGCGTCAGTCCGCCGACGCCGGTCGTGGAGACCACGCCGCCGGTGGTGGCGAGGCCGAAGGCGTGGGTCGCGTGGTTGAAGTCGCCCCAGGTGGCGCCGCCCTCGGCGCGGGCCGTGCGGGCCGCCGGGTCGACGCGGACGCCCCGCATGCGGGACAGGTCGACCACGAGGCCGTCGTCGACGGTGCCGTGCCCGGCGACCGCGTGCGCGCCGCCGCGCACGGCGAGCGGGAGCGCGTGCTCCCGGGCGTACAGCACCGCCGCGATCACGTCGCCGGCGTCCACGGCGTGGACGACGACGGCGGGGCGGCGGTCGTGCAGGGCGTTGTAGACCCGCCGGGACTCGTCGTACGAGGGGTCGCCGGGGGTCACGACGGTGCCGCGCACGGCACCGCGGAGCGTGTTCAGGGGAGCGGTCGTGGTGGTCATGGTTCCGGTCTAGCCGGGCGGGGGAGCGGGCCGCATCGCCCGAATCGCCCATCGCGGGGCGGGAGCGTGATGGGCCGTTCACACCACGGACGGGGGCGGCGGCACGAGGTCGTGGGCGTACGCGTACGCCGTCGCCGCCGCCCGTGAACCCACGCCCAGCTTGGCGAAGATGTTGTTCAGGTGCCGGGAGACGGTGTGCTCGCTGATCACGAGGGCGCCCGCGATCTCCTTGTTCGTGCCGCCCCCGGCGACGAGCCGCAGGACCTCCGCCTCGCGGGCGGTCAGGCCGCCCGGCAGCCTCCGGTCCTTCCCGGCGTGCCTCCCTCCGGAGAGCAGGGCCGCCGCGCGCCGGGCGTCCGGGACGGCCCCGAGCCGCTCGAAGGCCGCCCGCGCGGTGCCGAGCTCGAGCCGGGCCGCCTCCTCGTCGCCGAGGGACCGGCCGGCCGCCGCGAGCAGCATCCGCACCTGGGCGGCCTCGTACGGGACGCGGAGGCCGAGCCATCCGGCGAGCGCCCGGCGCAGCAGCCGCAGGGCCGGGCCGGTGCGGTTCTCGGCGAGGGCGACGGAGCCGAGCGCGGTGTCGGCCGTCGCCCGCAGCAGCGGCGCCTCCCCGGCCGCCGCGGCCAGCCCGTCGAGCTCGGCCGCCGCCCGCGCCGCCCCGGCGGCGTCCCGGACGGCGAGGGCCACCTCCGTACGGGCGGAGAGCAGGCGGGCGCGGCAGAGGAGGTCGGGGCCGTGCTCGTCCGCGCAGGCCAGGGCGAGGGCGATGCCTGCGACGGCGGCGTCCGCGCGGCCCTGCGCGAGGCGCAGCAGGGCGAGGCCGGGCTGCGGGATCCGGCCGAGTTCGTGGGCGTGGGCGTAGGAGACGGCGGCCTCGTCCAGGCGGCCCTGGCGGCGCTGCACGTCCCCGGCGGCGTAGAAGGCGGCGGCGGCCGACTCCAGGCAGTCCACGGGGATCTCCCGGCAGGACTGGCGGGCCTCCGCCTCGGCCAGGGGCCAGTCGCCGAGGAGGTCGAGGACCTCGACCCGGTGGGCCCGGCAGACGCCCCGGAAGGGGTTGTCGCCCGAGGGGGCGCACCAGCGCATCGCCGCGTCGGTCCACTCCGCGGCCCGCCCGAGGTCGGCGCACTCCATGCACTGGGTGAGGGCCAGGCAGTACAGCCAGCCGGTGAACACGTCGCCCAGCTCGCCCGCGGTGACCGCGCACATGGCCTCGTCGAGCTCGCCGAGGGCCTCGGCGCGGCGGCCCTGGGCGAGGAGGGCGGCGGAGGTGGCCTGGCGGGCGAGGGCGAGGAGTTCGGGGTCGTCGGAGGCGAGGCGGGTCATGCGGGCGGCCCCGGCGAGGGCGGCGGCGTGGTCGCCGCGCGCGGTGGCCTCCCCGGCGTCCGTCCAGGCGAGGAAGCACTGCTCGGGGCAGGGCGGCAGCGCGGCGAGGTGGTGGCGGGCGCGGTGCAGCCAGCCGGCCGCGGCGGCGGGCCGGCCGAGCGCCTCGTACTCGTACGACAGCCACCAGGCGGCGAGCCCGGCGCCCCGGTGGTCACCGGCGGCGAGGCAGGCGGCGTGGGCGCGGAGGCGCGCGGTGACGGACTCCTCGACGTGCCCCGACCACCAGGCCGCGTCGGCGAGCTCGGCCAGGTCCTCGCCGGTGAGGGCCCGGGTGGGGTGCCGGTCCTCGGCGTGCAGCAGCGCGTACGTCCCGGGGCCGGCGGTGGGTGCGGACATGCCTTCGCCTCTTCCCTGTCCTTTCAGCGTAGGACCGGAAAGAGGCGAAGGCGCGCGTGGGACGGGCGGACTACCGGATCGCGCCGCTGGCGCGCAGCATGTCCTCGCGCTCGACGATCTTGATGCGCTCGCGGCCCTCCGGCTCGCCCAGCGCCTTCTCGGCGGCGTCGAGGGCGTACCAGCCCTCCCACGTCGTGTACGTGACGCCCTTGCCCTCCAGGAAGGAGACGACCGCGTCGGCCTCGGGGGCCTCGGGGGTCAGCAGGCGGCCGTTGGCGAAGTCGTCCAGGAGGTTGGCGACGGTCTCGTTCGCGTCGCCCTTGGTGTGGCCGATGAGGCCGACCGGGCCGCGGCGGATCCAGCCCGTGCAGTACGTGGAGGCCATGTGCTCGCCGGACTCCTCGATGACGCGGCCGCCCTGGTCGGGGATGGTGCCGGTGGTGGTGTCCCACGGGATCTTCGGGAGCTCGTCGGAGAGGTAGCCGACCGCGCGGTAGACGGCGGAGACGTCCCAGTCGGTGGTGGTCCCGGTGCCCGTGACGTTGCCGGTGCCGTCGAGCTCGGTGCGCTCGGTGCGCAGGCCCACGACCTTGCCGTCCTCGCCGAGGATCTCGACGGGCGACTCGAAGAAGTGCAGGAAGAGCTTGTGCGGGCGGTCACCGACGTCGCGGATCGCCCAGTTCTCCAGGGTCTTGGCGACCATGTCGGTCTGCTTGTTCTTGCGGCGCTCGGCGATCGAGCCCTCGTCGTAGTCGATGTCCTCGGGGTTGACGATGACCTCGATGTTCGGCGAGTGGTCGAGCTCGCGCAGTTCCATCGGGCTGAACTTGGCCTGCGCGGGACCGCGACGGCCGAAGACGTGGACCTCAAGGGCCTTGTTGGCCTTCAGGCCCTCGTAGACGTTGGCCGGGATCTCGGTCGGCAGCAGCTCGTCCGCCGTCTTCGCGAGGATCCGGGCGATGTCGAGCGCCACGTTGCCGACGCCCAGGACGGCGACCTTCTCGGCCTCCAGGGGCCAGGTGCGCGGGACGTCCGGGTGGCCGTCGTACCAGGAGGCGAAGTCGGCGGCACCGTACGAACCGTCGAGCTCGACTCCGGGGATGCGGAGCTCGCGGTCGAACATGGCGCCGGTGGAGAAGACCACCGCGTCGTAGAAGGAGCGCAGGTCGTCGAGGTGGACGTCGGTGCCGTAGTTCACGTTGCCGAAGAGGCGGACCTGCGGCTTGTCGAGGACCTGGTGGAGGGCGGTGATGATGCCCTTGATGCGGGGGTGGTCGGGGGCGACGCCGTACCGGATGAGGCCGAAGGGGGCCGGCATCCGCTCGAAGAGGTCGATCGACACGCCCGGCTCGGCGGCGGCCTCGGACTTCAGCAGCGCATCGGCGGCGTAGATTCCGGCGGGGCCGGCGCCGACGATCGCGACCCGGAGGGGGCGGGGCATGACTGGGTTCCCTTCGCAAGCGACGTGGCGGCGAAGCCGCCGACACTTAGGTCACCCTAAATAACTTCTCGCGCGGAGTGGTACCCGGGCCCGGTCTATGGACTCATAAGGCGAACTTATGGGGTCCATAAGGGGGGCGATGAGGGGGTCGGTGCCCCCCTCGTGCGTCAGGCGCCGTCGAGACCGAGCAGCGCCTCGACCAGGGCCGCGACCGGCAGGGCGAGGAAGGCGAGGCCGAGGAGGGCGGCGGCCCCGATCCCGACGAGCCCCGGGAGCCGCCGGCCCAGGGAACGGGGGACGAGCACGCGCCCGGAATCCCGGGGGTCGTAGAGCACGTCGAGGGTCCACGCCTCGCCGGAGCCCCGCACCACCCGTTCGAGACCGGAAGCGTCCCGGTAGGCGTACCGGCTCTCGCCCGGAACCCGTTCGGCGGTCACGCGCACGCCGTGCCGGCGCAGGTACGCCTCGCGGTACGGCCCGTACAGCGCCGCCGCGCAGCCCACCAGGACCAGCATCCCGAGGGTCGCGAAGACCGCCACCCCGGCGGTCGCGGCGGCGGGCATGACGAAGCCGGCCGCCACCGTCGCCGCGACGACCACGCAGGCCCCGTACAGCGACGAGCGCCTGAGGACGCGGTGGAGCCTCCGCTCCTGCAGGTCGCGGCCCAGGCGGACGCCCGCCATGTACTGCGTGCCGTCGACCCGCGCGGGCGTCTCGGGCAGCAGCGCGTTCACCGCGTCCGCGAAGGCCGCGACGGAAGCCTCGTCCGCGCCCTCGTACCGGTACACCGCCGGTACGGCCCCGGCCTCGGCCGTCAGCTCGACGGCGAGCGTCCGCCCCTCGGCGCGCAGGCGGGCGACGGCCTCCAGGTAGACCTGCATCTCCTCCATGACCTGGCGTACGAGCAGCGTCCGCCCGTCGACGCGCGCGCCGGTGCCGTCGGGGCCCCTGAGGGCGGGTATCGGTGAGGTGGGCGACATGCGCGTGATCGTAGGCGCGAAGTGGACGGCCGGTGAAGGCTTTTCGGGCCAGGTCTCGCCCACCCCCTAGGCCTCCGACAGCATGATCGCCATCAGGAGCCCGAAGAGTGCCGCGCAGAACAGGAGGAACAGCCCCACCGCGTGGGAGAGGCGCTCCATGGGTCCCGGCCGCAGCGAGACGACGTCCGCCGGGTCCTCGGGGTCGTACACGACCTCCAGGTACGGCCCGCCGCTCAGCTTGACGAGGGCGTGGTGCAGCCCGGTGCCGTCGGGGTACAGGTACGTCCCCGGCGCGTTCGACGGCCGGGCGAACTCCCTGACGCCGTGCTTGCGGATCCGCCGGATCCCGGCCCAGTCCGTCAGGTCGTGGGCGAAGCCCACGAGGCACACGCAGACCATCGGGAGGAAGATGACGACGACGACGGCGTGGGCGGCGCCCCCGGCCACCCCGGCGGCCACGGTCCCGACGACGGTCGCCGCGACGGTGGCGAGCATGAGCCGCTTTGCCCGGCGCAGCGCGCGACGCGTCCGCGGCGTCGTGCGGGTGTCGGAGACGACGAGCGAAGCGCCGTCGACCTCCTCGCCGTCGGCTCCCGCCGGTTCGAGCAGGGAGTTCACCCCGTCGGCGAACGCGACGGCGCGTACCGCGTCGACCCCCTCGATCCGGTACACCACCGGCACGGCCCCCGCCGGAGCCCGCAGCTCGACGGCGACCGAAGCCCCCTCGGCGCGCACGCGGGCCACGGCCCGGCCCGGGATGTTGATCTCCACGTGGCGACCGCGCAGGAGCAGCCCGTCGGAGACGGCGGTGAGGTTGGTGCGGTCCTTGCCCGTGAGGACGGGTATGGACGAGAGGCTCGGCATGGGGGTGATGGTAGGGGGCGTCCGGCGGACTCAGTGCCGGATCGCGGCGGCGGTCAGCCAGCCGATCCCGCCGGTGGTCGCGAACGCGGTGGCGGCGGCGTCGCGCGCGCGGCGGAGCGTCACCGCGTCGTCCTGGCGGCGGAGTACGGCGTCGCCGCTGCCGCGCAGGACGAGGGCGGGGAGCTCCGACGTCACCCGGCGATACCGGCGACGAACACCGACCAGGCGGCGGCGGGGACGACGAGGACGGGGCCGGTGGGGTTCTTGCTGTCACGGACGGGGACGGTGCCGGGGAAGTCCGGGGAGACCTCGACGCAGTTGCCGCCCTCGCCGTTGCTGTAGCTGCTCTTGAACCAGTGGGCGTTGGTCAGGTCATACGCGCGCATCGTCTGAAGTCCTCCGCCGCCGCCTCGATCAGGTTCAGGGACTCCGCCGGCGACAAGGCGGTGACCCTGAGCAGATCGTAGGCGCGCTGCGCGCGCTTCACCACTGCCGGATCATCGAGGAGCGTTCCCGTAAACGACGTCTCTGTATAGGCCGTTGGCGGCTGGTCCTCAAACTCCATGAGTCGCAGTGAGCCGTCCATTGAGGCGTGTGCTCCGGCCGCGCGGGGGATCACGGTCAGCAGGAGCCAGCGGTCCCGGATCAGCTGCGCGATGTGGTCGAGCTGCTCTGCCATCGCCGCCGATCCACCCACCGGTGTGACCAGTGTGTTCTCGTGCAGGACGACCCAATACTCGGGCCTTGTGGGGTCCTTGAGGATCCGGGACCGGTGCAGGCGTGATGCGACCTTCTCCTCGACGTACTCCTCTGTGGCGAACGGGTTCGCCGCGACCGTCACCGCCCGGGCGTACTCCCTTGTCTGTAGCAGGCCCGGAATCACGAGCGGTGCGAACTCGCAGATCCGCGTCGCCATGACCTCCAGATCCGCCACCGCCTGGAAATAGGACGCGTACGGCGACTTGTTGATGAGATGGCGAACTGTCCGTTCGAAAATACCGCCGGTTTGTAGTGCGGTGTCGATCCGCTTCGCCACATCCAGCTGTGGCTTTCGAATTCCCTGCTCGAACAGTCCGATGTATCCACCGGAGACGAACACCAGATCGCCGAGCTCGCTCTGCGAGAGCCCCGCTGTCTCCCGGTGTTCCTTCAGCAGCTCGCCGAAGTACGCCCACGCCTCGTCCCGCCTGGCCTTGGCCATGACCTAACTCCCCACCACTACGCCCCAGTTGTATGGCCTGCGCGTCTGCCGATTCTACGGATCCGCCCCCACCCTGGAGAGGCGAAGCCGGAAATGGATTCAGAAAGGCATACGTTGGTGAAGGAAGACATCATGAAGACGACCCCGGGGACACTCGAAGACGCACAGGCGGCCGTGACGGAATTGCGCGAGGCACTGGCGAGGGCGGGAATCACACTGCCCTCGCTGGGGCTCGACGTCGTCACCCTCGCCGCGAACCCCCCGAGGCCGCTCGTGGAATTGGGATGCTGCACGGCGGAGACCGCACGGCTGATCGCCGCCGCGCTGCCGGCAGGGGAGGAGGGCGAGGTATGACGTTGCCCATCGGGTCGTACGTCGTGGAGATCCGTACCGGAAGGGTCGGGACGGTCATGGGGCATGAGGGCCCGTACATCCAGCTCCGTGGGATCGGCGGCGGGCGGGAGTGGGACGTGGAGCCCGACGGCGTGCGCGAGGCGACCTCGGCGGAGCGGCTGAGCGCCGCCACCGCGCACGTGAATGCCCGGAGCCGGGGCGAGGTCCCCTAGAAGTCCCCGCGCCCCCGGCGGATTCGCTGGACCTCCTTCGTGAGTGCCCACGCGTCCGCCACCGGGCCCAGGTGGGCCAGCTTGTCGGGGTTGAGGACGGCCCGGATCGTCTGGATCCGGCCGTCGGCGAAGTCCAGGGCGATGGTCTGGAGGACCTTGCCGTCCCGGTCGCGGTAGATCGCGCCGGGCTGGCCGTTGACCTCGTGCGGCTCGCACGTGACGTCGATGGCCAGGAGCGACGGGAAGACCGTGCCGAGGAGCCGGGCCACGTTGTCCGCGCCCAGGATCGTGCGGGCGAAGTTGGGGGCCTTGCCGCCGCCGTCGCCGACGAGCTGGACGTCGGCGGAGAGGAGGCCGCGGAGTCCGTCGACGTCGCCGTTCTGGAGGGCGTCGAAGAAGCGTGCCGCCAGCTTCCGGCGTTCCTCGCGGTCCGCCGCGAAACGGGGGCGTCCCTCGTGCATGTGGCGCCGGGCCCGTACGAGCAGCTGGCGGCAGGCGGCCTCCGAGCGGTCGACCGCCTCGGCGATCTCCGCGAAGTCGAAGGCGAAGACCTCGCGGAGGAGGAAGACGGCCCGTTCGAGAGGGGTGAGGCGTTCGAGGAGGAGCAGGGACGCCATGGAGACCGAGTCGGCCAGTTCCGCCGCGCGGGCCGGGTCCTCGTACGGGTCGGAGAGGAGGGGTTCCGGGAACCACGGGCCCACGTACTCCTCCCGCCGCACGCGTGCCGAGCGCAGCACGTCGATCGCGAGTCGGGTGACGGTGGTGGAGAGGAACGCCTTGGTGTTGTCCGGCCTGGTCGGGGAGGCGTCGAAGCGCAGCCACGTCTCCTGGACGGCGTCCTCCGCCTCGCCGACGCTGCCCAGAATGCGGTAGGCGATCGAGAAGAGCAGCGGACGCAGCTCCTCGAACTCCTCGACCTTGCTCATGTCACGGACCCCTTCGTGTCAGTCGCGATCTTGTCAGTGGAACTGGCCGGGGACGTAGTCGCCCGCCGGCTGCCTCGTGATCACGTTCAGACGGTTCGCGAGGTTCATGAAGCCGATGTGCAGGACGAGCGCGGCGAGCTGCTCCTCGTCGTAGTGGAGGGCGGCCCGTGCCCAGACCTCGTCGCTGACGCCGCCGGCCGCGTCGGCGGTCCGGGTGCCCTCCTCCGCGAGTTCGAGGGCGGCCCGCTCGGCCTCGGTGTAGACGGTCGCCTCGCGCCAGACGGCCACCAGGTTCAGCCGCTGCGCGGTCTCGCCCGCGTGGGCCGCGTCCTTGGTGTGCATGTCGACGCAGGCCGCGCAGCCGTTGATCTGGCTCACGCGCAGGGCGACCAGTTCCTGGGTCGCGGCCGGGACCGTCGACTCCTTGACCGCCTTGCCCGCCGCCATGAGGTGCTTGAGGGACTTGCCGAAGGTCGGGTTGGTGAAGAGGTTCAGTCGGGCGTCCATGGCGTGTGCTCCTGATCTGTGTCCGTCGGAGTGGCTTCACTCCTGGGACGAGACAGGGCACGCGCCTGTGACACGGTCGCGTGTGACCTGGGTCTCCCCGGGTCTCCCCGCGCCGGACTGTCGTACCCGTACGCGAGAATGGCCGCATGAGTCTGTTCCGCGACGACGGCATCGTGCTGCGCACCCAGAAGCTGGGTGAAGCGGACCGCATCATCACGCTGCTCACGCGCGGTCACGGGCGCGTGCGCGCCGTCGCGCGCGGGGTGCGCAGGACCAAGTCGAAGTTCGGCGCGCGCCTCGAACCGTTCTCGCACGTGGACGTGCAGTTCTTCGCCCGGGGGAGTGAGCTGGTCGGACGCGGGCTGCCGCTCTGCACGCAGAGCGAGACGATCTCGGCGTACGGCGGGGGCATCGTCACCGACTACGCCCGGTACACGGCGGGCACCGCCATGCTGGAGACGGCGGAACGGTTCACCGACCACGAGGGCGAGCCCGCCGTCCAGCAGTACCTGCTGCTCGTCGGGGGTCTGCGGACCCTCTCCCGGGGCGAGCACGCCCCGCACCTCATCCTGGACGCCTTCCTCCTCCGCTCCCTCGCCGTGAACGGCTACGCGCCCAGCTTCGACGACTGTGCGAAATGCGGCCTTCCCGGACCCAACCGGTTCTTTTCGGTCGCGGCGGGCGGATCCGTCTGCGGCGACTGCCGGGTCCCCGGAAGCGTCGTACCCTCTGCGGAGGCCATCGGCCTGCTCAGCGCGCTGCTCACCGGCGACTGGGCGACGGCGGACGCGTGCGAGCCGCGTCACGTCAGGGAGGGCAGCGGGCTCGTGTCCGCCTATCTGCACTGGCACCTGGAGCGCGGCCTGCGCTCGCTGCGGTACGTAGAGAAAAGCTAGGAGAGCACCCATGGCCATCGGACGCATCCTCGGGCGCCAGCGCCGGGAGTACGCCACCCCCGAGCCGCACCCGTCCGGCGCCCGCCCGCCGAAGCTGGAGTCCGAGTTCGTCCCCGAGCACGTCGCGATCGTCATGGACGGCAACGGCCGGTGGGCCAAGGAGCGCGGTCTGCCGCGCACCGAGGGGCACAAGGTCGGCGCCGAGCAGGTGCTCGACGTCCTCCAGGGCGCGCTGGAGATGGGCGTCGGCGCGATCTCGCTCTACGCCTTCTCCACCGAGAACTGGAAGCGCTCGCCCGAGGAGGTGCGCTTCCTCATGAACTTCAACCGCGACTTCATCCGCAAGACCCGCGACCAGCTCGACGCGCTCGGCATCCGGGTCCGCTGGGTCGGCCGCATGCCGAAGCTGTGGAAGTCGGTGGCCAAGGAGCTCCAGGTCGCGCAGGAGCAGACCAAGGACAACACCAAGCTGACGCTCTACTTCTGCATGAACTACGGCGGTCGCGCCGAGCTCACGGACGCGGCGCAGGCGCTGGCGGAGGACGTGAGGGCCGGAAAGCTCGACCCGGCGAAGATCACCGAGAAGACGATCCAGAAGTACCTGTACTACCCGGACATGCCGGACGTCGACCTCTTCCTGCGGCCCAGCGGCGAGCAGCGCACCTCCAACTACCTGATCTGGCAGAGCGCGTACGCGGAGATGGTCTTCCAGGACGTGCTGTGGCCCGACTTCGACCGCCGTGACCTGTGGCGGGCGTGCGTCGAGTACGCCTCCCGCGACCGCCGTTTCGGCGGCGTCGACCCGGCGGACCTCGCCGTCCTCGACAAGGCCTGAGGCCGCCGTCATGGGGGAGACGACGACGGACGCGATCCACCTGACCTATCCCGCCGCCTTCGCGGACATCCGCGAGGCGGTACGGATACGGATGCGGGCCCTGCTCTGGTGGCGGCTGACGCTGTGGATCGCCCGGGTCACCGTCGGCTTCGTGGTGCTCCTCGTGGGCCTGGTGTCGCTGGCGTCGGGAACGCCCGACGCGGACGTCTCGATCAAGATGGCGGCGGCCTGTGTCGTGCTCCTCGTCCTGCCCGGGGCCACGATGTGGGCGACGGCCCGCGCCTACTTCGTCGCGGTCCGGGGCCAGGGCGAGATCACCTGCGTCGTCGACGAGGACGGCGGGCGGTGGTCCTCCCGGGACACCGAGACGACGGTCCGCTGGGGGCTGATGCCCCGGTACGTCGAGACGCCCCGGCTCTTCGTCCTGCTCACCGCCAAGGGTTCCGGCAGTGGCTTCGCGTACCTGCCCAAGCACGGCCTCCCCGACCCGGCCGACGTCGACCGGCTCCGGGCGGTCCTCGACCGGAACATCGAGAAGGCCTGACCCACGGCGAGGGGCCCGCACCGAAACGATTCGGTGCGGGCCCCTCGCCGTACGTCCGACTACTTCGCCGCGCACTCCGCGCAGGTGCCGAAGATCTCGACCGTGTGCGCCACGTTCACGAAGCCGTGCTCCGTGGCGATCGTCTCGGCCCACTGCTCCACCATCGGACCCTCGACCTCCACGGCCTTGCCGCAGACGCGGCAGACCAGATGGTGGTGGTGGTCCTCGGTCGAGCAGCGGCGGTAGACCGTCTCGCCGTCGCTGGTGCGCAGCGCGTCGACCTCGCCCGCGTCCGCGAGGGACTGGAGCGTGCGGTAGACGGTGGTGAGGCCGACGGAGTCGCCGCGGTGCTTGAGCATGTCGTGCAGCTCCTGGGCGCTGCGGAACTCGTCCACCTCGTTCAGCGCCGCCGCCACGGCGGCCCGCTGCTTGGTCGAGCGGCCTCGTACGGGGGGTCCTGCCGTCACCACGGGGGCCTCCTTGGATGTCTGTGCTGCCCCCGCCATTCTGCCAGCCCCCCGTACGGGCCCTCCCGGGCCGTGCGCCGTGCCCTCCTACACCTTCACGTCGCAGTTCTCCGCGCCCGTCGTCCCCGGCGCCGCCGCCTCGGCGGCCCGGGCCCGGCGCCGGGCCAGCGGGGTCGCCAGCAGGGTCAGGGCGACGAAGACGCCGATCGCGTACAGGACGATCGTCGCGCCGGGCGGTACGTCCTGGTAGTACGAGGTGACCGTGCCCGCCAGGGTGACGGTGACGCCCGTCGCGACCGCGAGGACGAAGGTCGTCCGGAAGGACCTCGACAGCTGCTGGGCCGCCGCGACCGGCACCACCATGAGCGCGCTGACCAGCAGCAGGCCGACGACCCGCATGGCGACCGTGACGGTCACCGCGGCCGTGACCGCGATGAGGAGGTTCAGGGCGCGGACCGGGAGGCCGGTGACGCGGGCGAACTCCTCGTCCTGGCTGACGGCGAAGAGCTGCTTGCGCAGGCCGACCGTGACGAGGACGACGAAGGCCGCGAGGAGCGCGATGGCCGTGATGTCCTCGGTCGACACCGTCGACAGCGAGCCGAAGAGGTACGAGCTGAGGTTGGCGTTCGAGCCGGTCGGCGACAGGTTGATCAGCAGGACGCCGCCGGCCATGCCGCCGTAGAAGAGGAGCGCGAGCGCGAGGTCGCCGCGGGTCTTCCCGTACGCCCTGATCAGCTCCATCGCGACGGCGCCCGCGACGGCGACGAGGGTCGCCATCCAGACCGGGTTGGAGTTCATCAGGAAGCCGAGGCCGACACCGGTCATGGCGACGTGGCCGATGCCGTCGCCCATGAGCGCCTGGCGGCGCTGGACGAGGTAGATGCCGACGGCGGGCGCGGTGATGCCGACGAGCACGGCCGCGAGGAGCGCGCGCTGCATGAAGGCGAGCTGGAGGATTTCCATGGTCAGGTCAGCAGTCCCGTGCGGAGCGGCTCGCCGGCCGCGTGCGGATGTACGTGGTCGTGGCCGGGCAGCGCGTGCTGGCCGACGGCCTCCGGCGGCGGGCCGTCGTGGACGACGCAGCCGTCGCGGAGCACGACCGCGCGGTCGATGAGCGGTTCGAGCGGACCGAGCTCGTGCAGGACGAGGAGGACGGACGTGCCGCCCGCGACCTGCTCGCGCAGGGTCGCGGCCAGGATCTCCTGGCTCGCGAGGTCCACGCCGGCCATCGGCTCGTCCATGATCAGCAGCTCGGGCTCGGAGGCGAGCGCGCGGGCGATCAGCACGCGCTGGTGCTGGCCGCCGGAGAGCGCGGAGACGGAGTCCCTGGCCCGGTCGGCGAGGCCGACGAGGGCGATGGCCCGCTCGATGGCGGCCCGGTCCTCCTTCGTCGTCCAGCCGAACCTGCGGCGGGAGAGCCGGCCGGAGGAGACGACCTCCCGGACCGTCGCGGGGACGCCGCTGGCGGCGGTCGTCCGCTGCGGTACGTAACCGACGCGGGCCCAGTCGCGGAACCGCTTCTGCTCCGTGCCGAACAGCTCGATCCGGCCGCCGGTCAGCGGGACCTGGCCGATGACGGAGCGGACGGCGGTCGACTTGCCCGAGCCGTTGGCGCCGAGCAGCGCGACGACCTCACCGCGGTGGACGGTGAGGTCGACGCCCCGGAGGACGGGCCGGGAGCCGAGCGTCGCCGTGGCTCCGCGGACGGAAATGACGGGCTCGTCGCTCATGCGTGCCTCCTGCTGTGCTGCCTGTGTCGCCTGTGCTGCCCTGGTCACTTGGCGCCGAGGGCCTTCTTCAACGCGGCGAGGTTGGACTGCATGACCTCGATGTAGTCATCGCCCTTGGACTTGTCGGTGATTCCCTCCAGCGGGTCGAGCACGTCGGTCTTGAGACCGGTGTCGCCCGCGAGGGTCTTCGCGGTCTTGTCGCTCGCGAGGGTCTCGAAGAAGACGGTGGAGACCTTGTCCTTCTCCGCGATGTCCTGGAGCTCCTTGATGCGGGCGGGGCTCGGCTCCGACTCGGGGTCGATGCCGGTGATGCCCTCCTGCTCCAGGCCGTAGCGCTCGGCGAGGTAGCCGAAGGCGGAGTGGGTGGTGATGAACGTCTTCGTGGTGGTGTTCCTGAGCCCCGTCTCGAACTCGGTGTTCAGGGCGCCGAGCTTCTTCACCAGGGCGTCGGTGTTCTTCTTGTAGTCGGCGGCGTGGCCCGGGTCCGCCTTCTCCAGGGCGCTGCCCACGCCCTTGGCGACCTCGGCGTACTTCACGGGGTCGAGCCAGATGTGGGGGTCGGCGCCGGCCTCGGACCCGTGGTCGTGGCCCTCGTGGCCGGCCTCCTCGGCGGCGTGCTCCTCGCCCTCGTGGGCGTGGCCGACCTCGTTGCCGTGCTCTTCGAGCGTGGTGAGGGTGGCGGCGTCGACCGTGTTCTTGACGCCGGCCTGGGCGATGGCCTCGTCGACGGCGGGCTGGATGCCCTTGAGGTAGAGGATGACGTCGGCCTCGCCGAGCTCGCCGATCTGCTTCGGCTTGAGCTCCAGGTCGTGGGGTTCGACGCCGGGCTTGGTGAGCGTGTTGACGGCCACGTGGCCGCCGCCTATCTGCTCGGCCAGGTACTGCATGGGGTAGAACGACGCGACCACGTCCAGCTTTCCGCCGTCCCCCTTGTCCGCGGCGTTGGACGTTCCGCCGCAGGCGGAGAGGGTGACGAGACCGAGGGTGACGGCTCCGGCGACGGCGGTGGTGGGTATCAGACGGCGTACGTTCATGACACTCATTTTCAACAAAAGTGGAAACGATTGTCAATTGTCCTATGTGTGGCCCGGGCCACGGTCAGCGGCCGCGGCGAGGGCGGGGGTGGGCGCGGGGAACCGATTTGATGCGGGGGGTGGGCGCGCCGGTAACCTGTGGCATTCGCACTTCGTCGTCGTAATGAAGAGAGCACCGTGGCCGCCGACAAGATCGACACCATCGTCAGCCTCAGCAAGCGCCGTGGCTTCGTTTTCCCCTGCAGTGAGATCTACGGCGGTCAGCGTGCCGCCTGGGACTACGGACACCTGGGCGTCGAGCTCAAGGAGAACCTCAAGCGCCAGTGGTGGCGTTACATGGTCACCGCGCGCGAGGACGTCGTCGGTATCGACTCGTCGGTCATCCTGGCCACCGAGGTCTGGGAGGCCTCCGGCCACGTCGCGACCTTCACCGACCCGCTGACCGAGTGCACCTCCTGCCACAAGCGCTTCCGCGCGGACCACCTGGAGGAGGCGTACGAGGAGAAGCACGGCCGCGCCCCCGAGAGCCTCACGGACCTCAACTGCCCCAACTGCGGCAACAAGGGCACCTTCACGGAGCCCAAGCAGTTCTCCGGCCTGCTCTCCACGCACCTCGGCCCGACCCAGGACACCGGCTCCGTCGCGTACCTGCGCCCCGAGACCGCCCAGGGCATCTTCACCAACTTCTCCCAGGTGCAGACCACCGCGCGCAAGAAGCCCCCGTTCGGCATCGCGCAGATGGGCAAGTCCTTCCGGAACGAGATCACTCCGGGCAACTTCATCTTCCGCACCCGCGAGTTCGAGCAGATGGAGATGGAGTTCTTCGTCAAGCCGGGTGAGGACGAGGAGTGGCAGGAGTACTGGATGCAGCAGCGCTGGAACTGGTACACCGGCCTCGGTCTCCGCGAGGAGAACATGCGCTGGTTCGAGCACCCGCAGGAGAAGCTCTCCCACTACTCGAAGCGCACCGCCGACATCGAGTACCGCTTCTCCTTCGGCGGCAGCGAGTGGGGCGAGCTGGAAGGCGTCGCCAACCGCACCGACTACGACCTGAGCGCGCACTCCAAGGCCTCGGGCGCCAGCCTGACCTACCACGACCAGGAGTCCGGCGAGCGCTACACGCCGTACGTCATCGAGCCGGCCGCCGGTGTCGGCCGCGCGATGCTGGCCTTCCTCCTCGACGCGTACGTCGAGGACGAGGCGCCGAACGCCAAGGGCGTCATGGAGAAGCGCACGGTGCTGCGCCTCGACCACCGCCTCGCCCCGGTCAAGGTCGCGGTCCTGCCGCTCTCCCGCAACCCGCAGCTCTCCCCGAAGGCCAAGGGCCTCGCGGCGGACCTGCGCCAGAACTGGAACATCGAGTTCGACGACGCCGGCGCCATCGGCCGCCGCTACCGTCGCCAGGACGAGATCGGCACCCCGTTCTGCGTCACCGTCGACTTCGACACGCTCGATGACAACGCGGTGACCGTGCGCGAGCGCGACACCATGAAGCAGGAGCGCGTCTCGCTCGACCAGATCCAGAGCTACCTGGGCAGCCGCCTGCTCGGCTGCTGACCCGCTGGGTTCCCGTACGGGAAAGCCCCCGGTTCCGTTCTCGGAGCCGGGGGCTTCTCCGTACGCCTCAGGAGGCCGCCGCCGCTGCCGCCGCTTCCGCCTCGGCCTGGCGCCGGGCGCCCTCGGCCGCGCGGCGCTTGCCGAACCAGGCCGTCCAGACGCCCAGTGCGCCGAGGACCGAGTAGAGCAGGACCGGGCTGACGACGACCATGGTGTCGGTCGGCAGCGCGTACGCCAGGGCGATGCGGACCAGGGCCTCGGCCACGTACGCCACGCCCCACACCAGCGTCATCGTGCGCATGGTCGAGCGGAAGCCCTCGTACTCCCACATGCCGTTCCACCACGCCGTGCTCGCCGGGGTGCCGTCGGTCGCGAACTTGCGGCCGAAGTAGAACATCAGCGGGCGGGGCGCCAGGAGCGTCGCCAGGCAGAGCAGGCCGAAGAGGCCCGTCACGCCCGAGTCCTTGACCAGGAGCGCGCGGGCGGTGTGCGCGCCGACGAGCGAGACCACCGCCGTGATCACCAGGAAGACCAGGGTGACGAGCGCGAACTCGTCCACCTTGCGCCGCCAGGCCACCATGATCGCGGTGTCCAGGACGGGCCACGCGCTGCTCGCGAGCAGCGCGGCGAACTCGGACCAGCCGTGGTCCTCGGTGAGCGTGTTGTACGTGACGATCGGCGCGACCACGTTGAGGCCGATGGTCAGGATCCAGCCGAGTGCGGAGGCTGCGCCGGAGCGGGCGGGAGGGCCCGGTCGGTCGGGTGCGGACATGGTTCCCCCTGGGTGAAGACGGTCGGGTGCTGCCTGGGCAGGCTAGTCATGCACCGGACAGGGAAGGGGAGATTCCGGGCCAAATGATCTTCAAGTGGTTCTCGTGACGGCAGATCCCCCTGTCCGTCATCGCCTCCGCTGGGCCCCCGGGACGGGCGCCGGCGGGCCGTCGGCCGTCTCCAGGGCCCGCGCCGTCCGCTCCGCCGTGCCGCGGGCCCACGCGCCGCTCGTCAGGGCGCCCACGGCGAGGACCGCGAGCCCGCAGGCCGTCACGATCCAGTAGCCGGGGCGGGCGGCGGCCGTGAACACCTCCTCGCGCGAGCCCCCGGCCATCCCGGCACCCAGGACCGCGCCGACCACCGCCACGCCGAGGGTCTGGCCGACCTGGCGGCTCGTGGACGCCACCGCCGCGGCCACCCCCGCCTGGGCGCGGGGCATGCCCGAGACGGCCGTGTTGGTGATCGGCGCGTTCACGACGCCGAAGCCGATGCCGAAGAGCACGTACCCGGTGAAGAGCAGCGCGTCGCTCGTCTCCGCCTCGAACGCGGCGAAGAGCAGCGGGCCCGCCGCCATGGCCGTCCCCGCGACGAGCAGCGAGGGGCGCGGCCCACGAGCGCCCGTGAGCCGCCCGGAGAGCGGGGCGCAGACGAAGGTCATGCCCGCCATCGGCAGCATGTACAGGCCCGCGTCCAGGGGGGAGAGGCCCCGCACGTCCTGGAGGTACAGCGTGTTCAGGAAGAGGAAGCCGCCGAGCGCGGCGAAGGCGCAGACCGCGATGACGGTGGCCCCGCTGAACGGCGCGCTGCGGAAGAACCGCAGGTCGATCAGGGGCTCGCGGCGGCGCGGCTCGTACAGGAGCAGCCCGGCGAGCGCGGCGGCCGCGACCAGGGCGAAGAGCGGGGCGGTTTCGATGATCGCGTACGTGAGCGAGCCGAGGAGCACCGCGACGAGGACCTGTCCGACGGGGTCGGGACGGCGGGGCCGGGGAGCCCTGGACTCGGGGACGTACCGCAGGGTGAGGAGGAGGGCGACGGTCGCGACCGGGAGGTTCACCCAGAAGATCGCCCGCCAGTCCACGGCCTCGACGAGCAGACCGCCCACGAGCGGCCCGGCGGCCATGGAGATGCCGACGACCCCGCCCCAGACGCCGATGGCCCGGGCGCGGGCGGCGGGCTCGGTGAAGGTGTTGGTGATGATCGACATCGCGACCGGGTTGAGCATCGCGCCGCCGACGGCCTGGAGCGCCCGGAAGGCGACGAGCGCCTCCAGGCTGGGCGCGAGGGAGCAGAGCAGCGAACCGAGCGCGAAGACGACGAGGCCGGTCACGAAGACCTTGCGGCGGCCGATCCGGTCGGCGGTGGAGCCGCCGAGCATGAGGAGGGTGGCGATGACGAGGCTGTAGGCGTCGATCGTCCACTGGAGCCCGGAGACGCCGGCGTCGAGCTCGCGGCCGATGGACGGGAGGGCGACGTTGAGCGCGGTGTTGTCGAGGCTGACGATGAGCAGGCTCATGCAGCAGATCGCCAGGACGAGCAGCTGTCTGCGGCGGGGGAGCTGGTCGGGGGCGGTCGGGGGCGGGAGCTTCGGGGGCGTGAGCTCGGGCATGTGCGGATCGTAGGGCTGGGGACTCGAGCGCGCAGTGCGGGACGGCTGACGGCTTGAGCGCGCGGTGCGGGACGGCTGACGGCTTGAGCGCGCGGTGCGGGACAATGGGCCAATGACCGCGTTCTCCCCTCTCGCCATCGGCCCGCACATCGTGCAGCCGCCGGTGGTGCTCGCGCCCATGGCCGGCATCACCAACGCCCCCTTCCGTACCCTCTGCCGCGAGTACTCCGGCGGCAAGGGGCTGTTCGTGAGCGAGATGATCACGACGCGCGCCCTGGTCGAGCGCAACGAGAAGACGATGCAGCTCATCCGCTTCGACGCGACCGAGCAGCCGCGCTCGATCCAGCTGTACGGCGTCGACCCGGTGACCGTCGGCAAGGCCGTCCGCATGATCGTGGACGAGGACCTCGCCGACCACATCGACCTGAACTTCGGCTGCCCGGTCCCGAAGGTGACCCGCAAGGGCGGCGGCTCGGCGCTGCCGTACAAGCGGCCGCTGCTGCGCGCGATCCTCCACGAGGCCGTGTCGAACGCGGGTGACCTGCCGGTCACCATGAAGATGCGCAAGGGCATCGACGACGACCACATCACCTACCTCGACGCGGGGCGGATCGCCGTCGAGGAGGGCGTCACCGCCATCGCGCTGCACGGGCGGACCGCCGCCCAGCACTACGGCGGCACGGCCGACTGGGACGCCATCGCGCGGCTCAAGGAGCACGTGCCGGAGATCCCGGTGCTCGGCAACGGCGACATCTGGTCGGCGGACGACGCGCTGCGGATGATGAAGGAGACCGGCTGCGACGGCGTCGTGGTCGGGCGCGGCTGCCTCGGGCGGCCGTGGCTCTTCGGGGACCTCGTGGCCGGGTTCGAGGGCACGGGGGAGTACGCGCAGCCGGGGCTGCGGGCGGTCGCGGACGCGATGGTGCGGCACGCGCGGCTGCTCGGCGAGTGGCTGGGCGACGAGGCACGCGGTGTCATCGACTTCCGCAAGCACGTGGCCTGGTACCTGAAGGGCTTCGCCGTCGGCTCCGAGATGCGCAAGAAGCTGGCGATTACTTCATCGCTGGACGAATTGCGCGCTCAGTTGAGCGAGCTTGATCTGGACCAGCCGTGGCCGGTGGGTGCGGACGGCCCCCGGGGCCGTACGTCCGGAAACAACCGGGTTGTCCTGCCGGACGGCTGGTTGAAGGACCCGTACGACTGCGCTGGCGTGAGCGAGGACGCCGAGCTGGACACGTCCGGAGGGTGAGATCGGGCCGCTCATTCGTGCGCCCCGAGGAGTGATCCTCGCCACCCCTGAGGGGGGTGGCGCTCACATGAGCAGGTTACGGACGGCTGCACCGCCTGAAGGGTGGCACGGGGTGCCACCCTTTTTGCGTTCAAGAGTTGAACACAAATGCTCCGATTGGCGCTCACTTGAGCGGCCAGCGCCAAGATTCGGCCATCCGGGCTTCGGGTCCTGAAAGCGGAAGCTACCTCTCAGTTACTTTCGAAGTGCTGGCGGACGGGTGGTTAAGACCATGTGTCCGCTAGGCGTACCTCCACAGAAGCCTTCGATCTGGGTATGTTCCTCGCCGTCAGGGCAGCCAACCGAGTCATCGAGGAGTCGGGACCCGTGTCGGAAAACAATGATCAGAAGTTCGTCTACGACTTCACCGAGGGCAACAGGGACCTGAAGGACCTGCTCGGTGGCAAGGGCGCCAACCTCGCCGAGATGACCAACCTCGGCCTCCCGGTGCCTCCGGGCTTCACGATCACCACCGAAGCGTGCAAGGTCTACCTCGAGAGCGGCTCCGAGCCCGCCGCGCTCCGCGACGAGGTCTCCGCTCACCTCGACGCTCTCGAGACGCGGATGGGCAAGAAGCTCGGCCAGGCCGACGACCCGCTGCTCGTCTCCGTCCGCTCGGGCGCCAAGTTCTCCATGCCCGGCATGATGGACACGGTCCTGAACATCGGCCTCTCCGACGAGTCCGTCAACGGCCTCGCCGCCCAGGCCGACAACGAGCGCTTCGCGTGGGACTCGTACCGCCGCCTGATCCAGATGTTCGGCAAGACCGTCCTCGGCGTCGACGGCGAGCTCTTCGAGGAGGCCCTCGACGAGGCCAAGGCCACGAAGAACGTCGCCAGCGACACCGACCTGGACGCCGCCGACCTGCGCAAGGTCGTCGAGCACTTCAAGAAGATCGTGAAGACCGAGACCGGCCGCGACTTCCCCCAGGACGCCCGCGAGCAGATGGACCTCGCCATCGAGGCCGTCTTCAACTCCTGGAACACCGACCGCGCGAAGCTGTACCGCCGTCAGGAGCGCATCCCGAGCGACCTCGGCACCGCCGTCAACGTCTGCTCGATGGTCTTCGGCAACCTCGGCCCCGACTCGGGCACCGGCGTCGCCTTCACCCGCGACCCCGCCTCCGGCCACGCCGGCGTCTACGGCGACTACCTGCAGAACGCGCAGGGCGAGGACGTCGTCGCCGGCATCCGCAACACCGTGCCGCTCGCCGACCTCGAGTCGATCGACAAGACGTCGTACGACCAGCTCATGCACATCATGAGCACGCTGGAGACCCACTACAAGGATCTCTGCGACATCGAGTTCACCATCGAGCGCGGCCAGCTCTGGATGCTCCAGACCCGCGTCGGCAAGCGCACCGCCGGTGCCGCCTTCCGCATCGCGACCCAGCTCGTGGACCAGGGCCTGATCGACGAGGCCGAGGCGCTCCAGCGCGTCACCGGCGCCCAGCTCGCCCAGCTGATGTTCCCGAAGTTCGACGAGACCGCGAAGGTCGAACAGATCGGCCGCGGCATCGCCGCCTCCCCGGGCGCGGCCGTCGGCAAGGCCGTCTTCGACTCGTACACGGCCGTCAAGTGGTCCCGCTCCGGCGAGAAGGTCATCCTGATCCGCCGCGAGACCAACCCGGACGACCTGGACGGCATGATCGCCGCCGAGGGCATCCTCACCTCGCGCGGCGGCAAGACCTCGCACGCCGCCGTCGTCGCCCGCGGCATGGGCAAGACCTGTGTCTGCGGCGCCGAGGAGCTCGAGGTCGACACCAAGCGCCGCCGCATGACCACCTCCGACGGCCAGGTCGTCGAGGAGGGTGACGTCGTCTCCATCGACGGCTCCACCGGCAAGGTCTACCTCGGAGAGGTACCCGTCGTGCCCTCCCCGGTCGTCGAGTACTTCGAGGGCCGCATGCACGCCGGCGCCGACGACGCCGACGAGCTCGTCGCCGCCGTGCACCGCCTCATGGCGTACGCCGACCGCGTCCGCCGCCTCCGGGTCCGCGCCAACGCGGACAACGCCGAGGACGCGCTCCGCGCCCGCCGCTTCGGCGCGCAGGGCATCGGCCTGTGCCGCACGGAGCACATGTTCCTCGGCGAGCGCCGCCAGTTCGTCGAGCGGCTGATCCTGGCCGACACGGACACGGAGCGCGAGGAGGCCCTGGAGGCCCTGCTCCCGCTGCAGAAGACGGACTTCGTCGAGCTCTTCGAGGCCATGGACGGGCTGCCCGTCACGGTCCGCCTGCTCGACCCGCCGCTGCACGAGTTCCTGCCCGACATCACCGAGCTGTCGGTGCGCGTCGCCCTCGCCGAGTCCCGCAAGGAGCCGCACGAGAACGACCTGCGCCTGCTCCAGGCCGTGCACCGGCTGCACGAGCAGAACCCGATGCTGGGTCTGCGCGGCGTCCGCCTCGGTCTGGTCATCCCCGGCCTGTTCACCATGCAGGTCCGCGCCATCGCCGAGGCCGCCGCCCAGCGCGTCGACGCCAAGGGCGACCCGCGCGTCGAGATCATGATCCCGCTCGTCGGCACCGTCCAGGAGCTGGAGATCGTCCGCGAGGAGGCCGAGCAGGTCATCGCCGAGGTCGTCGCCCGCACCGGCGTCGAGCTCAAGCTCGCGCTCGGCACCATGATCGAGCTGCCCCGCGCCGCCGTCACCGCCGGCCAGATCGCCGAGGCCGCGGAGTTCTTCTCCTTCGGCACCAACGACCTGACGCAGACGGTCTGGGGCTTCTCCCGCGACGACGTGGAGGCCTCGTTCTTCACCGCGTACCTGGAGAAGGGCATCTTCGGCGTCAGCCCCTTCGAGACCATCGACAAGGACGGCGTCGGCGCCCTCGTGCGCAGCGCCGCCCAGGCCGGCCGCGCCACCCGCCCCGACATCAAGCTCGGCGTCTGCGGCGAGCACGGCGGCGACCCGGAGTCGGTGCACTTCTTCCACGAGGTCGGTCTCGACTACGTCTCCTGCTCGCCCTTCCGGATCCCGGTGGCGCGCCTGGAGGCCGGTCGTGCCGCCGCCGAGGCCAAGGGCAGCGACAGCCGCTGATCCCTCACAGAGCCTGCTGAACCGGGGCCCGGGTGTGGCGGTCGGGCCCCCCGGCCCCCGGTTCGGCAGCGGTACCACCGGAGCCGCCGTCGGTCTCTCAGGACCCTCACCGACGGGCGGCGGCTCCGGGCACCAAAGAGAGACGGGACGGACACCTTTGTGCGGAGGTGTCCGTCCCGTCGTCTTTGGCCGCGCTCATTTTCCGTGCCCGTCGATCAGATGTGAGTTCCTGTTCAATTGAGACGGCTATAATTCTTCGCCATTGAACTTTTCTGTTTCTTCACGTTTTCTCAAGTGAAGAAACGGACAGGCGCGGCCTCCGGATCCCCACCCGGAGGCCGCGCCCTTTACCGATGCCGGGCAGGTGAGCCGCAACCTCGCCGACCGCCGCCGGACGCGCAAAGCCCCCCACGGTCTTCGTCACGCCACCTCGGTCCTGAAGGTTTCCTGCCCGACCCGCCTAGCTTTTCGTTCCGGCAGCGTTTGCCGCGATGCTTTTCAACTCTGGCTGAAACACCCTGGTAACGTGCTGTGATGCTGTGCATACTCGTTGCCGGGGGTGGTTGCGAGTGCACAGGTGGGGACGTCATCATGCTGCGGATTCATTTCACAGGAAACGACTTGGCGGGGGTGCGGACGGCCGCACGGCCTGATGTTCTGTGGGAAACCATTCTGAGTTTTCACCGCTTAAGAGACCGCCGCGGATCCGTCGTCTACAAGGAATGGCGCACGGACGCCAGGACGAGGCTCGGCGGTGAGACCCGGCTCCTCGCCGCGCTCGTCCCGAGCCGGGGATATTTCCCGGACTTCCTGACGCCCGCCGAAGGCGTCCACGGACTCGACGAAGGGCTCCAGGCGATCCGCGGGACCGAGCCGGGCCGGCTGCGCTCCGAGCTCTCGCTCCTCGCGGCCGACCGCTCCGGAGCCCGTACGGTCCCCCACTCGCTCCGCGCCCTCGCCGACGGCGGCGCGGAGCCCTTCGACCGGCTCGTGGGGGCCCTGCGGAGCTACCACCGGGCCGCGATCGAGCCGTACTGGCCGCATCTGCGGGCCCGGGTGGAGGCGGACCGGGCGCGGCGCGGCCGGGCCCTGCTCGACGGCGGGGCCGAGGAGCTCCTCGCCTCGCTGCCGCCGATGCTGCGCTGGCGCGCGCCGGTCCTGGAGGCGGACTACCCGGTCGACCGGGACGTCCACCTGGACGGCCGGGGGCTGCTGCTCCAGCCCTCGTACTTCTGCCGGGGCACCCCGGTCGTGCTGCGCGATCCCGCGCTGCCGCCGGTGCTCGTCTACCCGATCACCCACGGCGAGGCGCCGACCGTCCGTGCGCCGGGTGGCTCCTCGCTGGCCAAGCTGGTCGGCCAGACCCGCTCGACGGTCCTGCACGCCATAGGCGACGGCGGGACGACGAGCGAGCTGGCCCGCAGGGCCGGGGTCTCCCTGGCCTCCGCGAGCCAGCACGCGGGCGTCCTGCGCGAGGCCGGGCTCATCGCGACCCTGCGCCACGGCAACGCGGTCCTGCACACCCTGACGCCGCTGGGCGCCGCCCTCCTGGGCGGCGGCCGGCGGACGGTGGAGCTGGGCTCCCGCAGGTCCTACGCGCGGAACGGCCCGGTCACCTCGTAGGTGATGCCGCCCGACGAGCTGCCGCTCGTGCCGCGCTGGCTGGAGAAGTACAGGCGGCGGCCGTCGGGGGAGAAGGCCGGGCCGGTGATCTCGGAGCTCGACTGGCCGGTGATCCGCAGGAACGGCGCCACGACGTCGTCCGGGGTGATGACGCAGATCTCCATGTTGCCGCCGTCCTCGGCGACGAACAGGTCGCCGGAGGAGGTGCCGGTGACGTTGTCGACGCCGGTCAGCGGGGCGCCGCCGCCGGAGACCAGCGAGTCGTCGTAGGCCAGCTCGTACGTCCCGGCGGCCAGGTTCACCTGCCAGACGCGGTTGTCGCCCTTGGTGGTGAACCAGACGGTGTCGTTCGCGTAGTAGCAGCCCTCGCCGCCGCTGAACCGCTTGGCGCCGGAGACCTGGTTGCGGGTGGTGGTCGGCGCGCCGTCCGGGTCCGGCACGTTCTGCCAGGTGAAGGTGCCCGAGGTGGCGGTGGAGGCCTTGAAGACCTGGAGGGTGCCGGAGGAGAGGTTGCCCCAGGTCGTGGGGATGAAGCGGTAGAAGCAGCCGTCGGTCTCGTCCTCGGTCAGGTAGATGACCTTGCGGACCGGGTCGGCGGCGGCGGCCTCGTGCTTGAACCTGCCCATCGCGTCCCGGCGGTAGGCGGTGCCGCCCCAGGGGTTCGACTCGTAGACGTATCCGAGGGACACCTCCTCGCAGGACAGCCAGGTGTTCCACGGGGTGGCGCCGCCGGCGCAGTTCTGGCGGGTGCCGGAGAGGATGCGGTACGCGCCGGTGACCGTGCCGGAGGAGTTGAACCTGACCGCGCTCGCGCCGCCGCTCGGGTTGATCTCCGAGTTGGAGACGTAGATCCAGCCCGTGCCGTCGACGAAGCAGGCGCCGCCGTCGGGGGCGTTGTGCCAGGTGTACGAGGTGCCGGTCACGGTCTGGCCGGACCGGGCGATCACCCGGCTGGTGAATCCGGCCGGCAGCATGATGCCGTTCGCGTCCGCCGCGCCGAGCGCCCCGTAGGGGCCCGCGCCGGGCTGGGCGGGAGCGGCGAAGGCCGCCCCGTGCCAGAGGCTGCCGCCGAAGGCGGCGGCGGAGGTGCCGATGACCGCTCCACGCAGGAAACTGCGTCGCTCCACGTCTCACTCCTGATGAGGGTGATGAACCGCCCCGCCTCGCCGGTCGGCGGCGGGGTCGCGCGCTTCCGGAACCTAGGAGTACGGAGTTGACTGTGCATCAACAAGCGGTGAAGCGGAAGAGGACACCACCGGGACCTTCGTCTCTGGAGGGCGCTCGACCCGTGCGCGACACTGGGGCGCATGGCTGCCACCAGGGACATCCGCGACCGCGCCGACCTCGACGCCCTGCTCCGCCGCTTCTACGGCGCCGCCTTCGCCGACCCCCTCGTCGGCCCCTTCTTCACCGAGGTCGCCGGGACGGACCTGGAGGCCCATCTGCCGGGCATCACCGACTTCTGGGAGCGCGCCCTCCTGCGTACCGCCGAGTACCGCAAGGACGCCTTCGCCCCGCACGCCGCGCTCCACGCGGCCCGCCCCCTCACCGCCGCCCACTTCGGCCGCTGGGTGCAGCTCTGGCACGCCACCGTCGACGGCCTCCACGCGGGCCCGCTCGCCGACCGGGCCAAGGCGCAGGGCGAGCGGATCGCGCTCTCGCTGCTGCGCAGGCTCGCGGGGCGCGACGCCCCGACCGGCGGCGG
Source organism: Streptomyces sp. NPDC020807 (assembly GCF_040641575.1). NCBI lineage: Bacteria > Bacillati > Actinomycetota > Actinomycetes > Kitasatosporales > Streptomycetaceae > Streptomyces > Streptomyces sp. NPDC020807. The sequence goes on from NZ_JBFADU010000003.1 coordinate 508,804, forward strand.
CGAGGGCGGATTCATCCCTTTGGCGGCACTCCGGCTCCGCTCGGCCGCCTGAGGTGGCCCGAGCGAAAAAATCTTCGAAGAATTCTCCGGGACGGCGATGAGTTCCGGGAGGCGGGCCCGTCTTACCTCCCGACAGCACCGAACGAACCAGGAGCACCCGCCATGGCCCCGCAGATGATCTTCGTGAACCTGCCCGTGAAGGACCTCGACGCGAGCAAGGCCTTCTACGAGAAGCTCGGCTACTCCATCAACCCGCAGTTCAGCGACGAGACCGCCGCCTGCGTGGTCATCAGCGACACGATCTTCGCGATGCTGCTCACGGAGGAGAAGTTCGCGAGCTTCACCGCCCCGGGCAAGGCGATCTCCGACGCGACGAAGGCGACGGAGGTGCTGATCACCCTGAGCGCCGAGAGCCGCGCGAAGGCCGACGAGCTCGCCGACGCGGCGCTGGCCGCCGGCGGCAGCCCGGCGAAGGAGCCGATGGACATGGGCTTCATGTACGGCCGCTCCTTCGCCGACCTCGACGGCCACCACTGGGAGGTCTTCTGGATGGACCCGGCCGCCGCCGCGGGCGGCCAGGCCTGACCCCTCCGGCAGTGACGCGGGCGGACCGGGATCAGGCCGAGACCCCGCCGTCGACCACCAGGTCCGTGCCGACGGCGGAGCCCGCGTCGTCCGACGCGAGGTACAGGACCGCGGCCGCCACCTCGGCGGCAGAGGTGAGCCGGCCGAGCGGCGACTGCCCCTTCATCCGGACGTCCCGCTCGGCCTCGGTCTCGCCCGGCAGCAGCGACATGGCGGATTCCGAGGCCCCCGGGCTGACCGCGTTGATCCGCACCCCCTCGGCGATGTGGTCGAGGGCGGCGGCCCGGGTGAGCGCCGACACGGCCGCCTTCGAGACCTGGTAGCCGGAGAGCCCGGGGAGGCGGACGTGGGCGCCGAGGTTGGACGAGATGTTCACGATCGAGCCGCCGCCGTGCGCCCGCATGTGCGCGATCTCCGCCTGGAGCGAGTGCAGGACGCCCGTCAGGTTGGTGTCGAGCAGTTCCCGCCACGCGTCGAGCGGGAAGTCGGCGGTGCTCGTCCCGCCCCGGAAGACGCCCGCGTTGTTCACGGCCACGTCGAGCCCGCCGTGGAGCTCGACCGTGCGCCGTACGAGCTCCCGCACGGACCCGGCGTCCGCCACGTCGGCGGTGACAGCGGCCGCGGTGCCCCCGTCCGCCTCGATCAGCGCCACCGTCTCGGCGAGGGAGGCGGCGGTGCGGCCGGAGACGACGACCTTCGCGCCCTCGGCGGCGAGGGCGCGCGCGATGGCCCGGCCGAGGCCGGATCCGGCGCCGGTGACGAGGGCGGAGCGGTCGGTGAAGCGGGCGGTGGGGCGGGCGGACGTCATGGGTGACTCCTCTGTCGTCGGTTGATGCGGATGCTCTGAACTTGACCGTACGTTCCATAATTGGGTCCGAAGAAAGGGCGCCCCCCGTGGGCGCCCTTCGCTCGTCCCCCTCAGTCCAGCAGGGACAGCGCCTGCTCCGCCGCGTCCAGGACCCGACCCGGCTCCGTCGACGCCTTGCCGACGACCCGGATGCCCTGGAGCAGGACGAGCAGCATGCGGGCCAGGGCGCGCGGGTCCCGGTCCGCCGGGAGTTCGCCGCCGGCCCGGGCCCGGGTGAGGGCCCCGTACAGCAGCGTCTCCATCTGCTCCCAGCTGAGCTCGACCCGCCGGGCGACCGCCGGGTCGTGCGGGGCGAGCTCCGCCGCCGAGTTGGTGACGAAGCAGCCGTTGAGCCGCTGCCGCCCCTCGCTCGCCGCCTCGGCGGTGAAGCGGCGGACGAGCGCCCGCACGCCCGGCAGGGCCGGACCCGGCGCCGAGAGCGCCTCGACGATCTCCGGGTCGCGGGTCTCCAGGTAGCGGTCGAGCGCCTTCATGTACAGGTCGTGCTTGTTCCCGAAGGTCGCGTAGAGGCTGGCCCGGCCGACCCCGAGGTGCTCCACGAGGTCCGCCATCGACGTCGCCTCGTAGCCGCGCTCCCAGAAGAGTTCCAGGGCTGCCCGGAGCGCGGCCTCGGGATCGAATTCCTTGGTCCTGGCCATGAAAGGACCGTACGATCATCTGGAACGATCAGTCAAGTTACGTGGTCGTGCTGCGGACCGCGTAGACCGGCACCGCCACCTCGTCGTCGTCCAGGCACCGGCCCGTCTCCAGGTCGAAGCGCTGCTTCAGGAGCGGCGAGGCGACGAACGGCCGCCCGTCGACCGAGCCGAGGAGGCCCCGGGAGAGCACCTGGGCGCCCGTGAACGGGTCGCGGTTGTCGATCGCGTACGTCCGTCCCGCCCGGTCCCGGAAGACCGCGGCCTGCCGGCCGTCCGGGAGCAGGGCGGCCACGCCCCGGCCCGGGGTGAGCCGGGACTCCTCGCAGACCGTGATCCAGGCGTCGGGGGAAGGGGAGAGTTCGAGGGTCGCAGTCGTCGTCGGCGTGGTCGTCGTCATCGGGAGGTGACCCCTTCCAGGGTGAGGAACGTGAGATCCGGCTTGATCTGGTCGCGCTCCGGCGTGAACCGGACCGACGGGTCGGGCGTCTCGGGCGCGTTCACGAAGGAGACGAAGCGCCGCAGCCGGTCCGGGTCGTCCAGGGTCTGCGCCCACTCGTCCTGGTAGTCCTCGATGTGCGCGGCCATCAGCGCCTCCAGCTCGTCGCAGAGGCCGAGCGAGTCGTGCACCACGACGTCCTTGAGGTGGGCGAGGCCGCCCTCCAGGCGCTCCAGCCAGGTCGACGTCCGCTCCAGGCGGTCGGCCGTCCGGATGTAGAACATGAGGAACCGGTCGATGAGCCGGACGAGTTCGGCGTCCGAGAGGTCCTGGGCGAGCAGGTCCGCGTGGCGCGGGGTCGCGCCGCCGTTCCCGCCGACGTACAGGTTCCAGCCGTTCGCCGTGGCGATGATCCCGAAGTCCTTGGACTGCGCCTCCGCGCACTCGCGGGCGCAGCCCGAGACCGCCGACTTGAGCTTGTGCGGGGCGCGCAGGCCCCGGTAGCGCAGCTCCAGCTGGATCGCCATCCTCACCGAGTCCTGGACGCCGTAGCGGCACCAGGTCTGGCCCACGCAGGACTTCACCGTGCGCAGCGACTTGCCGTACGCGTGGCCCGACTCGAAGCCCGCGTCGACCAGGCGGGTCCAGATGGAGGGGAGCTGGTCCACCCGGGCGCCGAAGAGGTCGATGCGCTGGCCGCCGGTGATCTTCGTGTAGAGGCCGAAGTCCCGTGCCACCTCGCCGATCACGATCAGCTTGTCCGGGGTGATCTCGCCGCCGGGGATGCGGGGCACGACCGAGTAGGAGCCGTTGCGCTGCATGTTGGCGAGGAAGTGGTCGTTGGTGTCCTGGAGGGAGGCCTGCTCGCCGTCGAGGATGTACCCGCCGATGCCCAGTGTCGGGGCGAGCGACGCCAGGATCGAGCCGACGGTCGGCTTGCAGACCTCGCAGCCCTCGCCGCCCTTCGCCGCGTCCCGGCCGTGCGAGTCGAGCAGCGCGGCGAAGGAGGTGATCCGCAGGGTGCGGGCGATCTCGTACAGCTCGCTGCGGGTGTACGAGAAGTCGCGGCACAGGCCGTTGTCGGCCGGGGCCGGCAGCAGCTTCTCGATGACCTTCACGCAACTGCCGCAGCCCGTGCCGGCCTTGGTGCACTTCTTCACCTCGGCGAGCGACTCGCACTGGCCGATGGCGTGCTTCGTGACGTTGTGGCAGGAGCAGATGACGGCGTCGTCCGGCAGGGCCGAGGGGCCGAGCGCGACGGGCGCGCCGAGGCCGGCCGGGAGGACCAGCTGCTCGGGGGAGACGGGCGGGACGGAGCCGGTGAGCGGGCGGAGGATGCCGTACTGCTCGGCGTCGCCGACCAGGACGCCGCCGAGGAGGACGCCGTCGCCGGAGACCACCAGCTTCTTGTAGACGCCCGAGCGGGAGTCCGAGTACACGACGTCGAGGCTGTCCTCGGTGGCGCCGTGGGCGTCGCCGAAGGAGGCGACGTCGACGCCGAGGAGCTTGAGCTTGGTGGAGAGGTCGGCGCCGGTGAAGGACTTCCCGCCCTCCCCGGACTCGTCGGCGACCAGGGTGTCCGCCACCGTGAGCGCCATCTCGTAGCCGGGCGCCACCAGGCCGTACACCCGGCCGTCCGAGGCGAGCGCGCACTCGCCGATCGCGAAGACCGCCGGGTCGGACGTACGGCACTGCTCGTCGACGGTGATGCCGCCGCGCTCGCCGACGGCGAGACCGCAGTCGCGGGCCAGCTGGTCGCGGGGGCGGACGCCGGCCGAGAACACCACCATGTCCGTGGAAAGTTCGGAGCCGTCCGACAGGCGCATGCCCGTCACGGCGCCGTCGGCGGAGGCCACGACCTCCTGCGTCCCGGTGCCGGTGTGGACGGTCAGGCCCATCTTCTCGATCGTCCGGAGCAGGGCCGCGCCGCCGCCCTCGTCGACCTGCACCGGCATCAGGCGCGGCGCGAACTCCACGACGTGCGTGTCGAGTCCGAGGCCCTTGAGCGCGCCGGCCGCCTCCAGGCCGAGCAGACCGCCGCCGACGACCGCGCCGGTCGTCGCCGTCCTCGCGTACTCCTCGATCGCGAGGAGGTCCTCGATCGTGCGGTAGACGAAGCAGCCGCGGGCGTCCTTGCCGGGGACGGGCGGGACGAAGGGGTACGAGCCGGTGGCCAGGACCAGGGTGTCGTACGCGAAGACGCGGCCGGAACGGGCCGTGACGGTACGGGCCCCGCGGTCGACGGACTCCGCCGGGTCGTCCACGTACAGCTCGATGCCGTGCTTCTCCAGGAAGCCGTCCTCGACCATCGAGAGGTCCTCCGCGGTCTTGCCGGAGAAGTACGAGGTCAGGTGGACGCGGTCGTAGGCCGGGCGCGGCTCCTCGCAGAGGACCACGATCCGGGCGCGCTCGGTGACGCCACGCTCGGCGAGGGCCTCCAGGAAGCGCTGGCCGACCATTCCGTGGCCGACCAGGACGATGGTGGGGGTGGTCATGAGGGGCCTCCGTCATGGCCGTCGTGGCCTTCGTGGGTGAGCAGGTGGAGAAGGGGGGCCTCGGGGAGGGCTTCGTCGCCCTCCCAGGCCCGGGCGAGCGTGCCGACCGCGGCGAGGTCGCCGAGCAGGACGCCCCCGACGAGCCGGTCCCCGCGGACGACGACCTTCCGGTACGCCCCCCGGGTCGCGTCCGTCAGCTGCACGACGTCGTCCCCCGGCTGGGCGGTCGCCTCCCCGAACGCGGCGAGATCGAGCGGCCGGGGGCCGGTGAGCGTGAGGCGGGTCAGGGCGCGGGTGCCGGTGTAGCGGGTGCCGGTGAGGGCGCCGGCGCGGCGGGGACCGGCCGACTCCGGGAGCAGCAGGTCCGCCAGGGCGTCCGCCTGCTCGATGGCCGGACCCGCCAGGCCGTAGAGGTGACCGGCGTGTTCCGCGCAGTCGCCGACCGCGTGGATGTACGGGTCCGAGGTGCGGAGCTCGTCGTCGACCACGACCCCCCGCGCCACGTCGAGCCCCGCCTCGCGGGCCAGCGCCACCCTGGGCCGCACCCCGCACGCCAGGACCACGACCTGCGCGTCGAGGACGTAGCCGTCGGCCAGTTCGACCGCCGTCACCGCGCCCTCCCGCTGCCGCAGGCCGCTCACCCGGCACTCGGTGTGCACCTCGACGCCGAGGGACTCGACGTGCTCGCGGAGCAACGCCGAGGCCGCCGCGTCCAGCTGGCGTTCCATCAGCCGCTCGCCCTGCTGCGTGAGGACGACCTCCGCGCCCAGCTCCGCGAGGGCCCGCGCCGCCGAGACGCCGAGGAGCCCGCCGCCGATGACCACCGCCCGCACCCCGGGCCGCACCAGCGCGCGCAGCGCCAGGCAGTCGTCGAGGGTGCGGAAGGGATGGACGCCCGCCGGCAGGGCGGCGGCGCCGCGCAGGCCGCGCAGCGGCGGCAGGACCGGGTTGGAGCCCGTCGCCAGGACCAGCCGGTCGTACCCGACGAGGGAGCCGTCCGCGCACTCCACCGTCCGCGCCGCCCGGTCGATCCGCACCGCCCGCGTCCCGAGCCGCACCGGCTCCCGGGCGTCGGGCAGGGCGATGACCTCGGGGGCGTACCGCCCGGCGAGGACGTCGGCGAGCAGCACCCGGTTGTACGGGGCGTGCCGCTCCTCGCCGAGGAGGGTGACGGGCAGGCGCTGGGCGAGCCGGGCGCCCGCCGTTCCGCCCCCGACCACCACGATCCGTGTACTCATACCCGGAAGCGTGCGTCGCCGGTGTTACCCGTCGGCATCCCGGCTGTTTCCCGTACGGAACGCTGATCTCCGCGCGGGGCGGGGGAGACTGTGAGGCCCCGGCCCCTCGCCGCCGTCCCGCCGGGAACCTCAGAACTGGCTCAACGACGAGCCGATCCATGGACGGGGCAACGATCGTCTCCGTAGGGTCACGCCATGCCCGACATCACGCTGACCACCCTTGTCCTGCTCTGCCTCGCCGCACTCGTCGCGGGGTGGATCGACGCCGTGGTGGGCGGGGGAGGGCTGCTGCTGCTCCCGGCCCTGATGATCGGACTCCCGGGCGTCGGGCACGGTCTGGTCCTCGGCACCAACAAGGCCGTCGCCATCGTCGGCACGACCGGCGCCGCGATCACCTACGTGCGCAGGACGCCCGTCCCCGTCGGCATCGCCGTGCGGGTCGGACTCGCGGCGCTCGCCGGCTCCGTGGCCGGCGCCTCCTTCGTCTCCATGATCAGCAAGGACGCGCTCCGCCCGCTGACCATGGTCGTCCTGCTCGCGGTGGCCGGCTTCGTCCTCTTCCGGCCCTCCTTCGGCGCGAGGGCGGAAGGGGAGGGCCGGGCGCCCCTCACCCGCGCGCGGATCCTCACGGCGATCGTCCTCGTCGGCGGCGGGATCGGCTTCTACGACGGCCTGTTCGGGCCCGGCACGGGCACCTTCCTCGTCCTGGCGCTGACCGCCGTCCTCCACCTCGACCTGGTGACCGCCTCCGCCACCGCCAAGATCGTCAACGTCTGCACCAACGCGGGCGCGCTCGCGATGTTCGCCTACCAGGGCAACGTGTACTGGCAGCTCGCCGCCGCCATGGCCGTCTTCAACCTGGCGGGCGCGATGATCGGCGCGCGGATGGCGCTCAGCAAGGGCACCGCGTTCGTGCGCGGGGTGCTGCTCGTGGTCGTCTGCTCGCTGGTCGTGAAGCTCGGCTACGACCAGTGGCTGACCATGGACGTCAACGCACTCCGATGAGGTGCCCGAAGGCCACCACGTTCCCCTGGTAGCCGCCGCCCTTCTCGGAGAAGCCGCCGCCGCAGGTGATCAGCCGGATCTCGGCGCGGTCCGTCTCCCCGTATACCTTCCGGTCCGGGAAGTCCTTGTTCGCGTACACCTCGACCGCGTCGACCGTGAACACGGCGGTGCGGCCGTCCTGCCGGTCCACCTCGATCCGGTGGCCCTTCTTCAGGGCCCCCAGCGTGTAGAAGACCGCCGGCCCCTGCGCGTTGTCCACGTGCCCGGCGACGATCGCCGTGCCCTTCGCGCCGGGCGGCGTGCCGTCCCCGTACCAGCCGGCCATGTTCCGGTCCGCGGCCGGCGGCACGTCCAGCGAACCGTTCCTGCCGAGACCGAGCCGCATCATCGGGGTGTCCACGTCGGTCTCCGGGATGCGCAGCCGTACCGGCGCCGAGTACGGCAGCGGGTCGGCGGCCGCCTCGGTGTGGACGCTCGGCCCGGCGGCGAAGGCCTGCGCGGCGGACGGCACGGGCGGCGCGACGTCCTGCGAGCCGTTCTGGACCAGCCAGAGGCCCACGCAGGCGGCCACGGCTATGCCCCAGCCCTTGTTCCTGCTGCTCACTAGGGATCCCTCGTGTCACGTGTCGGTGGGAGTGTGGCCCCGCCCCCGCCGGGCCGTGTGCGGGCGCGCGGCGGGGGCAGGACGGGCGGGGGAGGGCTCCAGGCCCGGTCGACCTGGGGGGCCCTAACGGCCCTGCGCGCCGCTCGCCCGGCGGCGCAGGAGCACGACCCCGCCCACGGCAGCCGCGGCCAGCACCGCCGCACCCGCCGTGACCTGGGCGGTGTCGGGGCCGATACTGCCCCCGACACCGGTCTGGACGTGTCCGCTGGGACCCCGGTGCTTGACGGTCAGGTCTCCCCGGGCCGTCTTCCCGTTGTCGCAGGCGACACTGATGCCGTACGAGCCGGCCTTCACGTGCTCGGGCACCCGGAACTGGCCGACGACGACCTCCTTGTGGGTGCTCGGGCTCAGCTGGAACTCGCCCGCGCCGAGCGAGTTCGCGTCACCGACGCCGTGGCCGTGCTCACCGCAGGCCAGCGTGTTGACGGTGACCGTCGCCCCCGGTTCGGCGGAGGACGGGTAGATCTCCAGGGACTGGTGATTGCCGCGGTCGTTGTTGTTCCAGCCGTTGTCGTTGTTGCCGTTGTCGTTCGCGTGTGCCGAGGGGGCGGCGAACGCCCCGATCGCGAGGACCGTCAGCGCGGTACCGGTGAAAAGGCGGGCAGTGGTGCGCATGGGGTCCTCCGGGGCGCGCGAGCGGTCGTGCCGGTCATGACGGTGCCGGTCTTGCCGGGGGTCCTCCCGGGAGGGACTTCCCGAGACGGACCTTCTGTGACCGAGATAAGAGCCGCGCGGCGCGCCCCGCCTCCTGACACGACATCAGGATTGGGCCGTCCGATACGGTGTGTCCACTGGATTCCGGACGTTTTCGCAGGTCAGTACGGGTTTCATGGCGTCAGCTGACACTCCGTGCCGAACGGGTGACACGCCGCTCGCGCGGGTCCCCCGGTCGGTCGTCAGGCGATCTCCTCCGCCTCGACGGAGGCGTAGGCCGCGCCCACCCGCGCCATGAGCTCCCCGTCCACGGCGAAGTCGACCGCGTCGACGCCCGAGACCGGCGCGATGCCCCGGGCGTTCGCCACGAAGGCGGCCCGGTGGTCCGGCAGGTCCGTCAGCGACACCGGGCGGCGCACCGAGCCGAGCAGCGGTTCGAGGAGGGTCATCGTGACCCCCGAGAGGTGGGGAGCCGTCGGCCAGACCACCGATGTGCCGTCCCAGAAGGCGATGTTGCTGATCGCCGCCTCGGCGACCTCCCCGTCCCCGGAGGTCAGCAACGCCTCGTCGTAGCCGGCCCGCAGGGCCGCCGCCCGGTGGTAGTGCTGGCCGAAGCCGCCCAGGTGCTTCAGGTGCGGGGCGGGGCGCAGGTACTCCACGCTCATCAGACGCTGCGGGGCGCCGAGGGCGTCCGGGGCGGGGTCGGAGACGACGACGGCGAGGCGGGTGCCCCCGTAGACGTACACCCGTGCCGAGCAGTCCCGCCGTCCCGAGGCGGCGACGGCCCCGGAGAGCCGGGCCCTGACCGCGTCGCCGGGCAGCCCCTCGCCGAAGAGCTCACGCGTCGACCGGTCGAGCCGCGCGAGGTGCAGCCCGAGCCCCTTCACGCGGCCGTCGCGCACCTGGAAGGCGGTGAAGTGCCCGAAGCCGGACATGAGGGTGGCGAGGAGGGCGGGGTCGGGGGCGGGGGTGCCGTCGATCTCGATGTAGGGGGACGTCATGGCCTCACGGTACGGGGCGGTGGGGTGCGGGTCGGGGGCGCCTGCGGCGGGCCTTTCCCCCACCCCGCCCCTTCCCGAAACCGGGGGCAAGCCCCCGGACCCCCGTACGGCCTGGCGCCCGTGCCCTCAAGCGCCGGGCGGGCTGGAAATTCAGCCCCGCCGGCGTTTGAGGCGCGGGGTCCGGGGCGGAGCCCCGGTTTCGGGAAGGGGCGGGGTGGGGGAAGGCCCCGCGCAGCGGCCCCCCCCCCCCCCCCCCCCCCCCCCCCCCCGCCCGCGCCCCCCCCCCCCCCCAGGCAGAGCACACCGCT